>NZ_JBIWAM010000013.1:0-184604 GCF_044760065.1 Pseudomonas sp. NPDC098740 | reverse complement strand
GACCAGCACAGCAGCGGGCAGACGGTCCGGCTGGGGGACATGACCAAGCGAGGTGATGTTTATTTACGCAGCCTGATGATCCAGGGAGCCCATGCAGTACTGCAACAACTACGACCTGATTCCCAGCAACCCGATGACCGCCGCTTGTTGCGCTGGATGAGCCGACTGGGCCGTAAGGAGGCTGCGGTCAGGCTAGCCAACCGTAACCTGCGAATCGTCTGGGTGCTTCTACAGAATGACCAGACTTATCGTCGCCAGGCTGGTGATGGCCAGCAAGCGACGATGAGCCACTGAGCGACAGAGTTCTGCCACCGAGGTACTAACTGTCCGGCCCTTTGCTGAAAAAAAATTGACCCCAGGTAAGACCGGCGTGGATTGATGCCTTAGCTGCTACTGGCCTTCGAGGCCTGACTGTAATCGGCATACCACGAGCTCTTCCAATTTTGGCCAGAAGCCGAAGACGGCTTCCTCGAATAGGCCTGATACATAGATGCAACGGGGCGGCGGTTTTTCAAAAGCGGGTAGACAGTGGGGGCGAGTCCATACATAGCAGCTGGCGCAGCCTGCGTTCGGCTGCGCAGCAGTCGTCCAAGTTTATGCGACTCGCCTGACCAAACCGTGGTGTCTGTTTTGCGACTGCTGCGCAGCCGAACGCAGGCTGCGTCAGCTGCTACAGGGGCAGGAATCACGCGTGAACAGGAACCGGCAACGGTGCCGCCAGCAAGCGCTCGTCCAGCAAGCCCAAGCCCTCCTGGAACAACTGATTGCTGCGCTCGGTGTCACCCAGCTGCGCCAGCAGCCGCGCCAGTTCCGCACAGGCTTCCGGGTTGCGCTGCACGCGCAAGCTGCTTTCCAGATAATCCCGGGCCTTGCCCCAAAGGCTGCTTTGCAGACACAAGCGCCCCAGGGTCAGCAGCAGGCTCGGGTCGGCCGGATGATCCTTGAGCCAGCCCTCGGCGGTGTGCAGTTGACGTGCCGGATCGCTACCGCGAACGAGTCCGTAGAGGCGCGCCAGATGACTGTCATAGTTGCGCTTGAGAGCCGTCCGCAGGATCTCTTCGGCCTCGACCTGAGCACCCAGTTGCCGAAGTTGCTCGGCATAAGCGAGCACCAGTTGCGGCTCCTGGCGTTGAGCTGAGGTCAACTGCTGCCAGGCGCGATTGAGCGATTGCAAGCCGACCGTCCCGTCTTCTTCCTGATGCGCCGCCAGTGACAGGTTCTCACCCCAGGCCCGGCGTTCCAGTTCGGCCAGTTCGGCCGGTGGCAGGACCTTGTCCTTGCGTAGCTCCGGCAGCAGACGAATCACGGCCGACCAGTCGCCCCGCTGTTGGTGCAAGCGCTGCAACTGGCGCAAGGTCTGGACGTTATGAGGATGACGCTCGTGCATGGCTTGCAGGGTCACCAGGGCGCCTTCGGTATCGCCGCGGTCGGTCTGTAATTGTGCGTGGCTCAGGGCAATTGCCAACTCTGCCTGAGGCTGTCGCTCCAGAGCGCGCTCCAGCAGGTTGTCGCTTTCCTCGTATTGACCTTGTTCGTTCGCGGCCCGGGCAGCGCCGAGGTAGTAAAGCAAAGGCTGGCGCTCGGCTTCCGCTGCCCGATGCAGATGACGCTGCGCACTGGCCCAGCGACCTTCGGCCAGATCCAGCTGACCGTGTTCAATTGCCACCTGCACACGGCGACTGCGATTGCGCCGCGACCATGGATTGACCACGCCACTGGAGGTCGTCACCAATTCGATCAACGCCTTGATGCCCCAGAACACCAGCCAGAGCACGGCGACCAACGCCAGGGTTGCCCACAGGCTCGATTCGTAACGGAAGCTTTTGTAGGCGATCAGCACGTAACCGGAATGCTCGGCAATCGCCAGCCCCAGCGCGGCAGCAGCGGCGATCACCAGGAACACGATCACATAGAGGCGTTTCATGGCGTCGCCTCCTGAGCGGTGTCCGCGGCAGGTTTGGCCATCGGTTTGATCGAGTCCTCGGCGTTGACATTACGCCGCTCCAGATACCCCTGAACCGCACTCAGCGTGCCGGTCAGGTCTGGCGTGACAACGGTGACCGGTTGCTTGCTCAACTCGCCAACCTGCTCAAGCATCACTTTGCTCTGAGGGTTGTCCGGATTGAAGTTGCCCTTGAGCACGTCCCGCGCTTCGGCAAGCGCCTGGGTATAAACCGCGGCCTGGCCATTGAGCGCGGCCCATTGCGCCTGCTCCAGCGCCAGGCTCAGGGCCAGGCGCACCTGGCTCAGGCTCTGCCCGGCCAGCAACGGACGCACATTCTTGTCGGCGTTAAAGTCGATGCGGATGTAGCGCGAGACCTGATCCCACCATTGCGCCCAACGACTGGCGCCGTCGCCATCAGCGGTGAGACCCAACAGGGATTCACCCCGGTCCTTGTACTCGGGTGCCAGCTCGGTGAGGCTGATCACCTGATCGCGCAGCGCCCCCAGTCGCAGGAACAGACCGGTGCGATCCGGCTGTTGGGTGCTACGCAATGCCACCAGCGTTTTGGCCACTTGCTCGCGAGCGGCAAAGGAACCCGGGTCGTTCTGTTCGCGCAGAATTTCATCGGCGCCCTGCACCAGGGCCTGGGCACTGCTGATGTCCTGCAACGCGGAAAGACGCAAGCTGGCCAGACGCAGCAGGTGCTCGGCCTCGGCCAGACGCCAATCCTTGCGGCTGGCGCCGAGAACCGTTTCCAGACGTTGATTCAAGCGTTGCTGATCGCCTTGAAGTTGAGTGACCAAACGACTGCGCGCATCGAGCTCGTCGGCGGCAGGCATTTGTTCCAGGCGAGCAGTCAGGCGTTGTTCATTGAGCTTCAGGTCCTGCGCCTGATCGTTCAATGCCTGGACCTGACTCAACTGCAGTTGAGTATTGGCTTGCAGGTGACGCACCTGCCAGACTCCCCAACCGCCCACGGCGACACCGGCAGCGCCCAGCAGCAGCGCGACGATTGCCAGCCCATTGCCTCGGCGCTGCGCTGCAGCAGGCCCAGTTTCAACCGGTGCTTCAACCGGTGCATCGAGCACTGGCTGGACGTCATCTTTAGGCAAGGCTGTTTCGCTCACGTATCCATCCTTTGCATTAGAGAACGGGTCCGGGATGCTCCCGTAACGCCGTCAGCAAAGCCGCGGCACTGGCGCCACGACAATCCACAACTGTTTGGGCCCCGGCGGCACGTGCCAGCTCGGCGACCCGGGGGCTTGGAACAAACAACGGCAACCGCGCCAATTGCGGCCAGGCATCGCCGGCCAATTGATGCAGGTGCTCAAAACCCTGTCCACTGCTGACCACCAGCCCGTTCAAGCGTTCCGCTTCGATCCGGTCAGGCAGCGCTGCCGGCGGGTAGTGCGGCAGGTCGCGGCGGTACAACTCCAGATACTCGACACTAGCACCAAGCTCGCGCAAACGCTCAGCCAGCAACTCGCGCCCGCCCTCCCCGCGCATGATCAGCACGCGCGGATCGGGCCGCGCGATTGCCTCGCGCAACTGAGGAAGTTCAAGCAAGGCTTCGCTGTCATCGCCATCCAACGGGAAGCGGATGTCCAACCCGCGATCCTCGAGGATCTGCGCGGTGGCTGCGCCCACGCTGAACCACTTCAAACGAGGGGGTTGCGGCCGATACCGGTCGAGCAGATCCACAGCAATTCTGGCGGCCGGTTTGCTGACCACGATCACCGCGCAATAGCGATCCAGACCCTGAATCACCTCGCGCATTGTGTCAGAGACAGGAATCGGCTCGATCTCCAAAAGCGGCAAACTACTGCTGAAAATCCCCTTTTCGGCCAAAAGACTGCTTAGCGCCGCCGACTCATCCGCGGGACGCGTCAGCAGCAGGCGCCAGCCCGTCACTCGTGACCTGCCTCGCCGTAGACCGCTTTCAGGATGTCGTTGGCGCCTTGACTCAGCAGGTCTTCAGCCACTTGCACGCCCAAGGCTTCGGCTTCGCTACGTGGCGCACGAGCCTCGGCGCTGAGCAGCAGACCGCCGTTCGGATCACCAACAAGACCACGCAACCAGATCTGCTCGCCTTCAAGCACGGCATAGCAGGCGATCGGCACTTGGCAGCCGCCATTCAAATGTTTGTTGAGAGCACGTTCGGCGGTCACGCGGGTGGCGGTGTCCTGATGGTGCAGCGGTGCCAACAGCGCGTGAATTTCGCTGTCGACGCTGCGGCATTCGATACCCACCGCGCCTTGGCCACCGGCCGGCAGACTGTCATCGACGCTGATGGCCGAGGTGATGCGATCTTCAAAGCCGAGACGAATCAGGCCGGCAGCAGCGAGGATAATGGCGTCGTATTCGCCGGCATCGAGCTTGGCCAGGCGCGTGTTGACGTTGCCGCGCAGGAAGCGAATTTCCAGGTCCGGACGACGGGTCAGCAACTGGGCCTGACGGCGCAGGCTGGAGGTGCCGACGATGCTGCCTTGCGGCAATTCGTCCAGGCTGGCGTAGGTATTGGAAACGAAGGCATCACGCGGGTCTTCTCGCTCGCAGATGCAAAACAGACCGAGACCTTCAGGGAAGTCCATCGGCACGTCTTTCATGGAGTGCACCGCGATGTCGGCTTCGTTTTCCAGCAGCGCGGTTTCCAGTTCTTTGACGAACAGGCCCTTGCCGCCGATTTTCGACAGTGGCGAGTCGAGCAACTTGTCACCGCGACTGACCATGGGCACCAACGTCACGAGCAGACCCGGATGGGCCTCTTCCAGACGAGCTTTGACGTATTCGGCCTGCCACAGGGCGAGTGCACTTTTACGGGTGGCGATGCGGATTTCGCGAGAGGACATGGATCAATCCGTACTGAATAGATACGGCGGATAATAACAGCTCAGCCAAATCCACTTTGACTTGTATCAGAAACCGCGTGGCCTCCCTGGCCCCAGGCATCCAGCAACCGGGATGAAACCCGCCCGTAAATGGCGGATTAAAGCTGTTGCATCATCTTGCGCACGCCGGCCACATGCCGTCGGCTGACGATCAGGGCGTCGCCGTTCAAGCCTTTGAGGAACAGCTGAAAATGCCCCAGAGGCGTGCGCTGCAGGCGTTCGATGCGTTCGCGGGCGACCAGCGCGTTGCGGTGGATTCGCACGAAGCGGTCGCCAAATTCATCTTCAAGGGCCTTGAGCGGCTCATCCAGCAGCACTTCGCCGCCTTCGTGGCGCAAGGTCACGTATTTGTGATCCGCAATGAAGTAGACCACCTGACCCAACGGGATCAGTTCGATACCTTTACGGGTACGGGCGCTGATGTGGCTGCGCGGGCCGCTGCCACTTTCGGCGGCGGGACGGGTCAGGGCCGCGAGCTGGACGCGATTGGGCCGCTCGGCTTTTTTCAACGCTTCATGCAATTGTTCTGTACGCACAGGTTTCACCAGATAGCCTACGGCGCTGGCCTGTAAGGCTTCCACGGCAAATTCATCGGGCCCTGTGCAAAACACCACGGCGGGCGGGGTTTCGCGTTCGCACAATCGTGCAGCCACTTGCAGGCCATCGAGACCCGGCATGCCAATATCGAGCAGCACGATATCGGGTTTGTGGCTGTCGATCAGAGCCAACGCCTCATCGCCGTTCGTGGCGCTAGGCTCCAGGACACTGTATCCCTCGAGTTCGCCAACCATTCGGCTCAGGCGCTCGCGGGCAAGGGGTTCGTCATCAACGATCAGGACATTCATATTGCGCTGGATTCCTGCGTGAGTCTCGCACAAGGATAGCGTAGACAGGTGAAGTGACGTCCGTCACCGCGATCCACGCTAAGACTAGCGCGAGGGCCAAAAAGTGCCGCCCGTCCGACGGCTAAATTTTCATCTGTCGTGCGTTTGGCGGCCCAGGCCCGCGTTGGCGAGGCATCGCCGTAGGGTTTGTTGATACACAATATGAACACCCCCTCTTCTTATAGTCAGCTGCAGCGTCTGGAAGTGCGCTGATCCTACTGTCCAACTGTAGACGGTTGCCGGCACGATATTGCGCAATTGAAAAATATCGTTGCGCAAATCCCCTCGGCGTTGATTCGAGTATGGACCGCCACCTGAGAAAAAAACGTATCGACCAGTGTCAGCGACAGGATTGGCAACCCTGTTATTATTCGCGACAGCTTTCTACGCCATCTTTCTTCAGCCGACACGAGCGAATTCATGAGCACTGACAAGACCAATCAGTCCTGGGGCGGCCGCTTCAGTGAACCCGTCGACGCCTTCGTCGCCCGCTTCACCGCCTCCGTCACTTTCGACCAGCGCCTGTATCGCCACGACATCATGGGCTCGATCGCTCACGCCACGATGCTGGCCAAGGTCGGCGTGTTGACCGATGCCGAGCGCGACAGCATCACTGATGGCCTGAAGACCATCCAGGGTGAAATCGAGGCCGGCCAGTTCGACTGGCGCATCGACCTCGAAGACGTGCACATGAACATCGAGGCGCGTCTGACCGACCGCATCGGCGTCACCGGTAAAAAGCTGCACACCGGCCGCAGCCGTAACGACCAGGTCGCCACCGACATCCGCCTGTGGCTGCGCGACGAGATCGACCTGATCCTGAGCGAAATCACCCGCCTGCAAAAAGGCTTGCTGGAGCAGGCCGAGCGCGAAGCCGGTAGCATCATGCCCGGCTTCACTCACCTGCAAACCGCACAGCCGGTAACCTTCGGGCACCACATGCTGGCCTGGTTCGAGATGCTCAGCCGCGACTACGAGCGTCTGGTCGACTGCCGCAAGCGTACCAACCGCATGCCACTGGGCAGCGCCGCACTGGCGGGCACCACCTACCCGATCGACCGCGAATACACCGCTCAACTGCTGGGCTTCGACGCCGTGGGCGGCAACTCGCTGGACAACGTGTCCGATCGTGACTTCGCCATCGAATTCTGCTCGGCCGCGAGCATCGCGATGATGCACTTGTCGCGCTTCTCCGAAGAGCTGGTGCTGTGGACCAGCGCGCAGTTCCAGTTCATCGATCTGCCGGACCGTTTCTGCACCGGTAGCTCGATCATGCCGCAAAAGAAAAACCCGGACGTTCCAGAGCTGGTGCGTGGCAAGACCGGTCGCGTATTCGGCGCACTGATGGGCCTGCTGACCCTGATGAAAGGCCAGCCCCTGGCCTACAACAAGGACAACCAGGAAGATAAAGAGCCACTGTTCGACGCTGCCGACACGTTGCGCGACTCGCTGCGGGCCTTTGCCGACATGATCCCGGCGATCAAACCCAAGCACGCAATGATGCGTGAAGCAGCCCTGCGCGGCTTCTCCACCGCCACCGACCTGGCCGACTATCTGGTACGTCGTGGTCTGCCGTTCCGTGACTGCCACGAAATCGTTGGCCATGCCGTGAAGTACGGCGTGGAAAGCGGTAAAGACCTGGCGGAAATGAGCCTGGAAGAGTTGCGCAAGTTCAGCGACCAGATCGATCAGGACGTGTTTGCCGTGCTGACCTTGGAAGGCTCGGTGAATGCCCGTGACCACATCGGCGGGACTGCGCCGGCACAGGTCAAGAAGGCGGCGGCTCGCGGCCAGGCATTGCTCGCCAGCCGTTAAAAGCATCGCGGGCAAGCCCGCTCCCACAAGGATCTCCGACTGGCCAAAATCTATGGCAGACAGAGAAACCTGTGGGAGCGGGCTTGCCCGCGATGACTGACTTCAGAGCACTACAAAACCTACTTTTTGGACGCGATCATCTCCAAAAACGCTGGCATTGCCGCGTCCTTGTCCTTCGCAATCCGCTGCACATTCGGATTTTGCCCCAGACGTTCCAACAGCGCCTTGGCCGCCGGCATCTCAGCCAGCAAATCCAGGTCAAACAGCTTCTGCGCCACCGCACAGGCCAGCGGCACGCTGTAGAGGAAATACAAATCCGCAATGCTCAGGCTGTCACCTGCCACATAAGGGGCGAACTTGCCGTGCCTGCCCAGTGAGGCAAACCCCAGCAGCAACTCGGCTTTGGTCTTGTCCTTGATCGCATCCGGCACAGTCATGCCGAAAAATGCTTCGGCGTAGCAGGCACGCCCCGGCAATTCGATGTACAGCTCGATTTCCTTGGCCAGTGCCAGGACCTGCGAACGCTCAAAGGGATCGCTCGGCAACAACGACGTGCCTTTCTGGCTGTGTTCGAGGAACTCGAGAATCACGCTGGTTTCGTTGACGAAACCCTGTTCGACACCCAGCACCGGCACCTTCCCGCGCGGGCTGACGGCTAATGCCTCGGGGCTCGGCCCCGGGTAAAACAGTACCTCTTCAAACGGCAGTCCCTTCTCGAGCAGCGCCAGCTTGACCATGTTGTAGTAGTTGCTGACGGAAAATCCATAAAGCTTGAGCATTACATAGCCTCCAGGCCGTGCGGGGTTGGCAGGTGCCTTTTATAGAACGCCGCGACGTTTCTTGCCAGCAGCATCACAGCGCTGAATGCAGGTAAACTGGCCGCCTTAACTTGAGGAGCCTGCCATGAGCGAGCCAACCCCCGGCATCAACAACGACGACATCGACGAAGAAGAGTTCGCCGAAAACACCCTGGTCGAAGCCATCGAAAACCAGATCGAAAGCGACAATCCGCCAGCCGCCAAGGCAACCTTCAACAAGCTGACATTGGTGGGTTACGAGCGTGAAGAAATCCTCAATCTGATGGCCCACGTTCTGGCCGTGGAAATCGACGCGATCCTCGAAGAAGACCGCGCGTTCAACACTGAATGGTATGAAGCCGCGTTGCGTGCATTGCCAGAGTTGCCGCCGGAAAAGAAATAAGATCAAAAGATCGCACCTGTCGAAGGCTGCGATCTTTTTCAATTCAGGCAACCGTTTCTCAGACTCTGACTACACTGAATCCACCCCGCTGCCGCACCACCCACCGGGGAATGCTTCCCAAGGCGAAAAAACCCTGTCGCGAGCACTGGACATGCCGCCCGAGTGGGATCACCTTAGGGACGCTGTCGTCCAATTCCTAGAAAGTCTGGAGTCCTTATGTCGCTTACCCCTGAGTTGGTTGCCGAACTGGAAATCCTCGCACTCTTCAACCTGGACAGTTCCCAGGAAGGTTTGAAAATTCATCAGACCGCTGCCCCGAAAGCCATTGCCGCCGCCCAAAGACTGTTCGACAAAGAACTGATCACCCAACCAGATGGTGGTTATCTGACCAGCCTGGGCCGTGACGCCGCGCAAAATGTGCAAGCCGTTCTGACCATTCTCAACGTCCGGGAAACTGCCTGAGCATTACCGTAGCGCCCACGGAAACCCCTGCTACGGGATTTCCGCGGGCACATTTCGTTACCTGCCTGTTACCTGCCGTCGCCCCGCGATAAAAATCTGACGCCAGAAAAACAAAATCAGCTTAAAAGTCCTGGAGCCGAGGCGCTAAACTGCCCCTCATCCGCAGACACCCACGTCTGCGCCCCGCGAGCCGGTTTGAGCTGACATGACCCGCACCCATGAAATCCGCCCCGATCTGGACGAGGGAATCGACCGCAAGGTTCTCAGCCAGCTGCGCGCACGTTTTCTGAAGCTCAATGAAGGCCGTATGGCCCGCGCCATGGAAGGGTTGTCGACCCGCCAGCAAGCGGTGCTGACCTTGTTGCCGCTGTTTTTCCACGTCAATCATCCGCTGTTGCCGGGGTACGTTTCGGGCAGCACGCCAGCCGGGCTGTCGAATTACGAACCCGACGCCAACACCCTCGCCGAAGCCCAACGCCTGACCCGCTCGTTTTCCTATAAGCCCCGCCACGGCAGCAATCCGCCGCGACCGATTCACGGCTTGTTCCTGATGGGCAGCCTCGGCACCCTCGCTCAGGCCGACCAGAGCGACATGGATGTATGGGTCTGCCACGGGCCGGACTTGAGCGAAAGCGAGCTCACTGAACTGCGCAAAAAATGCCAGCTCCTCGAAATCTGGGCTGCCAGTCAGGGCGCCGAGGCGCATTTTTTCCTGATCGACCCAACCCGTTTCGTACGCGGCGACCGTGATACGCAACTGAGCTCGGAAGACTGCGGCACCACCCAGCACTATCTGCTGCTGGACGAGTTTTATCGCACCGCTATCTGGCTGGCCGGACGCACGCCCGTCTGGTGGCTGGTGCCGGTCTACGAAGAAGCGAGCTACGACCGTTACACCCACACCCTGATGTCCAAGCGCTTCATCCGTGCCGACGAAACCCTGGACCTGGGGCATCTGGCCTATATCCCGCCGGGGGAGTTCATCGGCGCCGGACTCTGGCAGTTATTCAAGGGCATCGAGTCGCCGTACAAATCGGTCCTCAAACTGCTGCTGACCGAGGTCTATGCCAGCGAACACCCCAAGGTTCATTGCCTGAGCCTGCGCTTCAAGCAAGCGGTGTTTGCCAATCGGCTCGACCTTGACGAGCTGGACCCGTACGTCGTGGTCTACCGACGCATCGAGGAATACCTCACCGCCCGTGGCGAGCCGGAACGGCTGGAGCTGGTACGCCGGGCGTTGTACCTGAAGGTCAATCGCAAACTCACCGGCAGCAGCAGTCGCACTCAGAGCTGGCAGCGTTCGTTGCTCAAACGCCTGGCCCACGAATGGCAGTGGGATCATCGTCAACTGGCCCTGCTCGATAGCCGCAGCCAGTGGAAAGTCCGTCAGGTCAGCTCTGAACGCAGGGCCTTGGTCAACGAGCTCAATTACAGCTATCGCTTCCTGACCCAGTTCGCCCGCAACGAACAGACCGTCAGCCTGATCAACAAGCGCGACCTCAACGTGCTGGGTCGACGACTGTACGCGGCCTTCGAGCGCAAGGCCGACAAGGTCGAGTTCATCAACCCTGGTATCGCCCCGGATCTGGCCGAAGACACCCTCACGCTGGTGCATGCGCCGAACAAAAAAGAATCGGGTCAACCTCAGTGGGGTTTGTACAACGGCAGTCTGACGGCCCTCGAGTGGGAGCATTTCGCACCGATCAAGCGCAGCCGCCAATTGCTGGAACTGTTGACCTGGTGTCACCGCAATGGCGTGATCGACAGCAGCACTCGCCTGGCCTTGCATCCCGGCAGCAGCGACCTGAGCGAGTTCGAACTGTTCAACCTGCTCGGCAGCCTGCAACAGAGCATCGTCCTGCCGCTGACGACCGTCGCCGAAGAACCGTTACTGCGCGCCAGTGTGCCGAGTGAAGTGCTGATTCTGGTGAACGTCGGCGTCGATCCACTCAAGCACCACCGCGACCTGAACATCCTGATGACCACCGAGCGCACCGACTCCCTCAGTTACGCCGGCGTCCGGGAAAACCTGGTGCTGACCCTGGATCAGGTCACGCTCAATAGTTGGAACGAAGTGCTGGTCAACCGCTTCGACGGCCCCCACGCACTGCTCGACTGCGTGCGCGATTACCTCAACAACCTGCCCGACGGGCTACAACAACCCACGTTGCGAGTTCGTTGCTTCTGCCACAACCGCGCACAGTTCATCGCCCGGCGGGTCGAAGAGATCCTCGACACCGCGCAGAACCTGCTGCTGAGCAAACTCAATCATCGCTACCTGATTCAGGTCCAGCAGCACTACCACGTGTTGGAACTGGTGCCTGGCCAGGTCAATCATGTCGCCCTCGCCACGCTGCCGGCGCTGGTCAATTACCTGGGCGAAGAGCTGGCAAGCTACAGCCCGCTGCACCTGGACCCGATGGCACTGGAAGACCACGACCTGGCGCTGGTCCTGCCGATGGGCCAGCCCGATTGCATTCAGGTGTTTTACCGGATCAACGAATACCGCGCCGACCTGTACGTACTGGATGAATTCAATGCCCTGTGGCAGCAGCGCTTGCCCTATCACGACGAGCAAAGCCTGCTGGTGCCGTTGCAACGTTTCCTGCAATCGATCCAGTACCGGCGCGACGCCTTGCTGTCGATGGACGTCGCCCAGCCGCTGAGCCTGGACACCTTGTACTACCAACTGCTGCCCTCCGGCCCTGTACGGGCGCGTCGGGTCGAATCCCGGCCAGCGCCGCAAACCCCGGTCAACAAACCGTTCTACGACGTGCAGGCGATTGTCGGCAAAGCCGCACCAGGACAGGTGCAAGTCACGTTGTATTGCAATCAGCGGGAGTTTTCAGAGCTGGAACATGGCGACCAACTGTTCAGCGTGGTCGCCCGGGAAATCGTCGAGCAGCGCCGTGAAACCGAACGCTATCGCTGCTACATCACCGACCTGGACCTGTCGGGCCTGCTCGGTGATGGTCAGAGTTCAAGCATTTTGTATTTGCGCTACAAGGCTGACCTGGAGCGCGCATTGAACGAGGCGCTCGAGCAGGTCTGAGGGAACGTCATTCCGGGAAGGCGCCGCCATTGGCAGGCTGCGATTCAACTTCCAGCAGCGTCAGTTTGAGCGTCTTGCCGCCCGGAGCCGGCCAGTCGATATGCTGACCCACCTTCAGGCCGAGCAAGGCACTGCCCACCGGCGCCAGAATGGAAATCTTGCCTTCGTCGGCATTGGCATCCTTCGGATAAACCAGCGTCAGGTGATAGTCCTTGCCACTGCCTTCTTCGCGGCAATGCACACGGGAATTCATGGTCACGACATCGGCGGGTACTTCATCGTGACCGACCAGGGTATCGGCGCGGTCCAGTTCGGTTTGCAGCGCGATAACGCCCGGCAGCGTGTCATCCAGGCTGTCGATCAGGCGCTCCAGACGTTGCACGTCCAGACGGGTAAGGGTAATTGAAGGTGCGGTCATGATTTGGGCAGACTCCTTTCTTCTGCACAGAAAAAGCAAAACCCCGCCAGAAAAAGGCGGGGTTTTCACGAGCCTCGATGAGTTGAGGCGTACCCGGACACTATCACAGCTCAATAAATATACAAGTCAGGGCGACGACACACTTTTGTAGCAGCTGGCGAAGCCTGCGTTCGGCTGCGCAGCAGTCGTAAAACCTGAGTGCCCGGTATTCCTGATACACCTTAGCGCCTGATCTCACGACTGCTGCGCAGCCGGACGCAGGCTTCGCCAGCTGCTACAGATCGCGCTACGGCTTCAGGCGGAGGTTTTGCGCTCTGCCGCATGGGCACATATCACACGCCGCCGATCGTCATCGGCCGAGCGCCATTCGCGGATGTCTTCGACATGGCGAAAACACCCAAGGCAGACCTTCTGCTCATCCAGCCGACACACACCGCTGCACGGCGAAGCCACCGCCGGGCTGACGTTGCTGTAGAGCGGTTTGGGCGGACGAACGGGCGCAGGCTGGGTCACGATCTCACAGACCTTCGAAATCGAGCTCGGCGTCAGCTTGCTGCTTGACGATGCGCTCGAGCATCTCGCCTAGTTGTTCGTCGCTCTTGTCACACATCCAGCGCTTGCTCTCTTCGTCGTAATCGAAGTGAAAACCACCCGACACGGCTGCCAGCCACAGCTGACGCAAGGGCTCCTGACGGCTGAAGATCAACTGGCTGCCGTTTTCGAACTTGACGGTGAGCACACCGGCCGAGCTCTCCAGATCGATATCCAGGCCACACTCGTCAAAAATATCCTCCAGCGTCTGCTGGGTGGCATCGACCAGATCGTGGAAACGGGCTTCAGTCAAACTCATTGCGGGAACCTCAAAAAGTGTCTACTCACGCTCAAGCGCCGCAAGATACGGGCGAGCCCCGGTGATTGCAAAGGATAACGACCAAGGGCCCGATAGCGTTACGAAATATCCGTGTACCGCGCAGGACAAGTTACCGCGCTACGGCCCAAGCCCCGCCGGACGGGAGCCCCGTCGCATAGGCAAGCTGCCGGGTGGCCGGTATACTCCGGCGCAATTAACGCATTTTCAAGGATTTCGCCATGAAGCGCCTGATCTCTTCCCTTGCTGCGCTCCTCGCGGTTGCCTGCCTTGTGTCGGCCTGCGGTCAAAAAGGCCCGCTGTACCTGCCTGACGATTCTCAGGATCCTGCCGAGCAGGCTCAGTCCTCGCAAAAGCAGCCGTCGAAAGCACACAAGCACGACGTCTACCAATAAGGGAACGCCATGGACGCTTTTAACTACCGTGACGGTGAGCTGTTCGCGGAAGGTGTTGCCCTGTCCGCCATCGCCGAACGCTTTGGCACACCGACCTACGTCTACTCCCGTGCACACATCGAAGCCCAGTACCTGGCTTACGCCGATGCGCTGGCCGGCATGCCGCACCTGGTCTGTTTTGCGGTCAAGGCCAACTCCAACCTGGGTGTACTGAATGTCCTGGCGCGTTTGGGCGCCGGTTTCGACATCGTCTCCCGTGGCGAGCTGGAACGCGTATTGGCCGCTGGCGGCAGCGCCGACAAGATCGTGTTCTCCGGTGTCGGCAAGACCCGTGATGACATGCGTCGCGCCCTGGAAGTCGGTGTGCATTGCTTCAACGTCGAATCCACCGATGAGCTGGAACGCCTGCAACTGGTCGCCGCCGAGCTGGGCGTTCGCGCGCCGATCTCGCTGCGCGTGAACCCGGATGTCGACGCCGGCACTCACCCGTACATTTCCACCGGTCTTAAAGAGAACAAGTTCGGCATCGCCATCGCCGACGCCGAAGACGTGTACATCCGCGCCGCCCAACTGCCAAACCTGGAAGTGGTCGGTGTCGATTGCCACATCGGTTCGCAACTGACCACCCTGCCGCCGTTCATCGATGCCCTCGACCGCCTGCTGGGCCTGGTCGACCGCCTCGGCGACTGCGGCATTTATCTGCGCCACATCGATCTCGGTGGTGGTTTGGGCGTGCGTTATCGCGATGAAGAGCCGCCATTGGCTGCCGACTACATCAAAGCCGTGCGCGAGCGTCTCGACGGTCGCGACCTGGCGCTGGTGTTCGAACCGGGCCGCTTCATCGTCGCCAACGCCGGCGTGTTGCTGACCCAGGTCGAGTACCTCAAGCACACCGAACACAAAGACTTCGCCATCGTCGACGCGGCCATGAACGACCTGATCCGCCCGGCGCTGTACCAGGCCTGGATGGACGTCACCGCCGTGCGCCCGCGCAATTCCGTTGCCCGTGCCTACGACATCGTCGGGCCGATCTGCGAGACCGGCGACTTCCTGGCCAAGGATCGCCAGTTGGCCCTGGAAGAAGGCGACCTGCTGGCCGTGCATTCGGCCGGTGCCTATGGGTTTGTCATGAGTTCCAACTACAACACCCGCGGCCGTGCCGCTGAAGTGTTGGTGGACGGTGATCAGGCATTTGAAGTGCGTCGCCGTGAGACGGTAGCCGAGTTGTTTGCTGGCGAAAGCCTGCTGCCGGAGTAAAACCATGCTGCTGCGTTTTACCAAGATGCACGGCCTGGGCAATGACTTCATGGTCCTCGACCTGGTCAGCCAGCATGCGCACATCCTGCCCAAACACGCCAAGCAATGGGGCGATCGGCATACGGGTATCGGTTTCGACCAGTTGCTGATCGTCGAAGCGCCCAGCAACCCGGACGTGGATTTCCGCTATCGGATCTTCAACGCCGACGGCTCCGAAGTGGAACAGTGCGGCAACGGTGCGCGCTGCTTCGCGCGATTCGTGCTCGACAAGCGCCTGACCGCGAAGCGGCAGATCCGCGTCGAGACCAAAAGCGGCATCATCGAACTGGATATCCGCAGCGACGGGCAGATCGGTGTCAACATGGGCGCACCGCGCCTGGTGCCGGCCGACATTCCGTTCGACGCGCCGGAACAGGCCCTGAGTTATCAGGTTGACGTCGGCGGCACTACGGTCGAACTGGCCGCCGTGTCCATGGGCAACCCCCATGCCGTGCTGCGGGTCAGCGATATCAACAACGCGCCGGTGCATGAACTGGGGCCGAAAATCGAAAATCATCCGCGCTTCCCGGCGCGGGTCAATGTCGGTTTTCTCCAGGTCATCGACCGCAACCGTGCGCAGCTGCGCGTCTGGGAACGCGGGGCCGGGGAAACCCAGGCCTGCGGAACCGGCGCTTGCGCTGCCGCAGTGGCCGCGATCAGCCAGGGGTGGATGGATTCGCCGCTATTGATCGACCTGCCCGGCGGGCGTCTGTCCATTGAATGGGCAGGCCCTGGCCAACCGGTGATGATGACCGGCCCGGCAGTGCGCGTTTATGAAGGACAAGTGCGTCTTTGAGAGAGTCGAATCCATGAAAGATAAGCCCCTGGTTCCCGCCCTACAGCCCGACGAATCCCCTTCCGAAAGCCTTGAGGCGGCGGCGATTGCCGCGTACCTGGAGGCTCATCCGGATTTCTTCGTCGAGCATGAAGAACTGCTTGCAACCTTGCGCATTCCGCACCAGCGCGGCGACACCATTTCGCTGGTCGAACGGCAGATGACCATCCTGCGCGACCGCAATATCGAGTTGCGGCATCGCCTCTCGCACTTGATGGACGTGGCCCGCGACAACGACCGCCTTTTCGACAAGACCCGCCGCCTGATTCTCGCGCTGATGGACGCCACCAGCCTGGAAGACGTGGTGATCAGCGTCGAAGACAGTCTGCGCCAAGACTTCCAGGTGCCCTTCGTCAGCCTGATCCTGCTGGGTGACAACCCGATGCCGGTCGGCCGCTGGGTCACTCATGCCGACGCGCAAACGGCCATCGGCGGTTTGCTCTCGGAAGACAAAAGCGTCAGCGGCAGCCTGCGTGAACACGAACTGGACTTCCTGTTCGGCGAAGAACAGCGCAAGCAGATTGGCTCCACCGCCGTCGTCGCCATCAGCTACCAAGGCATCCACGGCGTCCTGGCCATCGCCAGCCGCGACCCGCAGCACTACAAGAGCTCGGTGGGCACGCTGTTCCTCAGCTACATCGCCGAAGTCATGGGCCGCGTGCTGCCACGGGTCAACACCTCCCTGCGCTCGGTACGCTGATCGTGGAACGGCAACTGGACGCTTACTGCGAACACCTGCGCAGTGAGCGGCAGGTGTCGCCTCACACGCTGTACGCCTACCGCCGCGACCTCGACAAAGTGCTGGGCTGGTGCGTCAAACAGAACATCAGCAGTTGGGCGGCCCTGGACATCCAGCGCCTGCGCGGCCTGATCGCACGCCTGCACTCACAGGGCCAATCTTCGCGCAGCCTGGCGCGGCTGCTGTCGGCGGTGCGCGGGCTCTATCACTATCTGAACCGCGAAGGCCTCTGCGATCACGACCCGGCCAACGGCCTGGCGCCGCCGAAGGGCGAACGTCGGCTGCCAAAAACCCTCGACACCGACCGCGCGCTGCAACTGCTTGAGGGCGCGGTGGAGGATGATTTCCTGGCGCGGCGGGATCAGGCGATTCTGGAACTGTTCTATTCCTCAGGTTTGCGGCTTTCAGAACTGACCGGGCTCAATCTGGATCAGCTGGACCTGGCCGACGGCATGGTTCAAGTGCTCGGCAAGGGCAGCAAGACCCGACTGCTGCCGGTCGGCAAGAAAGCACGCGAAGCGCTGGAGTTGTGGCTGCCGCTACGGGCCATGACCAACCCGGCGGACGACGCGGTGTTTGTCAGCCAGCAAGGCCGGCGCCTCGGCCCACGGGCGATTCAGGTGCGTGTTAAAGCCGCTGGCGAGCGCGAGCTGGGACAGAACCTGCATCCGCACATGCTGCGGCACTCCTTCGCCAGCCATTTGCTGGAGTCGTCCCAGGACCTGCGGGCGGTTCAGGAATTGCTCGGTCACTCGGACATCAAAACCACCCAGATCTACACCCACCTGGACTTCCAGCACCTGGCGACGGTTTACGACAGCGCCCATCCACGGGCCAAACGCATCAAAGGCGATGAGTCATGAGAATCCAATTGATCACCTTCGACCTCGACGACACCCTGTGGGACACCGCCCCGGTGATCGTCAGCGCCGAAGCCGTACTGCGTGAATGGCTGACCGAGCATGCACCGAATCTGGGCGCCGTGCCGGTGGAGCATTTGTGGGCGATTCGCGAGCGGATCCTGAGCAGTGAGCCGGGCCTCAAGCACCGCATCAGCGCCCTGCGCCGCCGCGTCTTGTTCCATGCGCTGGAAGAAGCCGGTTACAGCCATGATCAGGCCGCAGACCTGGCCGATCAGAGTTTTGAAGTGTTTCTGCATGCCCGGCATCAGCTGGAAATCTTCCCGGAGGTGCAACCGACCCTCGAGACGCTGGCCAATCACTACGCCCTCGGCGTGATCACCAATGGCAACGCCGATGTGCGCCGGTTAGGGCTGGCGGACTACTTCAAGTTTGCCTTGTGCGCCGAAGACATCGGCATCGGCAAGCCGGATGTGCGACTGTTTCATGAGGCGTTGCAACGGGGGGGGGCGACGGCTGAAACGGCCGTGCATATCGGCGATCATCCGGGTGACGACATTGCCGGCGCCCAGCAGGCGGGATTGCGGGCGATCTGGTTTAACCCGGCCGGCAAGGTTTGGGAAGCCGAGAAGGCACCGGATGCCGAGATTCGCAGCCTGAGCGAGTTGCCGGCGTTGTTGGCTAGGTGGAATACGACCTCAGCCTAATACAAAACCTGTGGGAGCGGGCTTGCCCGCGATAGCGGTGTGTCAGGCGACAACAATTGTGAATGTGACGTCGCCATCGCGGGCAAGCCCGCTCCCACAAGGATCACCGCAGACTTCAAATTTTGTTTCACCCATGAAAAAGCCCGCAGCGACGGCGGGCTTTTTCAGCAAGCAAGGGCAGGCGCTTAGATAGGCCGGCTGCCGTACTTGTTGTCAGGCTTCTTGGGCGGATCGGCGACCACATTGGCCTCCACTTCCTGCACCTTGCCGCCCTTGGCCAGGAACTCTTCCATGGCCCGCGCCAGAGCATCACGCTCCTTGTTTTTCGCTTCGACGCTCGGCAGCTCATCGACCGATACCGCTGCCTTGGCTTTGCCTTTGGCGGTCGGAACGGGCGCTTCACCGCCATCGTCGTCAGCAACGTCTTCCGCTGCTGTTTCCAGACCTTCTTCGGTTTCGTCGTCGCCTACTTCGAGGTCGTCGTTTTCCAGATCATCGTCGCTCATGTTCTACCTCATGACTTGCGAAAAGCAGATTAGTTATAGCCCAGCTTCGCCATCTGTCGACGGCCGCCGGAAAAAATTCAACAACCGCTGGCAACCAGCGGTTTATGCCCCTTCACCGTGCACGGTGGCGAGGACTTTACGGGCACCGCCATGATCACGGTGCTCGCCCAGATAAACGCCTTGCCAGGTTCCCAGCGCCAGTCGGCCTGCCGAAATCGGCAAACTGAGCTGACAGCCAAGCACGCTGGCCTTGAAGTGCGCCGGGAGGTCGTCCAGGCCTTCGTCGTTATGCTCATAGCCGTCTGTTCCTTGTGGGATCAGACGATTGAAAAATCGTTCGAAGTCGCGACGTACCGCCGGATCGGCGTTCTCGTTGATGGTCAACGACGCCGAGGTATGCTGCAGCCACAAATGCAAAAGACCGACCCGACATGCCTTGAGTTCAGGCAGGCCGGCGAGTAACTCGTCCGTTACCAGATGAAAGCCCCGGGGCCTCGCCCGCAGGGTAATCAGAGTCTGTTGCCACATACAGTTCTCCGCACGTTCGGGGCGCATTCTAGCGCGCTCTGGGAAAAAACAAAGGCCCTAATATTCCTTCAATCATGTAAGCCATTGGCCGCAGAAAAACGCCCGTCGTAAACGCCACTAAACGTGTACGAAAAAACCTTTCAGCAGTTCCTTCACTGACAAACTCCAGACAAAAAAATGCCCGGCAAGCCGGGCAAGTTTTTTTGTGCGCGTACTTACAAGTTGTAGCCGCGTTCGTTGTGCAGTGCCAGATCGATACCGACCGCCTCTTCTTCCTCAGTGATACGCAGACCCATGACGGCGTCCAGGACCTTGAGGATGATGTAGGTGACGATCGCGGTGTAGATCACCGTGAAGCCCACGCCTTTCATCTGAATCCAGACCTGTGCACCGATGTCGGTGACGGTGCCGAAGCCACCCAGGGCCGGAGCGGCGAAGACACCGGTCAGGATCGCGCCGAGGATACCGCCGATACCGTGTACGCCAAAGGCGTCCAGGGAGTCGTCATAGCCGAGTTTGCGTTTCAGGGTAGTGGCGCAGAAGAAGCACACCACGCCGGCTGCCAGACCGATGACCAGAGCGCCCATCGGGCCCACGGTGCCAGCGGCTGGCGTGATTGCAACCAGACCGGCCACAACACCCGAAGCGATACCCAGAGCACTTGGTTTGCCGTGCGTGATCCACTCGGCGAACATCCAGCCCAATGCAGCGGCGGCAGTTGCGATCTGGGTGACCAGCATCGCCATACCGGCAGTGCCGTTGGCCGCAGCAGCGGAACCGGCGTTGAAGCCGAACCAGCCAACCCACAGCATTGCAGCGCCCATCAGGGTGTAACCGAGGTTGTGCGGCGCCATCGGGGTGGTCGGGAAGCCTTTGCGCTTGCCCAATACCAGGCAGCAGATCAGACCGGCCACACCGGCGTTGATGTGCACCACGGTGCCGCCAGCGAAGTCCAGAACGCCCCAGTCCCACATCAGGCCGCCGTTGCCGGACCAGACCATGTGCGCGATTGGTGCATAAACCAGGGTGAACCAGATGCCCATGAAGATCAGCATGGCGGAGAACTTCATCCGCTCGGCGAAGGCACCGACGATCAGCGCAGGGGTGATGATGGCGAAGGTCATCTGGAAGGTGATGAACACCGCCTCAGGGAACAGCGCCGCGGGACCGGTCAGGCTCGATGGCGTGACACCGGCAAGGAATGCCTTGCCCATGCCGCCGAAGAATGAGTTGAAGTTGACGACGCCCTGCTCCATGCCGGTGGTGTCGAACGCGATGCTGTAGCCATAAATGACCCACAGGATGCTGATCAGACCGGTAATGGCGAAACACTGCATCATCACGGAAAGAATGTTTTTGGAGCGAACCATGCCGCCGTAGAACAGAGCGAGGCCGGGAATGGTCATGAACAGCACGAGGGCTGTCGAGGTCATCATCCAGGCAGTGTCGCCGGAATTGAGGACTGGGGCCGCCACTTCGTCTGCCGCCATAGCCAGGCCGGGCATTACGAGGGACAACAGGGCTCCTAGCCCTGCGAATGTACGCAGAGTCATATTGTTTTCTCCTGGGGCGTTGGGTGTGTGGCGGCTTAGATTGCGTCGGTATCGGTTTCGCCGGTACGGATGCGAATCGCCTGTTCCAGATTGACCACGAAGATCTTGCCGTCACCGATCTTGCCGGTGTTGGCAGCCTTGGTTATCGCCTCGATAACCCGGTCAAGATCCTTGTCGTCAATGGCGACATCAATCTTCACCTTTGGCAGGAAATCGACCACGTATTCCGCGCCGCGATACAGCTCGGTGTGACCCTTCTGCCGACCGAAGCCTTTGACTTCAGTAACGGTAATGCCCTGCACGCCGATCTCGGACAGCGACTCGCGTACGTCGTCCAGTTTGAACGGCTTGATGATGGCAGTGACTAGCTTCATGAAAACTCTCTCCCGAATTGGTGGACTTGCCCCAGGAAAACAAACCCGACTCAAGTCTAAGCGCAGTGCCTGGCTTTGTAACGCATCGTCGGCCTTACCTGCCCGTCCGACGCCTGCTAACCACTCCGCACGAAACACTTCCCCCGTTCCGCTTGGCGCACTGCATTCGTCACAGTGACTGCATCAGTGCATGGGTCACTACCGACTAAGCAGAAAGCTTGCCATCTCGCCGAAACCCACTGATTTCAGGCCCTTGGCCGCTGCCGCAAGTTGCTTCGCTCCCATGGCTCGACGGATACGCACAACAACAGTGCGCGGCCGTCCATCCGCATGCGCGAAAAGCGTGCACCCTTGACTGCGAGATTGACTATAGACACTGCGTGATACACTGCCCGCCATTGTTTGACAGGACATTTCCCATGCTCGCGCCCAAAGACTTCCTCGATGCCCTGAGCGGCACCGCCTCCCGCCTCTTCAGCGGCGACACCCCGCTACCGAAAAGCGAAATCGAAAGCCAGTTCAAGGCTCTGTTGCAGAGCGGCTTCAGCAAGCTGGATCTGGTGAGCCGGGAAGAGTTTGATAGCCAGATGGTTGTGCTCGCACGGACTCGTGCACGGTTGGAAAGTCTTGAGGCGAAGGTGGCGGAGCTGGAAGCGAAGCTCAATCCACCTTCCGAATAACACCACATTCCCTGTGGGAGCGGGCTTGCCCGCGAATGGAGTCGCCTCGGTCTACCAGCCATCCCACACGAGACAGACCACCCCTGTAGGAGCTGCCGAAGGCTGCGATCTTTTGATCTTCCGCCCCGCCACATTCTCGGCAACGTCCTACAAAAATCACACCGCCGTCCGATTGCGTCGTAAGGCCTCCAGTTTCTATGCTCATCCCCAGCTGAATGTTCAGCTCTGGGTTTGGCGACCCGGAAGACCCCGACGTACCGCGACCACATTCGACCGAGGGATTTGTTCCCATCTCGAATTATGGCGGCTATGCGTGGGAGACCTTCGGGTCTGCCGGTTTTCGGGCGTCACCGGTTCGCCAACCCGCGCATGGCTGCCACCCTTTTCGTTTGGCGACGATCAGAGGCAGTTTTCTTCATTTGATCCCGAGAACTGCACCATGGAAGAAAACTATCTAATCCCCCAAGTCTTCACCCGCCACAAACTCCATCTCCACGCCCTGCTGTTGGAAAACCAGGCCTGGTTTAGCGCCCGAGATCTAGGCCGTCTATTGCGCCTCTACCTCGACGAACGCGCCGTCCGCAAACTCGATCCCGACCAACACCAAACATTACGAATGCTCATCCACGGCAGCATCGAAAACACCCTGATGATCAGCGAATCCGGCGTCTACGCACTACTCGTCTACCACTACTGCCCCGAATATCGGGCGCTGCGCGAATGGCTAACCCACGACGTCGTCCCAGCCCTCAGAGACGCCCAGCAACCCACCTCAATCGAACGCCCGATCCTGAGCCTGCTGAACTGGCCAGAGATGTCGTTGAGTTTGCTGCACTGGAATAACCAGCCGTGGATTCGGTTGCAGGATGTTCCACAGATGTTGCCGAGTGGTCAGCAAACACAGCGTCCCGCCAACGTATCATGGTGGAAAAAAGCTTCGCGAGTGCTGCAGTCGATCTAGGAGTTCGAAACTCATCCACGCCCGATTTCGGCGCTATGAAGAACGTAGGTCGATTGCAAATTCAGCCAGAAGTCGGGGGTGGTGTTCAGGAGAATAGATAGCTTGTTCGCCAGACCAACACTGACACCGCTCTGCTGCCTCACAACGTCGCGCACTTCAGCCTCTGGTTCATCTAGTGAGCGAGCCAAAGCAGCGGTTGAAATGCCCTGCGGCTTCAGAAACTCCTCGCTGAGAATTTCGCCAGGATGAATCGGGCGCATTCCAATCCTGTTCATTCACACCTCCTACGGCTGTATTCGGCGAGATCATAAGCAACAACCTTCATCAGGCAAGACCATCCAAGCAATTTCACCGGCGTCCGTCATATATCTAGGCACAGTCCTACAAATATCAGCTCCTGCGCCTGACTTCATGGACTCTCATTTGTAATTACGCTGACCAACGAAACATCAACCATCAAAATCGAGGCCTCCATGAACGCAAAATGCGAAGGGCAACGCGGCTGCAAATTGTCGAATTGCATCCCGGAGCACTTCCGTTAGCCGAAAACGTGCCAGCAAATCAATGCCGCTTTCTTGATGTCGCTGCTACCGGCAGAGAGCACGAGTCAAGTGGTTTGCTGGCTGAACACCCAGCCAAAGGTGTTTATGAAAAAAAGCACTGATCACTGGTTGTTCACCTCGTAAATTAGCCCACACCAAACCATTACCATTCGATGAGAGCTTCGCAGCGCAATCTCAACCAGATTTCCCGTCCGCCCCCCTCAAAAACCGGCAGTAAGCAGTCTTTTAGGGTTAAGGACCGATCACACCACATCTGCATCGAACAAAATGGCCCTAAACGCGCCCATTGTCATTGCTAACGCCGGAGGTGAAAGAGCAGTTTTCCAGCGATATCAAAAAATGACCAGCAAATCGTCCTCAATGGCTAGGGACTTCGCTGGCTGGAATTGATATGCTCCGAAATTTACCGCTGTGCCACAGGCATTCGGAAAACGACTAGGTACTGACAGGGAAATTCAGAAGATGAGTTATGTTTTCAAGATGGAAAAAGGACGAGGTGGATTCGCCCGCGTCGACATTATCACAAATGAAAACGGTCATGATTTCGCCCAAAAAACATATGACCCTCAACTTCATCTAATTCAAGCAGTAGGCGACGAACATTTAAAGCAACGGTTCATTCGGGAAGTACGCTATCAAAGCCAGATCAATCATCCCAATGTCGTCAAGATACTAGAGCAGTATCTAGAATCGAACCCTCCGTTCTTCATCATGCCACTTGCTGACTGCACCTTAAAGGAAGAGTTAGATTACGACCCTACCCTAGGCGCTAATCTACACACTGCGCTGTTCGATATCCTTGCAGGTCTGGAGCACATTCATAGTTTAGGAATCACCCATCGAGATTTAAAACCTGCGAACATTTTAAGATATACATCTTCGGAGGGAAAAAATTTCTACGCAATATCTGACTTCGGGCTTATGAGTGCCTCTAACAGTCAATCGTCAACATTGACAGGTACAAACGCTAATGGCGGTACGGAAAATTACGCAGCACCAGAACTAATTGGAAGCTTCCGCCAAGCAACACCCAGCGCTGATATCTATGCATTTGGCGCAATACTGCATGATATATTTGGCAACTCGGCACAGAGAATCCCTTATACAGAACTCACTCTACCCGGACACATAGGGAAAATCATAGAAAAGTGCACCAAGCGCCTTCCTATTCGCCGGTATGCAAGTGTCTCAATTCTTCGAGATGAGCTTTATCAAGTTTTAAATACCCAGCCTGTAATTTTCAATTCATCTGGAGAGGAAGCTATTGTTGAGCTTCTTCGAAGTGGCAGACAATTAAACGATGATGAATGGGACACTGTTTTTATTCAAATAGAACGCAACCTATCAATCAACCAAGGTACTAAAAATATTTTAGAAGCATTATCCATTGATCACATTCAAGCACTAAAGACTCAAACACCAAATTTATTTGCTGCAATGGGTAGTTTCTTTTCCGAACACATACTCGGGCACAGCTTCAACTTTGACTATTGTGATGTTTTAGCCAGTAAAGCTGAATATTTCTATGAAGGATCAGGACTTGACTTAAAGGCGAGCATAGCACTAGCCTTGTTATATCTAGGTACATCGCACAATCGTTGGTATGTTGAGAGAAAAGCAGTGGCAATGCTAAGCGCGGATATATCTGACGCGCAAGCTGAAAGAATACGAATTGATATTGAAGTGCATCAGATAGATTTCTCAGGACAAATAGCACATACAGGGCGATCTATTGGCTTTAACAAAGCAAACTTACACCCAATCCTCTTACCGCTAGCATGAACCATATGAAATATTCCGCAGTTTCTTTTTCCACTGCTGGGAGAAGCAAGCCGAACGAAGACTCCACCTTAATAAAGGAAATTGGAGTTAACTCAATACTGCTCGCCGTAGCTGACGGAATGGGTGGTAAACCGGGTGGCGCTATTGCTTCGAAAACAGCTGTTGAAGCGATAGCGACTCTATTTGAGAGAAACGTAGCCACCTCTATCGAAACGGCTTTTGAAAAAGTAAAAACTGAATTAATAAACAATAGCATTAATACGTACAAGGATATGGCCACGACTTTAAGTATGCTTCTTATTACACAAACTCACGCACTGGTAGGACACGTTGGAGATTGCCGCATATATCATCTACGAGGCAATGGAATTATTTCCAGGACGAAAGACCAGTCGGAAGTCCAACGACTTATAGATGACGGAATTTTAAGCAAACAAAGAGCAAAAAATTACCATAGAAAAAACATTCTACTTTCAGTGATGAATGCTTCTGACAAATACGACCTCCAGCAAAACAACTTCGAGCTAGAACGTGGAGATCGCCTGATCCTGATGACTGACGGAGCCCATTCCCTTATACAAAAAAGTGAAATACGGGATCTTTCGGTGAGCAATAATTCGCTGCCCATATTTTTGTCGGAAATAAAGAGCAAAATTGAAACCAGAAAAATACGTGACGATTACTCGGTAATAGCCTGCGAAATATCCTGAGACATAAAACAAATTGGTAAACTTTCGGCTATTTCCAAACTGGATACGATAGTTTTTAGATCGACTGACGTTAAAGCATTAGTACCAAGCTAAAATTTTTAGATATAGCCCTCGGCTGACACCTACGATCCAAACCAAGATCAACTTAAAAAACCTACCCTAAACATATATTGAAGAGTCATTATTTACGTGAAAAAAACGTCTAGCAACATCCTGTGAAATTTTCGGCGCCGCCATCCCCAACAAAACCTCCCTCCCACGACTACCCTTGAAAAAACCGCAGGAAGCGGTGCTCTTCAGCTCAAGGAACGACCATGTCCCTCTCCATCGTCCACAGCCGCGCCCAGATTGGCGTGGATGCGCCCGCGGTAACCGTCGAAGTCCATCTGGCCAATGGCTTGCCATCGCTGACGATGGTCGGTTTGCCGGAGGCAGCAGTGAAGGAAAGCAAGGATCGAGTACGCAGTGCGATCATCAACTCGGGCCTGCAGTTTCCGGCGCGGCGCATCACGCTGAATCTCGCGCCCGCCGACTTGCCAAAAGACGGCGGGCGCTTCGACCTGGCGATTGCCTTGGGGATTCTGGCAGCCAGTGTGCAGGTGCCGACTCTGACACTGGATGATGTGGAGTGCCTGGGGGAGTTGGCGCTCTCAGGCGCCGTGCGGGCAGTTCGGGGGGTGTTGCCGGCAGCGCTGGCCGCACGCAAGGCCGGGCGTTCGTTGATGGTGCCAAGGGCGAATGCCGAGGAAGCGTGCCTGGCGTCGGGGTTGAAGGTGATCGCGGTGGATCATTTGCTCGAAGCGGTCGCGCATTTCAATGGCCACACGCCGGTTGAACCTTATGTTTCCAATGGATTGCTCTACGCCAGCAAACCCTATCCCGATTTAAATGAAGTGCAGGGCCAACTCTCGGCCAAGCGTGCGTTGCTGATTGCGGCGGCAGGGGCTCATAACCTTTTGTTCAGCGGTCCACCGGGAACAGGAAAAACCCTGTTGGCGAGCCGTTTACCTGGGCTTTTACCGCCACTGGCGGAGAGCGAAGCGCTGGAAGTTGCGGCGATTCAATCGGTCGCTAGCTGCGTGCCGCTGAGCCATTGGCCGCAGCGACCGTTTCGCCAGCCCCACCACTCTGCCTCAGGTGCCGCGCTGGTAGGCGGCGGTTCTAAACCGCAACCCGGCGAAATCACCCTCGCCCACCATGGCGTTCTGTTCCTGGATGAGCTGCCAGAGTTTGATCGCAAAGTATTGGAGGTTTTAAGGGAGCCACTGGAGTCCGGGCACATCGTGATTTCCCGCGCCCGTGACCGCGTGCGATTCCCGGCGCGATTCCAATTGGTGGCGGCAATGAACCCGTGCCCCTGTGGATATCTTGGCGAGCCAAGCGGCCGTTGCTCTTGTACACCCGACATGGTCCAGCGCTATCGCAACAAACTGTCGGGCCCACTGCTGGATCGCATCGACCTGCACCTGACCGTCGCCCGTGAAGCTACGGCGTTGAATCCAGCGTTGAAGGCCGGAGACGACACGGCCACTGCCGCAGTGCTGGTCGCCGATGCACGAGAGCGGCAACACAAACGCCAGGGCTGCGCGAACGCCTTCCTTGATCTGCCAGGTCTGCGCAAACACTGCAAGTTATCCACAATCGACGAAACCTGGCTGGAAACTGCGTGTGAACGACTGACTTTGTCGCTGAGGTCAGCCCATCGACTGCTCAAAGTGGCGCGCACCCTGGCGGACCTTGAACAAATCGATGGCATCACCCGCGAGCACTTGGCCGAGGCGCTGCAATACCGGCCGAGCACAAATTAGCAGGGATTATTCCTTGGTGAGATCCACCAACGGCGTTTGCCGCACCTCAGTCTGCCGCCCGCCCTGAATCTCGTTCACTCGCTCCAACGCGTTATCCACAGCCCCCTTGTCCGCCAGCAAGCTGTAGCTGATCTGGAACTGCTTGTGTTCTTTTGGCGCAATCGTCGGCACTAAACCGAGTGGGCGCTGATACCGGCGGTTGTAGGAAAAGCTCGTTCCCGGTTCAAGACCCGTGACATAGCCCTGCCCATGGGTGTCCGTGTTTTTCCACAGGGAGAACACCGGCAACTGTTGAGTATTGAAACCCACCGAAACCCCTAGGCTGCCTGCCTTGTTATGCAGCACGGTCAGCGTGTCGCCCTTGGCATCTGCATACGGCACAACGTTGTAAACCGTCTCGTCATAGTCCTTGGTCGGCGCGCGATAGGTTTGCCAGTCCGGCAGATCCCCTTTTGCCTTGTCATTGAACGGCGAGACCTGTTTCACCGGTGCGGCGAATCGGGCGCCCTGCTCCAGGAATGGAGTGCTGAAATTGCTGTGGTACAACGCCTGATACTCCTTTGGATAATCGCCGTTGTTGGTGAGGGTGTCGTTGAGGGCGAATGCTGCGCTGCCGGGCTCGGTGACCAGTTCAGTCAGCACCGAGAAGTCGACTTTCTTGAACGCCTGCTCTTTCAGCTCGCCGCGCAGGCTGATGGTGTAAGGCGCTTTTTCATCGATGTGCAAAGTGACTTTGCTGGCCGGGATGTTGGCGGCGCGGCCGTGGAGCGTCAGCAGTTCACCGTTGTCCATGCCGGGGTGACCGACCCACTCGTAGCCGCAGCGGGCGACCAGTTCGTTAAAGCCCTCAAGCCAGCCCAACCCGCCGCGACCGTTGAGTTCGATGAAGGACGGATTGACCACGTCCTTGACTGGCGAATCCCACCCCATGCGCACATTACCGACCGACGCCTGCAGAACATTCATCCCGCGAGTCGGCACCACCGAGAGTTTCATTGTGCCGTTATCGATGTCGACGATGCTGACGCCCTCCTGCCGACCTCCGTGCAAGGTGCGCAGGGTGACCGAGAAAGGTTTGTCAGTTTTGATGCCGAGTTGCTGACTGGTGATCTGCCAGTTCTGGGCCGCTTTGTCGGTGTCGAGCAACACGTAGTCCCAGGCCATGGCGTGGGAGGTAGCCGACAGCGCGCCGAGAGCGATGATGAGTTTGAGCGGAGTCATGACAGGAGCCTTTCTTGGAGTTGTGCCATTTTTATAGACTTGCTGAAACGATTCATCAAGCTTAAAAACAACACAACTCAGCTCATGGCCCAGAAAGAATGCGGTGGTGCCTCAGCGGAACCGGTCAACCTCATGCCGCAAATCCGCCGCCAGCTTCTCCAGCTCTTTGGCGGTGATCGCCAGATTGGACACCACTTCACGCTGCTCACTGTTCGCCAGAGCAATGCTTTGCAGGTTGCTGCTGAGCAAGGTTGCGGTACTGCTCTGTTCTTGAGTGGCGGTGGTGATCGCCGCGAATTGCTGACCGGCCGAGCGGCTTTGCTCATCGATCCGCGCCAGGGCCGAAGCCACGTTGGCGTTGCGCGACAGGCCTTCCTGCATCAACAGGTTGCCCTGTTCCATGGTGCTGATGGCGTTGCCGGTTTCCTGCTGAATGCTTTGGATCATGCCGGAAATTTCGTCGGTCGCTTCGCGAGTGCGTGAGGCCAGGTTACGAACTTCATCGGCCACGACGGCAAAACCACGCCCCTGCTCGCCGGCACGAGCGGCTTCGATGGCGGCATTGAGCGCCAGCAGGTTGGTTTGATCGGCAATCGAGGTAATCACACCGACAATGCCGCCGATTTCCTGGGAGCGCTGACCCAAGGTATTGATCACCGTCGCCGTGCTGTTCAGCGCGCCGGCGATTTGTTCCAGGGACGAGGACGCTTCGTCCATCGACGTACGACCGATCTGGGTTTGCTGTGCGTTTTCTTGAGCCAGACGCTGAGTGCTGCCCATGTTGTCGGCAATGTTCAGGGAGGTGGCGCTGAACTCTTCCACGGCGCCGGCCATGCTGGTGATTTCGCCCGACTGCTGCTCCATCCCTTCATAGGCGCCACCGGACAGACCGGATAAGGCCTGGGCACGGCTGTTGACCTCTTGCGAGGCCTTGCGGATGTGCTCGACCATGGTCGACAGCGCCTGGCTCATCTGGTTGAACGCGCGAGCCAGCTGACCGATCTCGTCGTTACTCGATACGTTCAGACGCACGCTCAAATCACCGGCACCCAAGGCTTCCGCCTGACGCACCAGATCACCCAGCGGCGCCAGTTTGCTGCGCAGCAACCAGACAGCCGAACCCACAGCGATCAACATCGCCAACAGACTGCCAATCGCCAACTGAATCCCGACACTCCAGGTCACGGCCCGAATTTCGGTTTTCGGCATGCTCGCCACCACCGACCACGGCCCGCCTTCAAACGGCACGGCAATGCTGTAGAAATCTTCGGACTTGTCGCTCCAGAACTCGCCCTTGCCCGGCGTTTTCGCCAAGCCAACGATGGTCCGAGTCGCCTGATCCAGCGCTTGTACGCCCGCGATCGGCACCAGCCATTTGCTCTGCTCATCCAGCAGCGCCAGGGAACCGGTCTGGCCGATACGGAAGCGCTTGAGGTTGGCGAACTGCGCGTTCTGCGCGTCGGTGTAGTCGAATCCTACGAACAGAACAGCAATCACCTTACCGCCGCTATCACGTACGGGGGTGTACTGAGTCATGTAGGAGCGTTCGAACAGCAAGGCGCGACCGACGTAGGCCTGCCCCGCCATCAAGCGGGCATAGGCCGGGTTCGCGTGATCGAGCAGCGTGCCGATGGCTCGGGTGCCGTCCTGTTTGCTCAGGGACGTGCTGACCCGAATGAAGTCTTCGCCGCTGCGCACAAACACCGTCGCAACGCCGGCGGTCATTTGCTTGAACTCGTCCACTTCCTTGAAGTTGTTGTTCAGCACTTCGCTGCCCAGGTGCAGGCCCGGCGTCTGCGCGCCCGCTACCGCCACCGGTTCATCCGGGTGCACGCTCAAACCGGCGCTGAAGCGCTTCTCGAACAGACCGCTCAGGCGCTGGGTGCTTTCACGCAACGTGCCGTGAAAGGTACTCAACTGATCGGCCAGCAACCGGGCTTCACTGGCCAGGTGCTCTTCGCGGGTGGCGAGGTTGGCGGTGTCCAGCGAACGCAGGGCGAACACGGTACTGCCGCTGATGACAATCGCCAGTATCACGGCAAGCGCAAGACCAAGCTGTGAGGCGATCCGGGCACGAGGTTGAGACATGACAGCTCCTGGCCGAGCGACCGGATCCTCCTTGATCTGGCTGCACACTCAGCAAAATTCTAATAATGGGAATTGCGTCGAACCTGCACGAAGGTTCCACCTGCATTTTCGGCGGAAAATCGGAATACTTGAGTAATTAACCGGGATATGGCTCAAGGCCGCCATTGCGGCAGCTCTATCGATTCAGCCCAAGTGTTGAACATCGGGCAATACCATTGCTCGGGCTTCGCCTTGCAGGAAGTCGCTGAGCCTGCGCAAACGTTCACCTCCGGGGCGGGTTTTTGGCCAGACCAGGTAATATTTCTCACCGCTGGCGACGGCCGTCGGCCACGGCAGACTCAGACGTCCCTGAGCCACATCTTCCGCCACCATCAGCAGATCGCCCATGGACACGCCATAACCTCGGGCGGCGGCGATCATGCCCAGTTCCAGCGTGTCGAACACCTGCCCGCCCTTGAGCGACACCTGATCCGCCAGCCCCATGCGCTCCAGCCAACTGCGCCAGTCGCGACGATCCGGTGTTGGGTGCAGCAGTTCGGTATTGGCCAGCCGTGCGACATCCCACGGTTGATCCTGCAGAAGATTCGGCGCGCCGACTGGAATCAGCTCTTCCGGGAACAGGAAACTCGCCTCCCAGTCCGGCGGAAAATGCCCGTTGCTGAGGATGACGGCGCAGTCGAACGGTTCATGGTTGAAGTCCACCGAGTCGACGTCCATCCAGGCGCTGGTCAATTGCACCTCGTTGCCTGGTTGCAGGTGCCGAAAGCGGCTGAGCCGTGCCAGCAGCCAACGCATGGTCAGGGTCGACGGCGCTTTCATGCGCAGGATGTCATCCTCGGCGCGCAACGTATTGCAGGCCCGCTCCAGGGCGGTGAAGCCTTCTCGAATGCCGGGCAGGATCAACCGCGCCGACTCGGTCAATTGCAGATTGCGTCCGCTGCGGTGAAACAGCCGACAGGCAAAATGCTCTTCGAGTGTACGAATGTGCCGACTGACCGCGCTTTGGGTGATCGATAATTCTTCGGCCGCACGGGTAAACGAGCTGTGCCGCGCCGCCGCTTCGAATGCGCGCAGGGCATACAAGGGAGGAAGACGACGGGACATTCGGAAAGCTCCTATAGCGGGATTCGGTCACCCTAGCAGAAACTCTCCAGCATGAGTTTGAATCATGAAACCCATCCTTTTTATCCCTTTGTGCAAACCCCGTAGAGCGCCGAGAATCGACGCTTTCCTGTCCCTCTTTAATTATCGAGCGTGATGACCATGCAGCATCCAGCACGTACCGAACTCTGGGCCATCCTGCGGCTGGCGGGGCCGTTGATTGCCTCGCAGTTGGCGCACATGCTGATGGTCCTCACCGACACCTTGATGATGGCGCGCCTGAGTCCAGAGGCGCTGGCCGGTGGCGGCCTGGGCGCAGCAACTTACTCGTTCGTGTCGATCTTCTGCATTGGCGTGATCGCCGCAGTCGGCACCCTCGTGGCCATCCGTCAGGGTGCCGGCGACATCGTCGGTGCCGCCAGGCTGACCCAGGCCGGGTTATGGCTGGCGTGGTTGATGGCATTGGTGGCCGGGCTGCTGCTGTGGAACCTCAAACCGGTGTTGCTGCTGTTCGGCCAGACCGAAACCAACGTCCACGCGGCCGGGCAGTTCCTGCTGATCCTGCCGTTCGCCCTGCCCGGCTACCTGAGCTTCATGGCCCTGCGCGGCTTCACCAGCGCCATCGGCCGCGCGACGCCGGTGATGGTCATCAGCCTCGGCGGCACCGTGGCCAACTTCCTGCTCAATTACGCATTGATTACCGGCATGTTCGGCCTGCCGAAACTGGGGTTGATGGGCATCGGGCTGGTTACCGCTGTTGTCGCCAACTGCATGGCGCTGGCGCTGGCCTGGCACATCCGTCGGCATCCGGCTTACGACGCTTATCCCTTGCGCCAAGGCCTGTCGCGGCCTAACCGTCAGTATCTGAAGGAACTGTGGCGCCTGGGCCTGCCGATTGGTGGCACCTACGCGGTGGAAGTCGGACTGTTTGCGTTCGCCGCGCTATGCATGGGCACCATGGGCAGTACGCAAATGGGCGCACACCAGATCGCCCTGCAAATCGTCTCGGTGGCGTTCATGGTTCCGGCGGGGATTTCCTATGCGATCACCATGCGCATCGGTCAGCACTACGGCGCCGGGCAGCTGCTGAATGCACGTCTGGCCGGACGGGTCGGCATCGCCTTTGGCGCGGCGGCGATGCTTGCCTTCGCCATGGTCTTCTGGTTGCTGCCGAATCAGTTGATCGGTTTGTTCCTGGACCACAACGACCCGGCGTTTCGCGACGTCATCAACCTGGCCGTGAGCCTGTTGGCGGTCGCCGCGTGGTTCGAACTGTTCGACGGCACGCAAACCATCGCCATGGGCTGCATTCGCGGACTCAAGGATGCCAAGACCACGTTCCTGGTGGGTTTGGGTTGCTATTGGCTGATCGGCGCGCCGGCTGCCTGGTGGATGGCCTTCCATTTGAATTGGGGGCCGACGGGCGTCTGGTGGGGATTGGCGCTGGGGCTGGCGTGCGCGGCGGTGAGCCTGACGTGGGCGTTTGAGTGGAAGATGAAGCGGATGATCAGGCAGGAGCCGTCGTCTCAGGCTGGTTTCCAGATGGCTCAGCCTGACTGAGATCCCCTGTGGGAGCGAGCTTGCTCGCGATTGCGGTCTGTCAGTAAATAACTATGTTGACTGACACTCCGCTATCGCGAGCAAGCTCGCTCCCACATTTGGTATGTGGTTAATTCACCACATCCATCATCGGCTGCTGGCTGCTGCCGAAGGTCAAATACTCAACCAGCTCCGCCAACGGCAACGGCTTGCTGATCAAATATCCCTGCACCTGATCGCAACCAAACCCGCGCAACAGATCCAGTTGCTCCGGCGTTTCTACGCCTTCGGCGACCACTTCAAGATTGAGGTTGTGCGCCAGATTGATCATCGCGTGGACCAGCTTGCGATTCTCTTCCCGTTGCTCCATGCCGCCGACAAAGCTCTTATCGATCTTCAGCAAGGTAATCGGCAGGCTGTTGAGGTGCACAAACGAAGAGAAACCGGTGCCGAAGTCGTCCAGGGAAAAGCGCACACCCAGACGCCCCAACGCATCCATGGTCTGTTTCACCAGATCGCTGCGGCGCATCACCGCGGTTTCAGTCAGTTCGAACTCCAGCCATTGCGCCTCGACGCCGCGCTCGGCAATCAGCCGGCTCAGGGTCGACAACAATTGGCTGTCCTGAAACTGTCGGAACGACAGGTTGATCGCCATGTGCAACGCCGGCAAACCCCGTTCGCGCAACGCCTGCATGTCGCGCAAGGCACGGGAAATCACCCAGTAACCCAGCGGCACAATCAAGCCGCTTTGCTCGGCCAGCGGCACGAATTCGCTGGGTGGCAGCAAGCCGCGCTCGCCATGACGCCAGCGCACCAAGGCTTCGAGGCCGACGATCTGCCCGTCCTCAAGGTTCAGGCGAGGCTGGTAATGCAGTTCCAGTTCATCCCGGCGCAACGCCCGGCGCAGCTCGCTTTCGAGATCGGCCATGCTGCGGGCATTGCGGTTGATGCGTTCGTTGAAGATGTGAAAAGTGCAGCCTTGAGTGCTTTTGGCCTGCTGCATGGCGATGTGTGCGTGCCACATCAGCGGGTCGGCGCCGGCCTGGGCCCGGGCGTGGGCAATACCGAGGCTGGAACCGATCAACAGGCTTTCGCCGTCGACCCAGTAAGGCTCGGCCAGCGCTTCGGTAATGCGCTCGGCCATCCATTCGGCGCGCTGAGGCGCGCGTCGGGTGTCTATCAGCAGGGCGAACTCATCACTGCCCAGTCGCGCCAGTTGATCTCCGGCCTCAAGCTGGCTTTTCAGCCGCGCGACCACTTGCAGGATCAACCGGTCGCCGGCTTGATGGCCGAGGGCGTCGTTGGCGTGACGGAAGTTGTCGAGGTCGAGGTGACCGAGGGCCAGGCCGCGGCCGTCGTTTTCCACCAGGCGTGCCGCCAGCAAGGTCTGGAAGCCCTGGCGATTGGCGATGCCGGTCAGCGGGTCTTGCTCGGCCAGGCGCTGCAGGGTGTTTTCCAGCACGCCACGCTCGCGCACATGCCGCAGGCACCGGCGCAACATGCCGGGATCAAGGTGATCGCGTACCAGCCAGTCGCTCACTCCATCGGGCGGCGCCAGTGGTTCGTGCTCAAGCAGCAATACCGTCGGCAGGCTGCAACGGCCAGGTAGAGGTTGAAGCGCTGGAATCGTCAACAACACCGCGCTGCGGTTGTCATCGAACAGACTGCTGACCGACTCCCAGCTCGGCGCGCTGATCAGCACGGTCGAGCTCCCCATCGGAGCCAGACACTCGCGCAACAACGCTGCCCACGCTGGCTCTTCGGCCAGTAGCAGCAAACGCAAGGGTTCGACAGGCGTAGACAAGCTAGCTCCCTAGACTCTGCAAAGATGTAGGCGGCGGGCATTATGCAGCGCTGGTAACCAATGACCAAATGACCTCGGTTATCAAACGCGGCTTTGTATCCGGAATTACGAACATTAGACGCAAACTCACCGCGCATCCTGCGTGAAAGTATCAAAACCGGCAAATATAGATAGCGTGCTGCGTCACAAGTCGGAGAGAGCAGCACAATTCGCTGAGCCTGTTAAAATGCCGGCCCATTTCGCAAACGACTCCCTGATTTCGTATGTCCCGACTCAATCCCCGGCAGCAAGAAGCCGTGAGCTACGTCGGCGGCCCTCTTTTGGTGCTCGCCGGTGCAGGCTCCGGCAAGACCAGCGTGATCACGCGCAAGATCGCCCACTTGATCCAGAATTGCGGCTTTCGCGCCCAGTACATCGTCGCCATGACCTTTACCAACAAGGCCGCGCGCGAGATGAAGGAGCGGGTCGGCACCCTGCTCAAGGGCGGCGAAGGTCGCGGCCTGACCGTCTGCACCTTCCACAATCTGGGCCTGAACATCATCCGCAAGGAACACGTGCGGCTGGGCTACAAGCCGGGTTTCTCGATCTTCGACGAGACCGATGTCAAAGCCTTGATGACCGACATCATGCAGAAGGAATACTCGGGCGACGACGGCGTCGACGAGATCAAGAATATGATCGGCTCCTGGAAAAACGACCTGATCCTGCCGCCCGAAGCCCTGGAAAACGCGCGCAACCCCAAGGAACAGACCGCCGCCATCGTCTACACCCACTATCAGCGCACGCTCAAGGCGTTCAACGCGGTGGACTTCGACGACCTGATCCTGCTGCCGGTGAAGCTGTTCCAGGAACACGCCGACATCCTCGAAAAATGGCAGAACAAGGTCCGCTACCTGCTGGTGGACGAATACCAGGACACCAACGCCAGCCAGTATTTGCTGGTGAAGCTGCTGATCGGCACGCGCAACCAGTTCACCGTGGTCGGCGACGATGACCAGTCGATCTACGCCTGGCGCGGCGCCCGCCCGGAAAACCTGATGTTGCTCAAGGACGACTATCCGTCCCTGAAAGTGGTGATGCTGGAGCAGAACTACCGCTCCACCAGCCGCATCCTGCGCTGCGCCAACGTGCTGATCTCGAACAACCCGCACGAATTCGAAAAGCAGCTGTGGAGCGAGATGGGCCACGGCGACGAGATCCGCGTGATCCGCTGCCGCAACGAAGACGCCGAAGCCGAGCGCGTGGCCGTTGAGCTGCTGACCCTGCACTTGCGCACCGACCGGCCGTACAGCGATTTCGCGATTCTGTATCGCGGTAACTATCAGGCCAAGCTGATCGAGCTAAAGCTGCAACACCACCAGATTCCGTATCGCCTGTCCGGCGGCAACAGCTTTTTCGGGCGTCAGGAAGTGAAAGACCTGATGGCCTACTTCCGCCTGATCGTGAACCCGGACGACGACAACGCCTTCCTGCGGGTGATCAACGTCCCACGCCGGGAGATCGGTTCTACCACGCTGGAAAAGCTTGGCAACTACGCCACCGAACGCAAAATCTCGATGTACGCCGCCACCGACGAAATCGGTCTGGGCGAGCATCTGGATACGCGCTTCACCGATCGACTGTCGCGCTTCAAACGCTTCATGGACAAGGTCCGCGAGCAATGCGCCGGCGAAGACCCGATCTCGGCGTTGCGCAGCATGGTCATGGACATCGACTATGAGAACTGGCTGCGCACCAACAGCTCCAGCGACAAGGCCGCCGATTACCGCATGGGTAACGTCTGGTTCTTGATCGAGGCGTTGAAGAACACCCTCGAAAAAGACGAAGAAGGCGAGATGACCGTCGAAGACGCCATCGGCAAACTCGTCCTGCGCGACATGCTGGAGCGTCAGCAGGAAGAGGAAGACGGCGCCGAAGGTGTGCAGATGATGACCCTGCACGCCTCCAAAGGTCTGGAATTCCCTTACGTGTTCATCATGGGCATGGAAGAGGAAATCCTCCCGCACCGTTCCAGTATCGAAGCCGACACCATCGAAGAAGAACGTCGCTTGGCCTACGTGGGAATTACCCGCGCGCGTCAGACCCTGGCCTTCACCTTCGCCGCCAAGCGTAAGCAATACGGCGAGATCATCGACTGCGCGCCGAGCCGCTTTCTTGATGAGCTGCCGCCGGACGACCTGGCCTGGGAAGGCAACGACGACACGCCCGTTGAAGTCAAAGCCGTTCGCGGCAATACCGCATTGGCGGATATACGCGCGATGTTAAAGCGCTAGAATCGACTACTTTTTAACCAGCCTTAGGCGCACAAGCCGCCCGTAGAGGAAAGCTTCATGGAAGCACTGCACAAGAAAATTCGCGAAGAAGGCATCGTGCTTTCCGACCAGGTCCTGAAAGTCGACGCCTTTCTGAACCACCAGATCGACCCGGCCCTGATGAAGCTGATCGGCGACGAATTCGCCACGCTGTTCAAGGATTCGGGCATCACCAAGATCGTCACCATCGAAGCCTCGGGCATTGCTCCGGCGATCATGACCGGTCTGAACCTCGGCGTGCCGGTGATTTTTGCGCGCAAGCATCAGTCGCTGACCCTGACCGAAAACCTGCTGTCGGCGACCGTTTACTCATTCACCAAGCAGACCGAAAGCACCGTGGCGATCTCCCCGCGCCACCTGACCAGCAGCGACCGCGTGCTGATCATCGATGACTTTTTGGCCAACGGTAAGGCGTCCCAAGCGCTGATCTCGATCATCAAACAGGCCGGCGCTACCGTCGCGGGTTTGGGTATCGTGATCGAGAAGTCGTTCCAGGGCGGCCGTGCGGAACTGGATGCGCAGGGTTATCGGGTTGAGTCGTTGGCTCGCGTGCAGTCGCTGGCCGGCGGCGTCGTGACCTTCATCGAATAAAGCCACACCCTAAAACAACTGTGGGAGCGAGCTTGCTCGCGATGAGGCCATCACATTCAACATCTCTGTTGGCTGATGTACCGCTATCGCGAGCAAGCTCGCTCCCACATTTGATTTGTGTTGGTCGTTAAATAGCGGTGGCCTTCAGGCCCGTCAGTAGCAACCGCTGAAACAAATCCTCTTTCAGCCCTTCCGGATTGGCCAGCTGCATTCGTTCCAGATGCTCGGGAAACGATGAAGGTTCTGGCGCATCCAGCGCGGCCTTGCCCAGTTCCAGAATCTCCGTGAGCTTGAACTTGCTCTTCAGCCAGTTCAGCGCCCGCAACAGATCCCGCTCTTCAGCGGTGAAATCACAGCCCAACGGATACTCCGGAAACAACTGCGGATGCCGCGCCTGAATGGCCTGCAAGCGCTGCGGACTGTTGTCGGCAAAGCGTGGATCAATGCGGAAATTCTTCGGTAACTTGTCGACTGCCTGAGCCTGTTCGATCAACCCCGGCTGGAAACGTGAGTCGCTGATATTCAGCAACGCCTCGATCACCGCCGCATCGGTCTTGCCCCGCAGGTCGGCGATGCCGTACTCGGTGACCACAATGTCTCGCAGGTGTCGCGGGATCGTGCAATGGCCGTACTCCCACACGAGGTTCGAACTGACCTCACCGCCCGATTCGCGCCAGCTGCGCAGGAGCAGCACCGAACGCGCGCCTTCCAGCGCATGACCCTGGGCGACGAAGTTGTATTGCCCACCGACACCGCTGAGTACTCGCCCGTCTTCGAGCTGATCGGCCACACCTGCACCCAGCAAGGTCATGGTGAACACGGTGTTGATGAAGCGCGCATCGAGGCGCTGCAAGCGTTTGAGCTCTTCCTGACCGTAAAGCTCATTGATGTAGCTGATGCGGGTCATGTTGAATTCGAGCCGCTTGCTGTGCGGCAGCTCGCGCAACCGCTCATAGAAACTGCGCGGCCCAAGGAAGAAACCACCGTGCACCGAGATGCCGTCAGTCTGCGCGGCTTCATCCAGCGTGCCGGCATTCGCCTGTTGCTGGGTCGGCACATCCGGATAGACCTTGCGCCGCACGATCCCGGCATCGGCCAGCACCAGCAAGCCGTTGACGAACATTTCGCTGCAACCGTAAAGGCCCTTGGCGAAGGGTTCGACGCCGCCTTCGCGGTCGATGAGTTGCGCCCACTGGCTGAGATTCACGTCCGCCAGCAACGCCTTGTAACCGTCATTGTCGGCCTGCCGTGCCAGCAGCGCAGCGGTCAGGGCATCACCCATGGCGCCGATGCCGATCTGCAAGGTGCCGCCGTCGCGCACCAACGTGCTGGCGTGCAGCCCGATGAAGTGATCCTGGAAACCCACCGGCATGTTCGGCGTGGAGAACAGCGTGGTGCTGTCCTTCTCGTCGATCAGCAGGTCGAACGTGTCGATACCGATTTCAGCATCGCCGGGCATGTACGGCAAATCGTTGTGCACCTGGCCCACCAGCAGGATCGTCTCCCCCGCCGCTCGACGCTTGGCGATCATGGGGAACAGGTCGAGGGTGATGTCCGGGTTGCAACTCAGGCTCAGGCGGTCGGGGTGCTCGCTGTGGCTCGCCACCAATTGCGCCACCAGGTTCAACCCGGCGGCGTTGATGTCTCGAGCGGCGTGGCTGTAATTGCTGCTGACGTAATCCTGCTGGGCCTGTGCGCTGTGGAGCAGGCTGCCGGGTTGCATGAAGAATTGCTGAACATGGATGTTGGACGGCAGGCTGTCGCGATGCAGGTCGGCCAGGAAATCCAGTTCCGGATAATCGCCAAAAACCCGCTCGATGAAGGGCTCAAGAAAACGCTTTTGCAAACCGTCGCCCAAGGAAGGACGGCCCAGGCACAGGGCGGTGTAGACCGTCAGCTGCCGCTCGGGCAACTGCGCGATGCGTTGAAACAGCGCGTTGACGAAGTGGTTGGGTTTGCCCAGACCAAGGGGCAGGCCCATGTGGATATGCGCCGGCAACCGTGCCAAGACATCATCGACCGCTTGCTCGATAGAACACAGCTGCACCATCTGATCCTCCCTTACATTCCGTGAATTGGGGTTGGACCGGGCTTGCCGGGCCTTTGCTGCAAAGAATAGTCCCAGGCGCAAATCGCGGGCACAAAAAAGCCGCTCGCAAGCGGCTTTTTCGCTGAAGATGGGGCTTATTTCAACCCGGACATCTTCTGGATGGCGCCCTTGAGATCTGCATCAGAGCAATCGGCGCAGGTACCTTTAGGCGGCATCGCGTTGACGCCGGAGATCGCCTTCGCCAGCAAGCCGTCAAGGCCGCCTTCTTTCTTGGCGCGGTCGCCCCAGGCTGTCGCATCACCGACTTTCGGCGCGCCCAACAGGCCGGTGCCGTGGCAAGCGTTGCAATGTTTTGCAATCACGGAATCAGGGGTTTTGGCATCACCACCACCCGCCGAAGCAGCGACTTCCATCCCCTTGCACTCTTTACCCTGAACGCAAACCTGGCCGACTGGCTCAAGGCGTTTAGCAATATCGTCGTTGGTCGCAGCTTGTGCGCTGACTGCCCAAAGGGCCAATACGGTTGCTGGTACGGCCAGCATTTTCATAATTAGATTCACGCGTTCACCCTCAATGGTGGCTAGTCACGCCCACGGCCACGGTTCGCAGGCGGGCGCAAGTATAACGGTAAGCCCGCCACACTGAAACAACCCTAAAGTCGAAGGGGTCTTATGCGTGTCGGAAAAACAACTCGGGCACCTGCGCAATGCTGGCGGGACGCCTCTTTTCTTAGAAATTCGCTGGCGTAGCTGCGCTGATTAGTCGCGCTGGCGCATCGAACGGATTACGGAAACGGTGCGGTTTAGTACTTTCAAAGTAGTAGCTGTCGCCGGCTTCGAGCACAAACGTTTCAAGCCCCACCACCAGTTCAAGTCGACCTTCGAGCAGAATCCCGGTTTCCTCGCCCTCATGGGTGAGCATCTCATCACCGGTGTCGGCGCCTGGCGGGTAGATTTCGTTGAGGAACGCGATGGCCCGGCTCGGATGAGCCCTGCCGACCAGCTTCATGGTCACTGCACCATCGGAAATATCGATCAGCTCGTTGGCTTTGTAGACGATCTGAGTCGGTTTTTCCTGCAGGATCTCTTCGGAAAAGAACTCGACCATGGACATGGGAATCCCGCCCAGTACCTTCCTCAGCGAACTGATCGAGGGGCTGACGCTGTTCTTCTCGATCATCGAAATGGTGCTGTTGGTGACGCCCGCGCGCTTGGCGAGTTCACGCTGGGAAAGTCCTTTGAGCTTACGGATGGATTGCAGTCGTTCACCGACGTCCAATGCTGGAGCCTCCAGGGATTCAGGTTGTTGGAATATTGAGCGATATCATGGCGACAGCGTTCAGTATTTACAACACTTGGACCTGAATCCTATTCGGCGAAGCGACTTTCGGTCGGCGTGCTTTGACCTAAGCCCCGGAATAGAGCATTGGCACCCGGCGCAGGTTGCAGAAGATCTGGTAAGGAATCGTGCCCGCAGCCGCCGCCACGTCACTGGCGAGGATATTTTTGCCCCACAACTCGACGGTCGAACCGAGGCCGGCTTGGGGCACATCGGTCAGGTCGATGCAGAGCATGTCCATCGACACCCGGCCAATCAACTGGCTGCGTTGCCCGGCAACCATCACGGGTGTACCGGTCGGTGCCTGACGTGGGTAGCCATCGGCGTAACCCATGGCCACCACGCCCACGCGCATTGGTTTCTGGGTGATGAATGTGGCGCCGTAACCGATCGGCTCGCCGGCCGGCAGGTCACGCACGCAAATCACTTTCGATTCGAGGGTCATCACCGGTTGCAGGCGGGACGCCACGGCGTTGGCTTCTTCAAACGGAGTCGCGCCGTAGAGCATGATGCCCGGGCGAACCCAATCACTTGGAATCTGCGGCCAACCGAGCACTGCCGGCGAGTTACGCAGGCTGACCTCAGCCGACAAGCCCTGGCGCGCCGCTTCGAACACCGCGACCTGCTCGGTACTGGCCTGACTGTGCAGCTCATCGGCCCGGGCGAAGTGACTCATCAGTACAATCTTCGCGACTTTGCCGCTGGCCAGCAGCCGTTGATAGGCCGCCTGATAATCCTTTGGATGCAAGCCCACCCGATGCATGCCCGAATCGAGCTTGAGCCAGACCGTGATCGGCTTGCTCAGTGCAGCGTTCTCGATGGCTTCGAGCTGCCACAGCGAATGCACCACGCACCAGAAGTCATGCTCGACAATCAGCGATAGCTCATCGACCTCGAAAAAACCTTCCAGCAGCAACACCGGCGCACGAATGCCCGCGGCTCGCAGCTCCAACGCTTCTTCGATGCAGGCCACGGCAAACCCGTCCGCCTCGGCTTCCAGTGCCTGGGCGCAACGCACCGCGCCATGGCCGTAGGCATCGGCCTTGATCACCGCTAGGGCCTTGGCCCCCGTGACTTCACGGGCGATTTGGTAGTTGTGACGCAGGGCTTGAAGGTCGATCAGGGCACGGGCTGGACGCATGGCGGCAGACTTCTAGGCGGTCATGGGAAGAAAAACCGGCGCTTGCTGACGGCGTGAACCGCCAGTAGCACCGGGAGAGGGATCTTTCTGACGGGTTTATGGCAGAGCGGCGACAACCGACAGCTCAACCAGGATTTCCGGTTCGCACAACTTCGATTCAACCGTGGCACGGGCCGGTGCGACGCCTTTTGGCAGCCACTTGTCCCAGACCGCGTTCATGCCTTCAAAGTGTGCATCAATGTCTTTCAAGTAAATCGTCACCGACAGCAAACGGCTCTTGTCGGTCCCGGCCAGATCCAGCAAACGCTCGATGTTGGCAAGCGTTTCACGGGTCTGCTGTTCAATCCCGGCGTTCATATCGTCGCCGACCTGCCCTGCCAGATACACGGTACCGCTGTGGACTACGATCTGGCTCATGCGCTCATTGGTGAGCTGGCGCTGGATTGACATGTTTTGCAGACTCCTGAAGTTTTTTTCCATAACGGGAAATATCGAGGCCTTCGGCGCTGATTTGCGGCGTTTTCTTCGCCATCAGATCAGCCAGCAAGCGACCGGAACCGCATGCCATGGTCCAGCCGAGCGTGCCATGACCCGTGTTCAAAAACAGATTGCTGAACGGTGTAGCACCCACGATCGGCGTGCCGTCCGGGGTGGTCGGACGCAGACCGGTCCAGAAACTTGCCTGGGCCAGATCGCCGCCCTGAGGATAGAGGTCGTTGACGATCATCTCCAGGGTTTCGCGCCGACGCGGGTTCAGCGACAGGTCAAAACCGGCTATTTCAGCCATGCCACCGACGCGGATGCGGTTGTCGAAACGGGTGATCGCGACCTTGTAGGTCTCGTCGAGAATAGTCGAAGTCGGGGCCATCGCAGGATTGGTGATCGGCACAGTCAAGGAATAACCCTTGAGCGGATACACCGGCGCCTTGATACCCAGCGGCTTGAGCAGTTGCGGCGAGTAGCTGCCCAGGGCCAGCACGTAGCGATCAGCGGTTTCCAGCTTGCCGTCGATCCATACGCCGTTGATGCGGTCGCCGGCGTAGTCGAGGCGCTGAATGTCTTGGTCGAAGCGGAATTCCACACCCAATTTGGTAGCCATTTCGACCAGGCGGGTGGTGAACATCTGGCAATCGCCGGTCTGGTCGTTCGGCAGGCGCAGGGCACCGGCGAGGATGTCGGTGACGTTGGCCAGCGCCGGCTCAACGCGGGCAATGCCGGCGCGGTCGAGCAGTTCGAACGGCACGCCAGACTCTTTCAGCACGGCAATGTCTTTCCAGGCGCCGTCGAGTTGAGCCTGGGTGCGGAACAGTTGTGTAGTACCGAGGCTACGGCCTTCGTAGGCAATGCCGGTTTCGGCGCGCAATTCGTCGAGGCAGTCACGGCTGTACTCGGACAGGCGGACCATACGCTCTTTGTTCACCGCATAACGACTGGCGGTGCAGTTGCGCAGCATCTGCGCCATCCACAGGTATTGGTCGATGTCGGCGGTGGCCTTGATCGCCAGCGGTGCGTGGCGCTGCAACAGCCACTTGATGGCTTTAAGTGGAACACCCGGCGCAGCCCACGGCGAGGCATAACCCGGCGAAACCTGCCCGGCGTTGGCGAAACTGGTCTCCATGGCAGCGGCCGGCTGACGGTCCACGACCACCACTTCAAACCCGGCACGCGCCAGATAGTAAGCACTGGTGGTGCCGATGACGCCGCTACCCAAGACCATAACGCGCATTTTCATATTCCTCATCGCGGCTTGCCGCTGACGTTCGTAGTTGTCGAGCATTGATGTGCGCAGTGTAAAAAAGATTAGGCAGTGCTTTTCACTATATAAGTGCCTATATTTGGCGAGAATTCTCGGCAAAAACGCTTTTCACGGAGGCGCATCCCCTATGCGTACCAACACTCAGACCAAACGTGAGCTGGACAAGATCGACCGCAACATCCTGCGGATCCTGCAAGCGGACGGGCGCATCTCCTTCACCGAGCTGGGGGAAAAGGTCGGGCTCTCGACCACGCCGTGTACCGAGCGGGTCCGGCGGCTGGAGCGCGAAGGGATCATCATGGGCTACAACGCCCGGCTCAATCCGCAGCACCTCAAGGGTAGTCTTCTGGTGTTCGTCGAGATCAGCCTCGACTACAAATCCGGCGATACTTTCGAAGAGTTCCGACGCGCGGTGCTGAAGCTTCCCCACGTGCTGGAGTGCCATTTGGTGTCAGGGGATTTCGACTATCTGGTGAAGGCGCGGATTTCCGAGATGGCCTCGTACCGCAAACTGCTGGGCGACATCCTGCTCAAGCTGCCGCATGTGCGCGAATCAAAGAGCTACATCGTGATGGAAGAGGTGAAAGAGAGCTTGAATCTGCCGATTCCGGATTGAGAGTTTTGCGGTGCCTGTTCGGGCCCCATCGCGAGCAAGCTCGCTCCCACATTGATCTGCGTCTTACACGAGATTTGTGTTCACTGAAGATCTAATGTGGGAGCGAGCTTGCTCGCGATGGCAGGCGGCTCGGTCTCCGCTTAGACGAGGACTTGTCGGGTGCTGGCCATGTACTCATGAATCTGCTTCTCCACCCGCGGATGAATCAGCTCCACCGGCCCCCGCCCATTCGGGCACGGCAAGGTCTTGGTGGTGCCGAACAACCGACAAATCAGCGGCCGCTCGTCATACACGGTGCAGCCGTTGGGTCCGAGGTGAACGCAATTGAGCTCATCCATCGCAGCGTCTTGCTCGGCGCGGGTCTTGCGGGGCAGGCGGGACATTTCTTCCGGTGAAGTGGTCACCGGCCCACAGCAGTCATGGCAGCCGGGCACGCACTCGAACGAGGGAATCTGCTGCCGAAGCGTGCGAATTTTCTGACTGTTGCAGCTCATCGAAGCGGTAACCAAAAGCGGAATAGAGCGGGATTCTGACGCAAAAGCCCCGATCCAGACAGCACCAACCGACCAGTGTTGCCCGTGCCCGAAGGTCCGGCTTATGCTCCGTCAAATTTTCTAAACACAAGAATCAGGAACACGCACATGAATGCCCGTGCTCAGCAACCTGCCCCGAACCACCAGCATCCTGCTTCTTACTACGCCGCCAGCAGCCTGCCGCAGCCCGATCATCCGGTGCTCACAGGCGATCTGGTGGCTGACGTGTGCGTGGTCGGTGGCGGGTTCTCCGGGTTGAACACGGCGCTCGAACTGGCCGAACGCGGCTTCAGTGTGATCCTGCTCGAAGCCCACAAAATCGGTTGGGGCGCCAGCGGACGCAATGGAGGGCAGTTGATTCGTGGCGTCGGCCATGGCCTCGATCAGTTTACTGACGTGGTCGGTGCGGACGGCGTGCGTCAGATGAAACTCATGGGCCTGGAAGCGGTGGAAATCGTCCGACAGCGCGTCGAGCGTTTTCAGATCCCTTGCGACCTCACGTGGGGCTATTGCGATCTGGCCAACAAACCCCGAGACCTCGAAGGTTTTGCCGAGGACGCCGAAGAGCTGCGCAGTCTCGGTTACCGTTACGAAACACGTCTGCTGCAAGCCAGTGAAATGCATTCCGTAGTGGGTTCCGACCGTTACGTCGGCGGTTTGATCGACATGGGATCAGGGCACCTGCATCCGCTGAACCTGGCATTGGGCGAAGCGGCCGCCGCGCAGCATTTGGGGGTGAAGCTGTTCGAACTATCGGCAGTCACCCGCATCGATTATGGCCCCGAGGTCAAGGTCCATACCGCCCAAGGTTCGGTCCGCGCCAAGACGCTGGTGCTGGGCTGCAACGCCTACCTCAATGAACTCAATCCCGAACTCAGCGGCAAGGTGCTGCCCGCCGGCAGCTACATCATCGCCACCGAACCCTTGAGTGAAGCGCTGGCACACTCGCTACTGCCGCAGAACATGGCGGTCTGCGATCAACGGGTGGCGCTGGACTACTACCGGCTCTCGGCGGACCGACGCTTGCTGTTTGGCGGCGCCTGCCATTATTCAGGTCGCGACCCGAAGGACATCGCCGCCTACATGCGGCCGAAGATGCTGGAGGTTTTCCCGCAACTGGCCGGGGTCAAGATCGACTATCAATGGGGCGGGATGATCGGCATCGGCGCCAACCGTTTGCCGCAGATCGGCCGGCTCAAGGATCAGCCGAATGTGTATTACGCCCAGGCTTATTCCGGTCATGGCGTGAATGCCACGCATTTGGCGGGTAAGTTGTTGGCTGAAGCGATCAGTGGGCAGCAGGGTGGTGGGTTTGATCTGTTTGCTCGGGTTCCGCACATTACCTTTCCCGGTGGGAAACATTTGCGCTCGCCGTTGTTGGCGTTGGGGATGTTGTGGCATCGGCTTAAAGAGTTGGCCTGAACTTGATTCAGCGACATGTCCGCCCTTGTAGCAGCTGACGAGCACCGCGAGGCAGCGTTCGGCGGCGAAGCCGTCGCAAATCCTGCAACCGCTCTTTCAGGCAAACCGCGGCGCCTGGTTTACGACTGCTGCGCAGTCGGACGCAGCCTTCGGCAGCTGCTACAAGGGATCGCATTTCATCTCACAGACGCCAGAACGGCTTCAAGCCCTCCTCCCGTGCCTGCTCCCGACTCAGCCCCACATCCCTCAGCTGCTCGGGCGTGAGCTCCAGCAACACCTTGCGCGTGTGCAGACGATGCCAGAACAGGCCCCAGCGACTCAGGCCGGACGGTGCGTTGCGCATCATCGCCTCGCGTGCGCCGTTGATTTGCCCTGCCGCCAGTTCCTGACTGTGTAACGTCAGCCGCACATCGCTCAAGCCGTTCATGTTGATTGCTCCTGTTTACTTGGGTAGCCAGAGCTTTCATGATGCGTGGACGGCAAAAAGCATTACAGATTCAACGAGACTGTATTAACTCCATACAGATTTTGCATTTCAGCGTCTGAATCCCCTATTTTCGACCAATCTGTACTGGTCAACCGAATCACCCACACTGAGACTGCGCCATGACCCTTTACGTCAACCTCGCCGAACTACTCGGCACACGTATCGAACAGGGCTTTTATCGCCCAGGTGACCGGCTGCCGTCGGTGCGGGCGTTGAGTGTTGAACACGGCGTCAGCCTGAGCACGGTGCAGCAGGCGTATCGCGTGCTCGAAGACAGCGGCCTGGCGACCCCCAAACCCAAGTCGGGCTACTTCGTACCAGTGGGGCGCGAACTGCCGGAGCTTCCGGCCATAGGCCGCCCGGCGCAGCGGCCGGTGGATATTTCCCAGTGGGATCAGGTGCTGGAACTCATTCGCGCCGTCCCGCGCAAAGATGTCGTGCAACTGGGTCGCGGCATGCCGGACATCACTACGCCGACCATGAAACCGCTGCTGCGCAACCTGGCGCGAATCAGCCGGCGACAGGACATGCCCGGTCTGTATTACGACAACATCTACGGCACCCTCGAACTGCGCGAACAGATTGCCCGCCTGCTGCTCGATTCCGGCTGCCAGTTGAGCGCCAACGATCTGGTGATCACCACCGGTTGTCACGAAGCGCTGTCCACCAGCATCCGCTCCATCTGCGAGCCGGGCGATATTGTCGCCGTGGATTCGCCAAGCTTTCACGGCGCCATGCAAACCCTCAAGGGCCTGGGCATGAAAGCCCTGGAAATCCCCACCGACCCGCTCACCGGGATCAGTCTCGATGCCCTCGAACTGGCCTTGGAACAATGGCCGATCAAGGCCATACAGTTGACCCCCAACTGCAACAACCCGCTGGGCTACATCATGCCGGAGTCGCGTAAACGCGCGTTGTTGACACTCGCACAGCGTTTCGACGTGGCGATCATCGAGGATGATGTGTATGGCGAACTGGCCTACACCTACCCGCGCCCGCGCACGATCAAATCCTTCGACGAGGACGGCCGCGTCCTGCTGTGCAGTTCATTTTCCAAGACCCTGGCGCCGGGGCTGCGGATCGGTTGGGTGGCGCCGGGACGGTATCTGGAACGGGTGCTGCACATGAAATACATCAGCACCGGTTCTACGGCGCCGCAACCGCAGATCGCGATTGCCGAATTTCTCAAGGCCGGGCACTTCGAACCGCATTTGCGGCGGATGCGCACCCAATACCAACGCAATCGCGACGTGATGATCGATTGGGTCACGCGTTACTTCCCGGCCGGCACCCGCGCCAGCCGACCACAAGGCAGCTTCATGTTGTGGGTCGAGCTGCCGGAGGGCTTCGATACCCTGAAACTGAATCGTGCGCTGCATGATCAAGGCGTACAGATTGCCGTTGGCAGTATCTTTTCCGCCTCGGGCAAATACCGCAATTGCCTGCGGATGAACTACGCTGCCAAGCCAACACCGCAAATTGAAGAAGCGGTGCGCAAGGTCGGCGCCGCAGCGATCCAACTGCTCGCGGAAACCGACTGCATCACCGACTGACCTTTCTCGGGAATCCAGCGTCCATATGCCGACACCTGCCGCCAATCGGAACGATCCCACGTGAGAGTCAGACAGCCCCTGCTCGCTCTTCTGTTACTCGCCTCGTTCCTCGGCGGCTGTGCGACGTTCAACGTTTCGCGCGAACCGAGCCAGGCGCTGCCCGCCAGTGACTCGGCGTTCGGTCGCTCGATTCAGGCTCAGGCTGCCCCCCACGAAGGGAAATCCGGCTTCCGCCTGCTCTCCGACAGCACCGAAGCCTTCACGGCCCGCGCAGAGCTGATCCGCAACGCCCAAAGCAGCCTGGATTTGCAGTACTACATCGTTCACGACGGCATCAGCACGCGGATGCTGGTGGATGAACTGTTCAAGGCTGCTGATCGCGGGGTGCGCGTGCGCATTCTGCTCGACGACACCGCCAGCGATGGCCTGGACCGCATCATCGCCACGCTGGCGGCACATCCGCAGATCCAGATCCGTGTGTTCAACCCATTGCACCTGGGCCGCAGCACCGGCGTGACACGAGCGGTGGGACGGTTGCTCAACCTGTCGCAGCAACACCGGCGCATGCACAACAAGCTGTGGCTGGCCGACAACAGCATGGCCATCGTCGGTGGACGCAATCTGGGGGATGAGTACTTCGATGCTGAACCCAACCTGAACTTCACTGACATCGACATGCTCGGTGTCGGTCCGGTCGCCGAACAACTGGGGCACAGTTTCGACCAATACTGGAACAGTGCGCTGAGCAAGCCTATCGACCAGTTCCTCTCGAGCAAACCGACGGCCAGGGACCTGGAAAACACCCGGACCCGACTGGAAGAATCGCTTGAGGAAACGCGCAAACAGAATCACGCGCTCTATCAGCAGTTGATGACCTACACCACTCACCCGCGCCTGGCAATCTGGCGTCGGGAGTTGATCTGGGCCTGGAACCAGGCACTGTGGGACGCGCCGAGCAAGGTGCTGGCCGACGGCGAGCCCGACCCGCAGTTGCTGCTGACCACGCAGTTGGCGCCCGAGCTCAATGGCGTCAGCAAAGAGCTGATCATGGTTTCGGCCTACTTCGTACCCGGCCAGCCGGGGCTGGTTTACTTGACTGGCCGCGCCGATGCCGGAGTGTCGGTGAAGATGCTGACCAACTCACTGGAAGCCACTGACGTGCCGGCGGTGCATGGCGGTTACGCGCCGTATCGCAAGGCATTGCTGGAGCATGGCGTGCAGCTGTTCGAATTGCGTCGCCAGCCCGGCGAAGGCGGCGGTAGCGGCCCGCATGTCTTTTACAGCAAGTCTTACCGCGGCTCCGATTCCAGCCTGCACAGCAAGGCAATCATTTTCGACCAACAGAAGTCTTTCATCGGCTCGTTCAATTTCGACCCACGCTCAGTGCTGTGGAACACCGAAGTCGGGGTGCTGGTGGACAGCCCGGAACTCGCCGCGCGCGTGCGTGAACTGGCGTTCCAAGGCATGGCGCCGGCCCTGAGTTATCAGGCCAAGCTTGAGAATGGCCAGATTGTCTGGGTCACTGAAGATGACGGCAAATTGCACACCCTGACCAAGGAACCCGGGAGCTGGTGGCGGCGCTTCAATGCGTGGATGAGCACCGCCGTCGGCCTGGAGCGGATGCTGTAGCTTGAATCTTTTGATCTATGCGGGTTGCACCGCACCAAACGCGCCTTGGCGCGACAGCAGAATAACCAACCCCAGCGCACCGGCCGCCATCAGCAGTGGCAACGCATGCCCGCTGATCCACTGACTGCCGGCACCGGCCGCCAGCGGTCCGACCAGGCAACCGATCCCCCACAGCTGCGCGATATGCGCATTGGCGCGCACCAGTGCATCGTCGCGATAGCGCTCGCCGATCAGGATCAGTGACAAGGTGAACAAGCCACCGGCACTGGCACCGAACAACACCCACAACGGCCAGATCAGCAACGTATCGATCAACAACGGGATGGCCAGGCTCGATATCAGCAGTACCACCGCACACCCGGTGAACAACGTACGTCGCGACAAGCGATCAGCCAGTGCGCCAATCGGCAATTGCAGCAAGGCATCACCCACCACCACCGTGCTGACCATCGCCAACGCAATGTCCGTCGTAAAGCCCTGACGCAGGCAATAAACCGGCAACAAAGTCAGGATCATCGCTTCGAACGCTGCGAACAGCGACACCGCCCAGGCAATCGCCGGCAGGCCACGGCAGAAGGCCAGCAAGTCACCGAAGGTCACGCTGCTGGCTTCGCTGGAGGGCGCGCCGCTGCGGCCCAGCAACAGGAACGGTGCCGCCGTCAGCAAGCCGACGCCGACCCAGAATCCGTAATCGTGTTCGGTGCCCACAACGCCAAGCAGCAACGGCCCGGCCAGCTGACTCAGCGCATAGCTGCTGCCATACAGCGCCACCAATCGCCCGCGCCATTGTTCGACCACCAGCTGGTTGATCCAGCTTTCGCCGAGAATGAAGACGAGGGTCAGGATCACCCCGATCATCAACCGCAGTACCAGCCAGATCGGATAACTCGGCAACAGCGCCAGCAAACCGATGGACAAAGCCCCGGCCCACAGGCACAAACGCATCAGATTGGCCGTGCCCAGACGCGCGGCCAGATGGCTGGAGATCTTTGCCCCCAGCAATACGCCAATAGCGGGCATCGCTGCCATCACACCGATGGCGAACGAGCCATAACCCCAGCCTTCCAGGCGAAACGACACCAACGGCATGCTGACGCCCAGCGCCAGGCCGACACTCAAGACAGACGCCAACACGGCGAAATAAGTCGCCCAACGCATTTTCCACGCTCCTGTGGATACTATTTTTTCAGACTGCACAAAACACTGTGGGAGCGAGCTTGCTCGCGATGGCAGTTTCACATTCAACATTGACGTCGACTGTCAGACCGCTATCGCGAGCAAGCTCGCTCCCACAGGGGATCTTCGTTGTGCTTGGCCCCGGATATGACCGGGGCCGCTACAAATTTACAACTTGATCCAGGTCGCCTTCAGCTCGGTGTACTTGTCGAACGCATGCAGCGACTTGTCGCGACCGTTGCCGGACTGCTTGAAGCCACCGAACGGGGCCGTCATGTCGCCGCCGTCATACTGGTTGACCCACACGCTACCAGCGCGCAGTGCCTTGGCAGTCAGATGGGCCTTGGAAATGTCCTTGGTCCACACCGCTGCGGCCAAGCCGTAAGGGGTGTCGTTGGCAATCGCAATGGCTTCTTCGGCGGTATCGAAAGTGATCACCGACAGCACTGGGCCGAAGATTTCTTCCTGAGCGATTTTCATCGCGTTGCTGACGCCGTCGAAAATCGTCGGCTCAACGTAGGTGCCACCGGTTTCCTGAAGAATGCGCTTTCCGCCCGCCACCAGTTTGGCGCCGTCGGTGTGGCCGGATTCGATGTAGGACAGCACGGTGTTCATCTGCTGGGTATCCACCAGCGCGCCGACGTTGGTCGCCGGGTCCAGCGGGTTGCCCGGTTTCCAGGTTTTGAGGGCCTCGATCACCAGCGGCAGGAATTTATCCTTGATCGAACGCTCCACCAACAGACGCGAGCCGGCAGTGCAAACTTCGCCCTGGTTGAAGGCGATGGCGCCGGCAGCCGATTCAGCGGCAGCTTGCAGGTCCGGCGCATCGGCGAACACGATGTTCGGGCTTTTGCCGCCGGCTTCGAGCCAGACGCGTTTCATGTTCGATTCGCCGGAGTAGATCAGCAATTGCTTGGCGATTTTGGTCGAACCGGTGAACACCAGGGTGTCCACATCATTGTGCAGGGCCAGGGCCTTGCCGACGGTGTGACCGTAACCTGGCAGGACGTTCAACACACCTTTCGGGATGCCGGCCTCAACGGCCAGCGCAGCGATGCGGATAGCGGTCAACGGGGATTTTTCGGATGGCTTGAGGATCACCGAGTTACCGGTGGACAGCGCCGGGCCGAGTTTCCAGCACGCCATCATCAACGGGAAGTTCCACGGCACGATCGCGCCGACTACGCCGACTGGTTCGCGGGTCACCAGACCCAGCTGGTCATGGGGAGTCGCGGCCACTTCGTCGTAGATCTTGTCGATGGCTTCACCGCTCCAGCTCAGGGCTTGCGCCGCGCCTGGAACGTCGATGTACAGGGAATCGCTGATCGGCTTGCCCATGTCCAGGGTTTCAAGCAGGGCCAGCTCTTCGGCGTGCTGTTTCAGCAGGCCGGCGAAACGGATCATGGTGGCTTTACGTTTGGTCGGCGCCAGGCGCGACCAGACGCCGGAATTGAAAGTGGCGCGGGCGTTTTCAACAGCGCGCTGGGCGTCGGCGGCGTCACAGCTGGCAATCTTGCCCAGCAGACGACCATCGACCGGGCTGATGCACTCGAAGGTCTCGGCGGAGACAGCATCGGTGTATTCGCCATTGATGTAGGCGCGGCCTTCGATCTTCAGATCGCGAGCCCGTTGTTCCCAATCGGCACGAGTCAGGGTGGTCATACGAGTGTCCTCCTCTTGTTGAATACGAGCGCCCCGCGGTCTTCGCGGGCGTCCTCAGGAATTCTGCCCGGCCAGCCTGCTTTTTCGGCCCAAGGCAACCGCCACCCTAAACCAGTGGCCGGGGTTGTTTCAATATATTTGACACAAGGTCGGCAAACGGCCTTGCGGTGTTCATTTTAATAAACATAGACTTTGGACTTTCCAACCACTCGCGCCGCAATCACGGGGGATTACAACAATGAGCATCCAGGACATCGTCGACTTCAGCCAGACCACTACCCAGCCCGATCGCTATCGGCCGGACCCGGCGAAAGTCCTCAAGGGCGACCCTGAACAAGCAGTGTACAACCACTACAACAGTCCTTGCGGCCAGATGAGCGCCGGTGTGTGGGAAGGCGAAGTCGGCCAGTGGCATGTGAACTACACCGAGCATGAATACTGCGAAATCGTTCAGGGCGTTTCAGTGCTGCGCGACAACGAAGGCAACGGCAAGACCCTGCGCGTGGGCGATCGCTTCGTGATCCCGGCCGGGTTCAGAGGCACCTGGGAGGTGCTGGAGCCGTGCCGCAAGATCTATGTGGTGTTTGAACAGAAAGCCTGAAGATTTTTGCTGTCTGGGCCGCCCTCATCGCGAGCAAGCTCGCTCCCACAGGGGAGTTGTGTCGATCACAAAACCTGTGGGAGCGAGCTTGCTCCGGGCGGCGTTCCGACGATGGGGCCCTGAAGAGCAACACAAAACCACAGGCAACAAAAAAGGCCCGTATCTCGCGATACGGGCCTTTTTCGTAAGAGGGAAAAATCAATTACTTGATTTTGCCTTCTTTGTAGATCACGTGCTTGCGAACAACCGGATCAAATTTCTTGATCTCGATTTTGTCCGGAGTAGTGCGCTTGTTCTTGTCGGTAGTGTAGAAGTGACCAGTACCGGCGCTCGAAATCAAACGAATCAATTCACGCATGATTAGCTCCCTTAGATCTTGCCAGCTTTGCGGATTTCGGCCAGCACGACAGTGATGCCACGCTTGTCGATGATACGCATGCCTTTGGCAGATACGCGCAGACGCACGAAACGTTTCTCTTCTTCAACCCAGAAGCGGTGATGCTGCAGGTTCGGCAGGAAACGACGACGGGTTTTGTTGTTTGCGTGGGAAATGTTATTCCCAGTCACCGGACCCTTACCGGTAACTTGACATACTCTCGACATGCCTCAGCCCTCTAAAACCACATGCCCAACCCGGCATGGGTTGGCCGCTTAATCTCTCAGTCATTTGGCGCCAGGCGCCGCGTTTCTTTAGAGGTCTTACCGGCTACACCTACAGTGAAGGAACCGGGCCCCTAGAAAAGAGCGCTGCTTTATACCAGAAAGACTGGAGAGCAACAACATTCCGTGTGCGCGGACTTGATAAATTTCCCATTTTTCGGGCGCCGGGCGCCTTGGATAAAGGCTGTGGTCGATTAAGACCGCTCGTCGCAGAGAATCGGCCAACCGACCAATTCTGGGTTTTCCTCGGCCCGCATCACCGAAAACAAGCGCACATAGTCCCCCTAAAATGAAAAAGGGGATAGTCATTTGCAAAAGAGCCCACTAGGGTAAGCCTTTTCCAGACTGCACTTGCAGATGGGCCTTCGATCTGTAAAGGAATCCGACCATGCGCCTCGCTGCCCTACCGCTGTTGCTCGCCCCTCTTCTGCTGAGCCCATTGGCCCATGCCGCCGCTCTGAGCGTTTGCACTGAGGCAAGCCCGGAAGGCTTCGACGTGGTGCAATACAACTCGCTGACCACCACCAACGCCTCGGCCGACGTGCTGATGAACCGTCTGGTGGACTTCGATACCGCCAGCGGCAAAGTGGTCGCCAGCCTCGCCGACAGCTGGGAAGTCACGCCCGACGGCCTGACCTATGTCTTCAAATTGCACCCGCAGGTGAAATTCCACCGTACCGAGTACTTCAGCCCGTCGCGCGACATGACCGCCGAAGACGTGAAGTTCAGCTTCGACCGCATGCTCGACCCGGCAAACCCTTGGCACAAAGTCGCCCAAAGCGGCTTCCCACACGCCCAGTCGATGCAACTGCCGGCGCTGATCAAGAAGATCGATGCGCTCGACCCGATGACCGTGCGCTTCACCCTCGACCACCCGGACTCGACCTTCCTCCCGACGCTGAGCATGGGCTTCGCCTCGATCTACTCCGCTGAATACGCCGACAAACTGCAGAAGGCCGGCACTCCGGAAAAGCTCAACAGCCAGCCAATCGGCAGCGGGCCGTTCATCTTCACGCGCTTCCAGAAAGACGCCTCGATTCGCTACAAGGCCAACGCTGATTACTTCCGCGGCAAGCCGTCGGTAGATCCGCTGATCTTCGCGATCACGCCGGACGCCAACGTGCGTTTGCAGAAATTGCGCCGCAACGAGTGCCAGATCGCCCTGTCGCCCAAGCCTCTGGACGTACAGGCAGCGCTGAAAGAACCGACCCTGAAAGTGGAAAAGACTGACGCCTTCATGACCGCGTTCGTCGGCATCAACAGCCAGCATCCGCCGCTGGACAAGCCTGAAGTGCGCCAGGCGATCAACCTCGCGTTCGACAAGGCCAACTACGTCAAAGCCGTGTTCGAAGACACCGCCGAACCTGCCAACGGTCCATACCCGCCGAACACCTGGAGCTATGCCAAAGGCCTGCCGGGTTATCCGCATGACGTCGAAAAAGCCAAAGCACTCATGGCGAAGGCCGGGCTCAAGGACGGTTTCCAGACCACCATCTGGACCCGACCTTCCGGCAGTCTGCTCAACCCGAACCCGAGCCTCAGCGCTCAAATGCTGCAATCGGACCTCGCGGAAATCGGCATTCAGGCCGAGATTCGCGTGATCGAATGGGGCGAGCTGATTCGCCGCGCCAAGGCCGGTGAACACGACCTGTTGTTCATGGGCTGGGCCGGCGACAACGGCGACCCGGACAACTTCCTCACGCCGCAGTTTTCCTGCGCCGCGGTCAAATCCGGCACCAACTTCGCACGCTACTGCAACCAGGACCTGGACAAGCTGATCAGCGCCGGCAAGACCACCGGCGAGCAAGGTGTGCGTACCAAGCTCTACGAACAGGCCCAGGCACAGATCCAGCAGCAGGCGCTGTGGCTGCCGCTGGCCCACCCGACCGCCTTCGCGCTGACGCGCAAGGACGTCGAAGGTTACTCGGTCATCCCGTTTGGTCGTCAGGATTACTCGAAGGTCAACCTCAAGTAGTCGGACCCGACACAAAACCTGTGGGAGCGAGCTTGCTCGCGATAGCGCCGTGTCAGTCACCCTATTCAGTGACTGAAGGGACGCTATCGCGAGCAAGCTCGCTCCCACAAGGGACTCAGTTAGTTCCGGTACCCAGTCACATCCACCCGTACTCGGCCATGGACAGCGGATCGCCGTCACCGATGATGAAATGGTCGAGCACCCGCACATCGATCAGGTCCAGCGCCTCTTGCAGGCGCTTGGTCAGCACTCGGTCGGCTTGACTGGGATTGGTATTACCCGACGGATGGTTATGGCAGAGGATCAACGCTGCGGCGTTGTGGGCCAGCGCGCGTTTAACCACTTGTCTCGGATAGACACTAGTGCTGTCGATGGAGCCGCGAAACAGCACTTCAAAAGTCAGCACTTGATGCCTGGAATCCAAAAACAGACAGCCGAACACCTCGTGAGGCTCGTGGCGCAGCATCGACTTCAGGTAATCACGAACCGCCTGCGGATTCTCCAATGCCGATTTTTGGCGCGCACGTTCGGCCAAATGCCGCCGGCTCATTTCCTGGACCGCTTGCAACTGAGCGAATTTCGCCGGCCCGAGCCCCAACTGCCTGCTGAATGCTGCTTGATCGGCCTCGAGCAGCGAGCGCAGGCTGCCAAACTGATTCAACAGGTGTCGCGCCAGATCTACCGCGCTTTTACCCGACACGCCCGTTCGTAAAAAAATCGCCAGCAGTTCGGCGTCTGAAAGGCTCCCCGAGCCCAACTCAAGCAACCTCTCCCGCGGCCGTTCCGCCGCTGGCCAATCGCGAATACTCATAGCACCTCCCTGCTCTGTGGGCGCCGCTGTTCCGTAGCGGTCGCTGTGATATCGTAGCCCATCTTTTTTGCGAGCGATTTCACTCCTGGGGAGGGGGTATCGCCACGCAGTCATCAACGAAATGAAAGGCAGACCTATGCAGCGGCTGTATCGGAAACGCATCGTTCTGGGCGTCGGCGGCGGTATTGCTGCCTACAAGAGCGCTGACCTGGTTCGCCGCCTGATCGACCAGGGCGCCGAAGTGCGCGTGGTCATGACCCGCGGCGGCAGCGAGTTCATCACACCGTTGACCATGCAGGCCTTGTCCGGGCATCCGGTCCACCTCGATCTGCTCGACCCGGAGGCCGAAGCTGCCATGGGCCACATCGAGCTGGCCAAATGGGCCGACCTGGTGCTGATCGCCCCCGCCACTGCGGACCTTATTGCCCGCCTGGCCCAAGGCATTGCCGACGACCTGCTGACCACGCTGGTGCTGGCCACCGACGCCGTGGTCGCCGTTGCCCCGGCGATGAACCAGGCCATGTGGCGCGACCCGGCCACCCAGGCCAACCTGCAAACCCTCGAAAGCCGTGGCCTGAAAACCTTCGGCCCGGCCTCCGGCAGCCAGGCCTGCGGCGATGTCGGCATGGGCCGCATGCTCGAAGCCACCGACCTCGCCCAGTGCGCGGCGGACTGCTTCCAGCGTCAGGCGCTGACCGGCAAACACGTGCTGATCACCGCTGGCCCGACCCAGGAAAACATCGACCCGGTGCGCTACATCACCAACCACAGCTCCGGAAAAATGGGCTTTGCCCTGGCCGAAGCCGCGGTAGAAGCCGGTGCCCGCGTGACGCTGATCACCGGTCCGGTGCACCTGCCAACGCCAGATCGCGTCACCCGCATCGACGTGGTCAGCGCCCGCGACATGCTCGCCGCCTGTGAAGCCGCGATCCCTTGCGATCTGTTCATCGCTTCTGCGGCAGTCGCGGACTACCGCCCGGAAGTCGTCGCCCCACAGAAACTCAAGAAAGACCCTACGAACGGCGACGGCTTGTTGCTACAGATGGTGCGTAACCCGGACATTCTGGCCACCATCGCCACCCGCCCTGACCGACCGTTCAGTGTCGGTTTCGCCGCTGAAACCGAACACCTGCTCGATTACGCTGCCCGCAAGTTGAAAGACAAGAACCTCGATTTGATCGTCGCCAACGACGTCGCAAACCCGAGCATTGGCTTCAACAGCGAAGAAAACGCCTGCAGCGTGATCGACCGCCAGCTACACGCCACACTTTTCGCCCAGACCAGCAAGAGCAAGATTGCCCGCCAGCTGATCACTTTTATCTCCGAACGTCTGAACCAGGTTTAATTTACATGCACGCTTTGCAAGCCAAGATCCTCGACCCTCGCATCGGTACCGACTTCCCGCTGCCGCAGTACGCCACGCCAGGCTCCGCCGGCCTCGACCTGCGCGCCATGCTGGAAAAAGACACCGTCATCAAGCCGGGCGAAACCCTGCTGATTCCTACCGGCCTGTCGGTGTACATCGGTGATCCAGGCCTGGCGGCGCTGATTCTGCCGCGCTCGGGCCTGGGTCATAAGCACGGCATCGTGCTGGGCAACCTGGTCGGCCTGATCGACTCCGATTATCAAGGCCCGCTGATGGTGTCGTGCTGGAACCGTGGCCAGACCGACTTCAACATGGTGGTGGGCGAGCGTTTGGCCCAGCTGGTTTTGGTGCCGGTCGTTCAAGCGCACTTCGAGATGGTCGAAGAGTTCGTTGAAACCGAACGCGGCGCCGGCGGTTTCGGGCATTCTGGTAGCCATTGATCCGCTGAAGCCCTCCCTGTAGGAGCTGCCGAAGGCTGCGATCTTTTGATTTTCGATTTTAAGATCAAAAGATCGCAGCCTTCGGCAGCTCCTACAGGGAAAGCGGGAGCAAGTGCGCTGGATGATGAAAATTGCACTAGCCTCATCTGGAAGGTTTACCGCCCAAAATCAAGGCATTGGCCAGCCAATCGCTCGCTAATGTTGGGGTCATGGCCTTTACACACCACGAACTCTCAGTGGAAAACGCCGTCATACCCTTCAGTTTGAGCCTGCCGACGAGTTCTTCGCAGCAGGTCCAGCCACCCTTCGAGATGGAGCATTTCCAGTAATGAGCAGCCCAGCCCAAGTCGCACCCAAGTTCCCCGACAGCATCTTCCGCGCCTACGATATTCGCGGCACCGTCCCGGAATTCTTGAACGCTGAAACCGCTTATTGGCTCGGTCGCGCCATCGGCTCCCAGAGCCTGGCCCAGGACGAACCGAACGTTTCCGTTGGCCGTGACGGTCGCCTCTCCGGCCCGGAATTGGTGGAGCAACTGATCAAAGGCCTCGCCGACAGCGGTTGCCACGTCAGCGACGTCGGCCTGGTGCCAACACCAGCGCTGTACTACGCCGCCAACGTGCTGGAAGGCAAATCCGGCGTCATGCTCACCGGCAGTCACAACCCGTCGAACTACAACGGCTTCAAGATCGTCATCGCTGGCGACACCTTGGCCAACGAACAGATCCAGGCCCTGCACGAACGCCTCAAGACCAACAACCTGAGCAGCGGCAAGGGCAGCGTCACCCAGGTCGAAATCCTCGACCGCTACAACACCGAAATCGTCCAGGACATCAAACTGGCTCGTCGCCTCAAAGTCGTGGTCGACTGCGGTAACGGCGCGGCCGGCGTGATCGCCCCGCAACTGATCGAAGCCCTGAACTGCGAAGTCATCCCGCTGTTCTGCGACGTCGACGGCAACTTCCCGAATCACCACCCGGACCCGGGCAAGCCTGAAAACCTCGTGGACCTGATCGCCAAGGTCAAGGAAACCAACGCTGACCTGGGCCTGGCCTTCGACGGAGATGGCGACCGCGTCGGCGTGGTGACGAACACCGGCAGCATCGTCTTCCCGGACCGCCTGCTGATGCTGTTCGCCCGCGACGTGCTGGCGCGCAACGCTGACGCGGAAATCATCTTCGACGTCAAATGCACCCGACGCCTGACGCCATTGATCAAGGAATACGGCGGTCGCCCGCTAATGTGGAAGACCGGTCACTCGTTGATCAAAAAGAAAATGAAACAAACCGGCGCCCTGCTGGCCGGCGAAATGAGCGGCCACATCTTCTTCAAGGAGCGCTGGTTCGGTTTCGACGACGGCATTTACAGCGCCGCTCGTCTGCTGGAGATCCTCAGCAAAGAAAAATCCACCGCGGAAGAGCTGTTTGCGACCTTCCCGAACGATATTTCTACGCCGGAAATCAATATCCATGTGACCGAAGAGAGCAAATTCAGCATCATTGATGCTCTGCACGACGCGAAGTGGGGCGAAGGCGCCGACCTGACCACCATTGACGGCGTGCGAGTCGACTACGCCAAAGGCTGGGGCCTGGTGCGCGCGTCCAACACCACACCGGTGCTGGTGCTGCGCTTCGAGGCCGATGACGAGGCGGAATTGCAGCGCATCAAGGACGTATTCAAAGTCCAGTTGAAGCGTGTTGCACCTGATCTCCAATTACCGTTTTGATCTTCTGAAGCACCCGGAGCCCTGAATGACCCTCGAACGCGAAGCCGCCGCCAACACCGCCAAGGTCCTGTCCGAAGCGCTGCCTTACATTCGCCGCTATGTCGGCAAGACGCTGGTGATCAAATACGGCGGCAACGCGATGGAAAGCGAGGAGCTGAAAACCGGCTTCGCCCGCGACATCGTGCTGATGAAAGCCGTCGGCATTAACCCGGTGGTGGTTCACGGCGGCGGCCCGCAAATCGGCGACCTGCTCAAGCGTCTGTCGATCGAGAGCCACTTCATCGATGGCATGCGCGTGACTGACGCGCAAACCATGGACGTGGTGGAAATGGTCCTCGGCGGCCAGGTGAACAAGGACATCGTCAACCTGATCAACCGTCATGGTGGCAGCGCCATCGGCCTGACCGGTAAAGATGCCGAGCTGATTCGTGCGAAAAAGCTCACCGTGACCCGCCAGACGCCGGAGATGACTCAACCGGAAATCATCGACATCGGCCAGGTCGGTGAAGTGGTCGGGATCAACACCGACTTGCTGAACCTGCTGGTCAAAGGCGACTTCATCCCGGTGATCGCGCCAATCGGTGTCGGCGCCAACGGCGAGTCGTACAACATCAACGCCGACCTGGTGGCCGGTAAAGTCGCCGAAGCGCTGAAAGCTGAAAAGCTGATGTTGCTGACCAACATCGCCGGCCTGATGGACAAGTCGGGCACGGTCCTGACCGGCCTGACCACCCAACAGGTCGACGACTTGATCGCTGACGGCACCATCTACGGTGGCATGCTGCCAAAGATCCGTTGCGCGCTGGAAGCGGTGCAAGGCGGCGTGGGCAGCTCGTTGATCATCGATGGCCGGGTGCCGAATGCGATTCTTCTGGAAATCTTCACCGACACCGGTGTGGGTACCTTGATCAGCAATCGCAAGCGTCACTGATTCAAGAACGTCAAAAGATCGCAGCCTTCAGCAGCACCTATGGATGTACGAATATTCCGTAGGAGCTGACGAAGTCTGCGATCTTTTTTATGTCTACCGGAAACGTCCGACCTGACTCAGCGAAACGTCCGACATCCCGCCAGCATTAATCCGCATAGGATCTTCCCTGTATCCACAGGAGAGCTACCCCATGCAAAAAGTTTACGCACCTAACGGCAGCGACGTTTCCGCAGGCACCTACGAATGCGCCGACTGCGGCTACGAATATTCCAACCAATCGAAAAAATCCTTGCCGCCCTGCCCGCAACGCCTGGATTCATTGCACGTACAAAACGGCTGGAAAATCCTCAGCGGCCAAGGAGACGCAACGGACGACCCTTATCCGAAATCCGGTAAGTGATCACGGGAGACTCCGCCATGCAGATCTCGTTCACGATCGACGCCCAGGCTTTCGAGCAGGAGCAGAAGGAGCCGGTCAAAAAGACCCTGAAGATATCCGACAGCGAAATCGCTCATGCCTTACAACGTATCGCCAAGGCGAGCCTGACCGAATACTTGAAAATGCTGGTAGAAGGCGGCATGCCGAGTCGGGCCGATGAAGCGAAACAGGATCGCTTGCTGTATCTGATTCAAAGCTACTTCGGGCAGACATTGCCGACCGAATCTCAGATATCGACGATTTTTCAGCTGACCCAGAGCCAAAGCAAAACCCTGCTGAAAAACACGGTTTCGCGCTTTCGTAATCAGCTGGACGATATTCTGCAGCACAGCATGCGAGCCGTGATCGAGTCTGCGGAACATGCACAGACGGTGTACCTGGTGGTGATCAGTTCGGACGTCATTCGTGATGAGCTGAACATGCTGATCACACAGAACGAGCCGACCTTCAAACCCATCACAAAACGTAAAGGCAGCGCCGGGCAGTTCGAGATTAGCGAGGATTCCCACGACCTGCTCTGCGCAACGCTGGGGATCAATGCCGTTCAGTGACATCGTGGCGGTCAGTGGATTGCTGCTGACCTTGACCACCTTCATGTTCAACCTGGCGTGGTCGAGGCTGCATGAAGCACTGGAGCTGGATGAAAGCCAATCTGGCCCGCTCGCCAGAAAACGTAGCCGAAAAAAGGTAACGAACGTTTTGTTCGCCTGCGCCCTCCCTCTGACCAGCGCCTTCCTGGCGCTGTTTTACGTCAACTTGCCTGCCGCCGTGAAAATCATGGCCAGCAGCACGCTGGATCTTTGGGACTTTGACGTGGATCGCACACTTTACGTGATGGTTGTGTTTGCACTGATGGTGTTTGCGCTGTTCAACGCCCGGTTAACCCTGCGCCTGTGTGCGAAATGGCGCAGCCTGCGTTGATCGCCAGATGAAAAAAGGCCCTGTAAAAACAGGGCCTTTACGTTAGACGCCGAACTGCGCGCGGTAGGCTTCAACCGCCGGCAGGTGTTGTTTGAGCTGCGGATCGTCAGCCAGGAATTCGAGCACCTGGTTCAGCGAAACAATGCTGATCACCGGAATGCCGAAGTCACGCTCCACTTCCTGGATGGCCGACAACTCGCCGTTGCCACGCTCCTGACGGTTCAGGGCGATGAGCACACCCGCCGCCTTGGCGCCGCCCTGCGAAGCGATGATCTGCATCACCTCGCGGATGGCAGTGCCAGCGGTGATCACGTCATCGATGATCAGCACGTCGCCGGTCAACGGTGCGCCGACCAGGCTGCCGCCTTCGCCGTGAGCCTTGGCTTCCTTGCGGTTGAAGCACCATGGCAAATCACGGTCATGATGCTCGGCCAAGGCCACTGCGGTGGTCGCCGCCAAAGGGATGCCTTTGTACGCCGGACCAAACAATACATCGAAAGAAATACCGCTCTCGATGATGGCTGCCGCGTAGAAACGACCCAGCTGCGCAAGGGCCGAACCCGTGTTGAACAGGCCCGCATTGAAGAAGTAAGGACTGGTGCGTCCGGACTTCAGGGTGAACTCGCCGAAGCGCAAAACGCCGCGATCGATGGCAAAACGAATGAAATCGCGCTGATACGCTTGCATGAAAAAAACCCCAAATACCACGGATTTAGCTAATTAGGTTGACGCCGTGTATCATACACGCACGCGATTTTTGGGGCCATTTATGCGGATCATCAGTGTGAACGTCAATGGTATTCAGGCTGCAGTGGAGCGAGGGTTGCTCAGTTGGCTGCAAGCACAGAATGCCGACGTCATCTGCCTGCAGGACACCCGCGCCTCCGCCTTTGAACTGGACGATCCAGCCTTCCAACTGGATGGCTACTTCCTTTATGCCTGCGAAGCCGAAGTTCCCGCCCAAGGTGGCGTGGCTTTGTATTCGCGGCTGCAACCGAAGGCAGTCATCAGCGGTCTCGGCTTCGAGACGGCCGACCGCTACGGGCGCTACCTGCAAGCCGATTTCGACAAGGTCAGCATCGCGACCTTACTGCTCCCTTCGGGGCAGAACGGCGATGAAGACTTGAACCAGAAGTTCAAGCTAATGGACGATTTCGCCCGTTATCTGGATAAACAGCGACGCAAACGTCGCGAGTACATTTACTGTGGCTCGCTGTACGTGGCGCAACAGAAGCTGGATATCAAAAACTGGCGTGACAGCCAGCAATCCCCGGGCTTCCTGGCACCTGAACGTGCCTGGATGGACGAGATTGTCGGCAACATGGGCTATGTCGATGCCCTGCGTGAAGTCAGCCGTGAAGGTGACCAGTACAGCTGGTGGCCGGATAACGAACAGGCTGAAATGCTCAACCTCGGTTGGCGTTTCGACTACCAGATACTGACCCCGGGCCTGCGCCGTTTCGTACGTAGCGCGCGCTTGCCTCGTCAGCCACGGTTCTCGCAGCACGCACCGCTGATCGTGGATTACGACTGGACGCTGACCATCTAAAGCGTCTTTTCGCAGACACAAAAAAGCCGACTTCAGTGTCGGCTTTTTTGTGCGCGCTGAAAAAACCTGTGGGGATTGGTGATGCTGCTTATTTCACCAACCGCCAAGTGAAGGGATAGCGATAAGGCACCCCTTCATTGGACTTGAGCCCGGCAATGATGGCCAGCACCATCGCCCCGATCAGTACCAGCGGCAGCAGCGCAAAACCGATCAACACCAGCATAAGCAGGTAACAGATACCCGAGACCAGGGCCACGGTGATCTGAAAGTTCAGCGCTTCCTTGCCTTGGGCGTCGATGAAAGGATCGGTTTCACGCTTCCACTGCCAGAGTATCAACGGCCCAATCAGGTGACCAAACGGCAACCAGACACCGAGAAACGCCGAGAGGTGACAAAACATTGCCCACTGCCGAACCTCTTTGCTCGGTGTGGGAAGCAGCTGTTGCTCGTCACTCATGGCGTCCTCCTTGCGTGAAGCAGTCCGATCAGTCGGCCAGCGCAGCCTTTTGCAGTTCGAAGATTTCGGTCATGCCTTTCTTCGCCAACTCAAGCATAGCGTTCAGCTCTTCCGGCTGGAATGGTGCGCCTTCGGCAGTACCCTGGACTTCAATGAAGCCGCCAGTGCTGGTCATCACCACGTTCAGGTCGGTCTCGGCGGCCGAGTCTTCCAGGTAGTCGAGGTCAAGTACCGGCTCACCCTGGTACATGCCCACCGATACGGCAGCAATCATTTGCTTCAGCGGGTCGCCGCCTTTCAGGCCGCCGCGCTTCTTGATCACTTTCAAGGCATCGACCAGTGCAACCATGGCGCCGGTGATAGACGCGGTGCGGGTGCCGCCGTCAGCCTGGATCACGTCGCAGTCGACGTACAGGGTGACGTCGCCGAGCTTGGACATGTCCAGCGAAGCGCGCAGGGAACGACCGATCAGACGCTGGATTTCCAGGGTGCGGCCGCCTTGCTTGCCGCGGCTCGCTTCACGCTGGTTACGCTCGCCAGTGGCGCGCGGCAACATGCCGTATTCAGCGGTCAACCAGCCTTGGCCCTGACCTTTGAGGAAACGCGGCACGCCGTTCTCAACGCTGACGGTGCAGATGACTTTGGTATCACCGAACTCGACCAGTACAGATCCCTCGGCGTGTTTGGTGTAGTTGCGGGTAATGCGGATCGAGCGGAGCTGATCGGCAGCGCGACCACTTGGACGTTTCATAGGGAATACCTGTACGGGGGACGGAAAGCTGCGGAGCATTATAGAGCCGCAGGGCCATGAGTGGGCACTTCTAAAAAAATCCCCCGACGACTGAAGGCCCTGAACAGCGCTTTGCCGACGGCCTGCAGCCCTTTGTCACACCGTGTGTTTGGGCGCATTCGCCCCACTGCGCTACAATCCTGCGCCTTTGCTGCCTCTGGGCTTAAATTCATATAGATCAGGCCTGCGAAACCTTTGGTAACGCATGAACCTGCATTGCGAGGTACCTCCATGGTGCACAGCATGACCGCCTTCGCCCGCGTCGAGAAAGCCGGCGCCCAAGGCACCCTGAGCTGGGAACTGCGCTCGGTCAACAGCCGCTACCTGGAGCCGCATTTGCGTCTGCCTGAGTCCTTTCGCGACCTCGAAGGCGCGGTCCGCGAAGCGCTGCGCCAGGGAATCTCCCGGGGCAAGCTTGAATGCACCCTACGCTTCACCGAAGAAAATACCGACAAACCACTGCAAGTGGACCGCGAGCGCGCTGCGCAATTGGTCGCCGCCGCCGAGACCATCGCCGGCCTGATCAAAAATCCGGCCGCGCTGAACCCGCTGGAAGTCCTGGCCTGGCCCGGCGTGCTGGTGGGCGATGCGACCGACCCGCAAGCCCTGAATGCCGAAGCCCTGGCGCTGTTCAACGAAGGCCTGAAAGAACTCAAGGCCGGCCGCGAGCGCGAAGGCGCGGAGCTGGCGCGGTTGATCAACGATCGCCTGACCTCCATTGAAGAAGACGTGGTGACCCTGCGTGAACTGGTCCCGCAGATGCTTGCCACCCAGCGCCAGAAGGTCCTCGACCGCTTCGCCGACATGAAGGCCGAGATGGATCCGCAGCGGCTGGAGCAGGAAATGGTCATGCTCGCGCAAAAGAGCGACGTCGCCGAAGAACTGGATCGCCTGAGCACTCACATCATCGAAGTTCGCCGGGTGCTCAAATCCGGTGGCGCTGCCGGACGGCGCCTGGACTTCCTGATGCAAGAGCTCAACCGCGAAGCCAACACACTGGGCTCCAAAGCCTTCGACCCGCGCAGCACCCAGGCGGCGGTCAACCTCAAGGTGTTGATCGAGCAGATGCGCGAACAAGTGCAGAATATTGAGTAAGGCAAACCCCACATGACCCACAGCACCGGCACCCTGTACATCATTTCCGCACCTTCGGGCGCGGGCAAGAGCAGCCTGGTCAAGGCCCTGACCGACGCTGATCAGGAGATCCGCGTCTCCGTCTCCCACACCACCCGCGCCATGCGCCCCGGTGAAGTGAACGGCGTGAACTATCACTTCGTCGAACGCAGCGAGTTCGTCAAGATGATCGAGCATGGGGATTTCCTCGAGCGCGCCGAAGTGTTCGGCAATCTCTACGGCACTTCGCAAAGCCACCTGCAGCAGACCCTGGACGAAGGCCACGACCTGATTCTGGAAATCGACTGGCAGGGCGCCGAGCAAGTGCGCAAGTTGATGCCCCAGGCTCGTTCGATCTTCATTCTGCCGCCGTCCCTGCAAGCCTTGCACCAGCGCCTGACCAATCGCGGCCAGGACAGCGACGAGATCATCGAAGGCCGGATGCGCGAAGCCGTCAGCGAGATGAGTCACTACGTCGACTACGATTACCTGATCATCAACGACGATTTCGCCCACGCACTGCGCGATTTGCAGGCGATTTTCCGTGCCAATCAGCTGCATCAGAAGCGCCAGCAGCAGCGTAACGGAAAACTTTTGGCCGAATTGCTCGGCTAAACAGCACTTCCCAAAACCGCTGCAAGGGCTTTACATTGGCACTTGCAGCGCGTCGAAGAGCTTGGTCAAAAAATCAGCGCTTCCCTAATCGCTGGTGATTTTTTAAACTGTCGAGTCCGCTCGCCCAACCGGGCAGCGCGCATATTGCATTCGCTCCGAGGAATACCATGGCCCGCGTAACCGTTGAAGATTGCCTAAACCACGTGGAAAACCGCTTTGAGCTGGTCATGCTGTCTACCAAGCGTGCCCGTCAACTGGCCACCGGCGGCAAAGAGCCACTGGTTCAGTGGGAAAACGACAAGCCTACCGTTGTAGCCTTGCGTGAAATCGCTGAAGGCCTGATGAGCTACGAGTTCATCGCCAACGCTGAAATCGTCGAAGACGAACCGCTGTTCGCAGCGTTCGAGGACGAGTCCAACGAGGCAGTCTAAGCCATGCCTGGTCGACGTAGCACGGCGCGGGGTCACAGCGAACGGCAGGTTTCATCATGCCGAGCATAGACGCCCTCGCCGATCGCTTATCGACCTACCTCGGCAAGGACCAGGTCAACCTGGTCCGCCGAGCGTACTTCTACGCCGAACAAGCCCACGATGGCCAGCGCCGCCGTAGCGGCGAGGCGTACGTCACGCACCCACTTGCGGTTGCGAATATTCTTGCCGACATGCACATGGACCATCAGAGCCTGATGGCTGCGATGCTGCATGACGTAATCGAAGACACCGGTATTGCCAAGGAAGCGCTGCAAGCGCAGTTCGGCGAAACCGTGGCCGAACTGGTCGACGGGGTCAGCAAACTGACCCAGATGAACTTCGAGACCAAGGCCGAAGCCCAGGCTGAAAACTTCCAGAAAATGGCCATGGCCATGGCCCGCGATATTCGCGTGATCCTGGTCAAACTCGCCGACCGCTTGCACAACATGCGGACCCTGGAAGTCCTGTCCGGCGAAAAACGCCGACGGATCGCCAAGGAAACCCTGGAAATCTATGCGCCCATCGCCAACCGGCTGGGCATGCACGCCATCCGCATAGAATTCGAAGACCTCGGCTTCAAGGCGATGCACCCGATGCGTTCCGCACGGATCAACCAGGCGGTCAAACGCGCCCGGGGCAACCGCAAGGAAATCGTCAACAAGATCGAAGAATCACTCAGCCACTGCCTGGCCATCGACGGCATTCAGGGCGAGGTCAGCGGTCGTCAGAAACACCTCTACGGCATCTACAAGAAAATGCGCGGCAAGCGTCGGGCCTTCAACGAGATCATGGACGTCTATGCGTTCCGGATCATCGTCGACAAGGTCGATACCTGCTACCGCGTGCTGGGTGCTGTGCATAACTTATATAAACCACTGCCGGGGCGCTTCAAGGATTACATCGCGATCCCCAAGGCCAACGGCTACCAGTCGCTGCACACCACGCTGTTCGGCATGCACGGTGTACCGATCGAGATTCAGATCCGCACCCGCGAAATGGAAGAGATGGCCAACAACGGCATCGCCGCCCATTGGCTCTATAAATCCAGTGGCGATGAGCAGCCAAAAGGTACTCATGCCCGCGCCCGCCAGTGGGTCAAAGGCGTGCTGGAGATGCAGCAACGGGCCGGCAACTCGCTGGAATTCATCGAGAGCGTGAAGATCGACCTGTTCCCGGACGAGGTCTACGTGTTCACGCCCAAAGGCCGGATCATGGAGCTGCCCAAAGGCTCCACGGCGGTCGACTTCGCTTACGCGGTGCACACCGACGTGGGCAACAGCTGCATTGCCTGTCGGATCAATCGACGTCTCGCACCGCTGTCCGAACCGCTGCAAAGCGGCTCCACGGTCGAGATCGTCAGCGCCCCCGGCGCGCGGCCGAACCCGGCGTGGCTCAACTTCGTGGTCACCGGCAAGGCGCGGACGCACATCCGCCATGCGCTGAAACTGCAACGCCGCTCCGAATCCATCAGCCTCGGCGAACGCCTGCTGAACAAAGTGCTGAATGGCTTCGACAGCTCGCTGGAGAAAGTCGCGGCCGAGCGCGTCAAAGCGATGCTCACCGAGTACCGTCTCGAACTGATCGAAGACTTGCTCGAAGACATCGGCCTGGGCAATCGCATGGCATACGTGGTCGCCCGCCGACTGCTTGGCGAAGGCGAGCAGCTGCCAAGCGCGGAAGGCCCGCTGGCGATTCGTGGCACTGAAGGCCTGGTCCTCAGTTACGCCAAGTGCTGCACACCGATCCCGGGCGACCCGATTGTCGGCCACCTGTCTGCGGGCAAAGGCATGGTCGTGCACCTGGACAACTGCCGCAACATCAGCGAAATCCGCCACAACCCGGAAAAATGCATCCAGCTCTCGTGGGCCAAGGATGTCACCGGCGAATTCAATGTCGAGCTGCGCGTCGAGCTGGAACACCAGCGCGGCCTGATCGCTCTGCTGGCCAGCAGCGTCAACGCGGCCGACGGCAATATCGAAAAAATCAGCATGGACGAACGCGATGGTCGCATCAGCGTGGTCCAACTGGTGGTCAGCGTGCACGACCGCGTGCACTTGGCCCGCGTGATCAAGAAACTGCGCGCCCTGACCGGGGTGATTCGCATCACTCGCATGCGTGCGTAAGCCACTCATTACAAGGAGTCATTCATGACCAAAACAGTTATCACCAGCGACAAGGCCCCGGCCGCCATCGGCACTTACTCCCAGGCGATCAAGGCCGGCAACACCGTTTACATGTCGGGTCAAATTCCTCTGGACCCAAAAACCATGGAACTGGTTGAAGGCTTCGAAGCCCAGACAGTCCAGGTGTTCGAGAACCTCAAAGCCGTGGCTGAAGCCGCTGGCGGTACGTTCAAGGACATCGTCAAACTAAACATCTTCCTCACCGACCTGAGCCACTTCGCCAAGGTCAACGAGATCATGGGCAAGTACTTTGACCAGCCTTACCCTGCCCGCGCCGCCATCGGCGTAGCAGCCCTGCCAAAGGGTTCGCAGGTTGAAATGGATGCCATTCTGGTCATCGAGTAATACATCCGGCGCAGCTTTTTGAGGCTGCGCCGACTCCGTTTCTGAAAGGATTCCACCATGCGCCAAGCGCTAGCTCTCTCGCTGGTCGCCCTACTCTTGGGCGGTTGTGCCAGCAACCCTGCCGACCGTGACATCAGCGGCACCTGGATCAATCAAGTGGCGATCGATGCAGCAGCCAAAGGCGGCCCCCTGCGCGAAGCGCTCCAGGCCTATGGTCCGAACCTGGAATGGGACGTCAACACCAAGGCCGGCCAGGCCCGCTACACCAACGGTTTTGAAAATGTCGACGGCAAGCTGCTGGGCGAAGAGTCCGGCGCCTGGAAAATCGACTTTTATGGCAGCTCGGGTAGTGAGTTGAAGCGTGACGGCAAGCAACTGAGCCAGGTCGCCAGCGACAACGAACCAGAACAGGTCTTCGACCGCGCACTGATTCCTGTGCCGGACGGCGCACCGATGGGTGCCAGTTTTGAACGCGCACTGTATTCGGCCTACATGGGCGGTAGCTGGAAAGTCGTCAGCGGTCCCGGTGAAGGCAATACCGTGCAATTCCAGGCTGACGGCCAGGTTGCAGGTCTGCCGGGGGCGGATCGCTATGCCCTGTGCCTGGCCGGTGATTGCGCGTCGATGAGCGGCGGCAATGACAACATGTGGCTACAGGCGAATGGTCAGGGCAACACCTGGATCTTTGCGCGCAAGGGCAAGGAACTGGAAATCCTCCAGGCCGTGAACACCGCACAGGCGGATGAAATGCCGCAGTTCACCCCGGGTGATCGCAAGTGGTTGCTGGAAAAGCAGTAACCCGGCCTTAAAGCCAACGCAAAACCAATGTGGGAGCGAGCTTGCTCGCGATGGCGGGCTAACAGTCAACGATGATGTTGAACGTTAGGGCCTCAATCGCGAGCAAGCTCGCTCCCACATTTGGTTAGCGGGGTCTGGAAGTCAGCAGCGGCCTTCGAGAATCGCCGCATAACCTTCGCGATAGCTTGGGTACTTCGGCGTCCAGCCCAAGGCTTTCGCCCGAGCATTGCTGCATTGCTTACTGCCAGTGCGGCGCACGCTCGCGTCTTCGGCCCATTCGGTCACACCCAGATACTCACGCAACCAGTCCACCACTTCGGCTAGCGGCGCAGGCGCATCGTCCACACCGATGTAGACGTCATCCAGCGCCACACCGCGTCGATCAGCCTCAAGCAAAAACGCCATCAACCCCGCCGCATCGTCGGCGTGAATGCGGTTGCCGTACAACGGTGGATCGACGGCCACGCGATAACCCCGACGAACCTGCGTCAGCAGCCGTTCGCGCCCCGGGCCGTAAATGCCGGTCAAGCGCACGATGCTCGCCGGGATGCCGCTTTGGAGTGCCACTTGCTCCGCCTCTAGCATCAATCGACCCGAATAGCCTGTTGCAACGGTCGGCGAAGTCTCATCGACCCACTCGCCATCCTGCTGGCCATACACACTGCTGCTGGAAACAAACAGCAGGCGATTGGGCACCTGCCCGTAGTCGTTCAGCCAGTCCAGCACATGCTGCAAGCCCTGCACATAAGCAGCGCGATAACCGGCCTCATCGTGATCGGTGGCAGCCGCGCAATACACCAGGTAATCCACCGCACCGACTGGCCAGGTCGCCGGACAGTCTTCATTGAACAAGTCACCGGCAATGCCAATGACCCCCTGGGGCAAGCGTGAGATGTCACGCCTCAGGCCATGAACCTCCCACCCGCAAGCCAGCAATTGCGTAGCCAGACGGCTGCCGACATCACCGCAGCCGGCGATCAAAACAGAGGGCGCGGACATCAGAAAACTCCCATTGGAAAGGCACAGACTAGCGCCGGCAATGGACGAGCGGCTAGCAATGCAGGAAAAAAGATACTCTATTACTTTTGTTAACAAGAATTACTTGCAATAATGCCTGCCACTTTTGTTCTCGGCCTCACGAGGCCTGGAAGAGCATCTACCGTTTTTCTTTCTCAGGTCCGGCCAGCATGACACGCAATCAATTCCCCGCTTCGCCAACCAAACGACCTCGCGCCTGGAGCGCAGTGGCCGCCCTGCTGCTCAGCCTGATGCTGGCGCCGACCGCCGCTTTCGCTGACGCACAAGCGCCAGCCGCTCCAGCAGCCAATGCAGCCAATGCAGCTCCCGCTCCAGCCGATCATGTTACCCCGGCTGCAACCGACCCGGCCCAAGCCGTAGACACCGCCGCCGAAGACGTTCCGGAAGTCCTCGAAGCCGACAACACCCTGGGCATGGCCCACGACCTGTCGCCGTGGGGCATGTACCAGAACGCCGACATCATCGTGAAAATCGTGATGATCGGCCTGGCCATCGCCTCGATCATCACCTGGACCATCTGGATCGCCAAAGGCTTCGAGCTGATGGGCGCCAAGCGTCGTCTGCGCACCGAAATCGTCCACCTGAAAAAAGCCACCACCCTTAAAGAAGCCAGTGTGACAGCCACCAAGCAAGGCACCCTCGCCAATTTGCTGGTGCATGACGCCCTGGAAGAGATGCGTTTGTCGGTCAACAGCCGCGAGAAAGAAGGCATCAAGGAACGCGTCGCCTTCCGCCTCGAGCGCCTGGTTGCAGCCTGCGGTCGCAACATGAGCAGCGGCACCGGCGTGCTCGCCACCATCGGTTCCACCGCGCCGTTCGTCGGCCTGTTCGGTACCGTGTGGGGCATCATGAACAGCTTCATCGGCATCGCCAAAACCCAGACCACCAACCTCGCCGTCGTAGCTCCCGGCATCGCCGAAGCCCTGCTGGCAACCGCGCTGGGTCTGGTTGCCGCGATTCCGGCCGTTGTGATCTACAACGTCTTTGCCCGCTCCATCGCCGGTTACAAGGCGCAGGTGTCCGACGCATCGGCAGAAGTCCTGCTGCTGGTCAGCCGCGACCTCGACCACCTGCCGACCGAGCGCAGCTCGCAACCGCACATGGTGAAAGTGGGGTAATCGGCCATGGGCCTGCATTTGAGAGAAGGCGCAGACGACGATCTGGCCGAGAACCACGAAATCAACGTCACGCCGTTCATCGACGTGATGCTGGTGCTGTTGATCATCTTCATGGTGGCGGCCCCGCTCGCCACCGTAGACATCAAGGTCGATCTGCCCGCTTCCAGCGCCAAACCGGCGCCACGACCAGAGAAACCAGTGTTCCTCAGCGTCAAGGCTGACCAACGCCTGTTCCTCGGCGAAGACGAAGTGAAGGCCGAAGCACTCGGCGCCACCCTCGACGCCAAGACCAAAGGCAAGAAAGACACGACGATCTTCTTCCAGGCCGACAAAGGCGTGGATTACGGCGACCTGATGAGCGTGATGGACAACCTGCGCTCTGCCGGTTACCTGAAGGTGGGTCTGGTCGGACTCGAGACGGCAGTCAAGAAATGATCACGACGCGCCAAAAGCTGACGCGTTACAGCGCGAGCCTGGCCGTGGTGCTGGGCGTCCATGCGCTGGCCATTGCGCTGGCGCTGAACTGGACGTCGCGCCCACCGATCGAGCTGCCGCCGCAGGCGATGATGGTCGAGTTGGCGCCGGTGCCGGCCCCACCACCGCCGGCACCGCCGAAGGTCATAACGCCGCCACAGCCACCCGCCCCGGTGGAAGAACTGCCGATACCGAAGCTGGCTGAAGTGCCGAAGGCCGAGATCGCCGTGCCGAAACCGGTCAAACCCAAGCCAAAGCCTCAACCGCCCAAGCCTGTGGAGAAAAAACCGGAACCGCCTAAAGAGAAGCCGTCCGAGGAAAAACCGAGCGACGCGCAACCGACTCAGGCGCCAACGGAGAAATCCGCTCAGCCGGCACCGGGCCCATCACCGGCGCAGCAAGCGGCCAAGGCCAGTTGGCAAGGCACCCTGCTCGCTCACTTGGCCAAGTACAAGAAGTACCCGGCCAGTGCGCAGGCGCGGGGCAAGGAAGGCATGAACCGTCTGCGCTTCGTGGTGGATGCTGAAGGTAACGTGTTGTCGTTCGAACTGGTGGGCGGTTCCGGCACTGCCGATCTGGACCGGGCCACCCTGGAAATGATCCGCCGCGCCCAGCCGCTGCCAAAGCCACCGGCTGACATGTTGACCAATGGCGCCATCGAAATCGTTGCACCGTTTGTTTACTCGCTGGAAAAACGCCGGCGCTAAAACAGACACCGCCGCTCCCACAGGGTTATCCAGCAGCAGAAAATTCCGTGATCAAGCAAATAAGGCACCCGAAAAGGTGCCTTTTGCATATCCGCCAGCGGCAAACCTGCTTTGCCCTGTGTCACTCAACACACTCAGTCTGATAACGTGCGTCTATCGATTGCAGCCGGTATGCTTGGCCCGCAACTTCATGGACGCTTGCTATGACTCTTACAGAATTACGCTACATCGTTACCCTCGCCCAAGAGCAGCACTTCGGCCACGCGGCCGAGCGTTGCCACGTCAGCCAGCCGACTCTGTCGGTGGGCGTGAAAAAGCTTGAAGACGAACTCGGTGTGCTGATTTTCGAGCGCAGCAAGAGTGCCGTGCGCCTGACCCCGGTCGGTGAAGGCATTGTCGCCCAGGCGCAGAAAGTGCTGGAACAGGCCCAAGGCATCCGCGAACTGGCCCAGGCCGGCAAGAACCAGCTGACTGCCCCGCTGAAAGTCGGCGCGATCTACACCGTCGGCCCGTACCTGTTTCCGCACCTGATTCCACAACTGCACCGGGTCGCCCCGCAGATGCCGTTGTACATCGAAGAAAACTTCACCCACGTGCTGCGCGACAAACTGCGCAACGGCGAGCTCGACGCGATCATCATCGCCCTGCCGTTCAACGAAGCCGACGTGCTGACCCTCCAGCTCTACGACGAACCGTTCTACGTCCTGATGCCGGCCCAGCACCCGTGGACCCAAAAAGAATCCATCGACGCCGCCCTGCTCAACGACAAGAGCCTGCTGCTGCTCGGCGAAGGCCACTGTTTCCGCGACCAAGTGCTGGAAGCCTGCCCGACCCTGGCCAAAGGCAACGACGGCGCCAAGCACACCACGGTGGAATCCAGCTCCCTGGAAACCATCCGCCACATGGTTGCGTCCGGCCTCGGCATCTCGATCCTGCCGCTGTCGGCGGTCGACAGCCATCACTACGCTCCCGGCGTGATCGAAGTGCGTCCACTGACGCCTCCGGTGCCGTTCCGCACCGTGGCCATCGCCTGGCGCGCAAGCTTCCCGCGGCCGAAGGCGATTGAAATCCTCGCTGACTCCATTCGCCTGTGCTCGGTGGCCAAGCCGCAAGCACCGGTGGTTGCGGCCTAAGTCGCTGCCATGACCGAGTTGTCGCAAGTGTCGGTGACGGCACTCAAGGGTGTCGGCGAAGCCATGGCCGAGAAATTGGCCAAGGTCGGCCTGGAGAATCTCCAGGACGTGCTATTCCACCTGCCGCTACGCTATCAGGACCGCACTCGCGTGGTCCCGATCGGCCATTTGCGACCGGGCCAGGACGCCGTGATCGAAGGCACCGTCAGCGGCGCCGACGTGGTCATGGGCCGTCGCCGGAGCCTGGTGGTGCGCTTGCAGGACGGCACTGGCGGGCTCAGCCTGCGTTTCTACCATTTCAGCAACGCCCAGAAAGAAGGCCTCAAACGTGGCACGCGCATTCGCTGCTACGGCGAAGCGCGGCCCGGTGCGTCAGGGCTGGAGATCTATCACCCGGAATACCGCGCCATCACCGGCGACGAGCCGCCGCCGGTGGACGAAACCCTGACCCCGGTTTACCCGCTCACCGAAGGCCTGACCCAGCAGCGCTTGCGCCAGTTGTGCATGCAGACTCTGACGATGCTCGGCCCGACCAGCCTGCCCGACTGGCTGCCGACCGAACTGGCCCGTGACTATCAATTGGCACCGCTGGCCGATGCGATCCGTTACCTGCATCACCCACCCGCCGATGCCGACGTCGACGAACTCGCCCTCGGTCATCACTGGGCGCAGCACCGTCTGGCCTTCGAAGAACTGCTGACGCATCAACTGTCCCAGCAACGCCTGCGCGAGAGCATGCGTTCCCTGCGCGCGCCGGCGATGCCAAATGCCACCCGGTTGCCGGCCCAATATCTGGCCAATCTAGGCTTCGCTCCGACCGGCGCTCAGCAACGGGTCGGCAACGAAATCGCTTACGACCTCAATCAGCACGAACCCATGTTGCGGCTGATTCAGGGCGACGTTGGCGCCGGTAAAACCGTGGTCGCTGCCCTCGCCGCACTCCAGGCCCTGGAGGCCGGTTATCAAGTGGCACTGATGGCGCCCACCGAAATCCTCGCCGAGCAGCATTTCATCACCTTCAAACGCTGGCTCGAACCGCTGGGCATTGAAGTCGCGTGGCTGGCCGGCAAGCTCAAAGGCAAGAACCGCGTGGCCGCACTGGAGCAAATCGCCAGCGGCACGCCGATGGTGGTTGGCACCCACGCGCTGTTCCAGGACGAGGTGAAATTCAAGAACCTGGCCTTGGTGATCATCGACGAACAACACCGCTTTGGCGTGCAACAGCGCCTGGCATTGCGGCAGAAAGGTGTTGGCGGGCGGATGTGTCCGCACCAGCTGATCATGACCGCCACACCGATTCCGCGGACACTGGCCATGAGCGCCTACGCCGACCTCGACACCTCGATCCTCGACGAACTGCCGCCCGGTCGAACCCCGGTGAACACCGTGCTGATCACCGATACCCGGCGCGTCGAAGTCATTGAGCGGGTGCGCGGCGCTTGTGCCGAAGGGCGTCAGGCCTATTGGGTGTGCACGCTGATCGAAGAGTCGGAAGAGCTGACCTGCCAGGCCGCCGAAACCACCTACGAAGATCTCACCGCCGCCCTCGGCGAGTTGAAGGTCGGGCTGATCCACGGTCGCATGAAGCCCGTCGAGAAAGCCGCGGTCATGGCCGAATTCAAGGCCGGCAACCTGCAACTGCTGGTCGCCACCACGGTGATTGAAGTCGGCGTCGACGTGCCCAACGCCAGCCTGATGATCATCGAAAACCCCGAACGCCTCGGCCTCGCGCAGCTACACCAGTTACGCGGTCGAGTCGGTCGAGGCAGCGCCGCCAGCCATTGCGTGCTGCTTTACCATCCGCCGCTGTCACAGATCGGTCGTCAGCGACTGGGCATCATGCGCGAAACCAACGACGGTTTTGTCATCGCCGAAAAAGACCTCGAGCTGCGCGGCCCCGGTGAAATGCTCGGCACGCGTCAGACCGGCCTGCTGCAATTTAAGGTCGCTGACCTGATGCGCGACGCCGATCTGCTGCCCGCCGTGCGCGACGCCGCCCAGGCGCTGCTGGAGCGCTGGCCGGATCACGTCAGCCCGCTGCTCGACCGCTGGCTACGTCATGGGCAGCAATACGGCCAAGTGTGAGCATCGTCGCAGTTTCTGAGCCACCGTTCTGAGCAAGCTGGTTATACTCCTGCCATTGTTTTAAAACGGATACAGACCATGACCGAAGTTGCCCTCGCACCCGCCACCCCGCACGCTCCGTCGGTTATTCGGCTGATGCTGGGCAAACTGGGTATCGCCCACGAAGAAGTCCTCGACCATCACGGCCTGAACGCCGCACGCAAAGTGCAGGCTGTTCTGCTCGATGACGCCGTGGGCACGCTCATGGTGCTGTTCCCGCAGAACCAATTGCTGGACCTCAATAGCCTCGCCGAACTGACGGGCCGCCGCCTCACCGCCGTGTCGACCGAACGCCTGGTAAAAATGCTCGGCAAACACAACCTGAGCCTGCTGCCTGGCATGCCGGCGCTCACCAGTTCACCGTGTTTGTATGAAGAAAGCCTGCTGCGCGAGCCGAAGTTGCTGATCAACTCGGGTGAGCCCGGCGTGCTGCTGGAAGTCACCAGTGAAGACTTCAAGACCATGCTGACCAAGTCCAGCGCCGCCAACTTCGGCGAAGCCCTGACCAGCATCCGTCCGAACCTCGACCGCCCTCACGATGACCGCGAGGAAATCACCCAGGCCGTTCAAGCGTTCACCGCGCGGCGCATCCAGCAGCGCCTGGAAGAGACCATCGAGATTCCGCCGCTGGCCGAGACCGCGCAGAAAATCATCAAACTGCGCGTCGACCCCAACGCCACCATTGACGACATCACCGGCGTCGTCGAAACCGACCCGGCCCTGGCCGCACAAGTCGTGAGCTGGGCAGCGTCGCCGTACTACGCCTCGCCGGGCAAGATTCGTTCAGTGGAAGACGCCATCGTGCGGGTGCTGGGTTTCGACCTGGTGATCAACCTGGCGCTGGGCCTGGCCCTGGGAAAAACCCTGAGCCTGCCCAAAGACCATCCGCAACACACCACGCCGTACTGGCAGCAATCAATCTACACCGCCGCCGTCATCGAAGGCCTGACCCGCGCCATGCCCCGCGCCCAGCGCCCGGAAGCCGGCCTGACCTACCTCGCCGGCCTGCTGCACAACTTCGGCTACTTGCTGCTGGCCCACGTCTTCCCGCCACACTTCTCGCTGATCTGCCGCCACCTGGAGGTCAACCCGCACCTGTGCCACAGCTATGTCGAGCAACACTTGCTGGGCATCAGCCGTGAACAGATCGGCTCGTGGCTGATGCGCTACTGGGACATGCCCGAAGAACTGGCCACCGCGCTTCGCTTCCAGCACGACCCGGGCTACGACGGCGCGTATGCCGAGTACCCGAACCTTGTGTGCCTGGCGGTGCGTTTGTTGCGTAGCCGTGGCGTCGGCTCCGGGCCGGATGAAGACATTCCCGACGCCCTGCTCGAACGCGTAGGCCTTACGCGTGACAAGGCCAACGATGTGGTCAGCAAAGTGCTTGAAGCTGAAGTGCTGCTGCGCGAACTGGCTTCGCAATTCACCCAGGCCTAAAAGCATCGCGGGCAAGCCACGCTCCCACAAGGATCACCTAAATCCTGTGGGAGCGTGGCTTGCCCGCGATGAATCCAACTCGGTCTAACTGACAGACCTCAAGCCTTGGCTTTAGCCTTCGCCTTCCTCGGCTTCAAATACTTGGTCAACCCCTGAAACCAGATCACCAGCGCCGGGTTGCCCTTGATCTGAATCGACTTGTCCTGAATCCCCGTCATAAACGCCAACTGCTTGTTCTTCGCCTGCATCGTGGCAAAGCCATACGCCGCGTCTTTAAAGGCAATCGCAAACGCAGGTTCGGCATATACGCCGGACTTGCTGGTGATGCGCTGATCCTTCACAAAGAAATGCCGCGCCACTTTCCCGTCCAGGGTCTGTAATTGGAATACAAGCTCCTTGTCACCCAACTGCTGCTGAAACGCAGGATTAGTCCGACTGGCCTTACCCATCAACAAACCCAGCATCCACAGAAGAAAACGAAATTTCATGCGTACAGCCTCAAAAGGAAAATGAACGGCCGGAGCAGTGTAGCGGCTTCAGACGATAACGACACTATTGGCTTGTGTTTGCAGAAGATGATGCAGTTTTTGGCGTCAATGACTACCAAGTCACGCTTTTCAACTGACGAAGCAACGCCTATTTAGCCCACGTTCAACGATTGATGGGCAACTGAAAACGCATGCGCTGCCCACAGAACTCCAGATCTTCTCGAAACAGACCGAGGGCCATTTCACAGTGGCCATCCACGTAATGCTGCCAAATCGGGTCAACCAACGCCTCGCCTCCCAACCGTTCCGCCGCTGCCTCCAGCGTCATGGCGTTGTCTTTGCCCACCATCGCCTGCATCGCGTTGTAGAAACCATCGTTGGTCATCCCCGTCTGCAAATACATCAATTCGCTCAGCCGGCCATTGGTGGTGTGCAGCAGGCAGGACCACTTTTTGAGTGCCGCCTCCTCACCGTCCCCGGCTTTTTGATAGAGCGTTTCGCAGTATCCCTCCTTGAACCTCACCCAACTGCGCTGAACATCCACCAACAATTGCTTGTCGTCCGGGGACAAGCTGGCCAGCGCTTTTTTGTATTGAGCATTCAATGCCACGTCGAGTGAATCGAAAGTCTGCTGGCTGCACATCAGCAAATCAGGCGTTTCCAAACTGTCGAGATTGCAGTTGGGCTGGGCGAAAACCGGGGCCATGGCCGCAGCCAGGACCACGCCCGCGAAAATCAAAAACAGCTTCTTGCGTTCGTTCACTCCACCACTCCATTGCTACGCTCAGCCACTCGCGCGGGAATCTTCGATACCTTGCCCGCGTCGGTCATCAACGAGGCGTACCGCTTGTAAGCCTGCGCCGCCGGCGCTTTATTGTTCAGGCCCCAGTAACTGTCTGCGAGGTTCAGATAGGCCACGGTTCGGGTGGGGTTTCTGGCAATTACCGCGTTCAACAGCTCAGTGGACTCTGCGTAATAGCCGGTTTCACCGAATAGAAACCCCAGGTCGTTGGACCAGCCCGGCGATTGGGCGAAGTCATACTTTTGCGCGATGTAGCTGTCCGGATAACAGTGACCGCTGCCTCCATCCATCAGGAAATTCGCCATCACCGTCGAAACGGCCTCGGTCTGCCCTTTTCGATACAGCGCCAACGCCTTGTCGAGCTGTTCCACGACGTCAGTCATCATTAATTTTTTGTAATCGCTGGCAGCTTTAATGCGCAAGTCAGACAACTGCTCAAACACTTTGCGTCCATCGAAAAACGCCAAAGACATTTCACCGATCAGGCTTTTGGGTACTTCTTCGACACTGACAACCGAGTGATCACAGAACTCGTTGTTGACGACCTGTAATACATTTTTCAGCTCAAACTGCCTGGAGCTTTTGTTGTAGCGAAACACCAGGTTGAAGTTATAAACGGCGTTATCTTCTTCGCTGCTGACCAGCACAAGGGCGTTTCCGGCTTCGGCAGAAGACTGCTTGACCGACACGGACTCGCCTTGCATATCGATGACCTTCAGCACGCCAGCCGGGTTGTTGATTATGTTGACGCTGAAGATATCGCTCATGGCCGACGAGTATTGGCTCTTGATCAACGGCAATGCCTTGGAGGTATCCAGCAGGATGTCGTCACCGGTGCCGTGTTCAGGTGTGATCTGCAGGCGGCGGAAGTCTGCCCCAGCATCACCGGACAGCACAGACACGTTTTGACGGGATGCATCACCCAATAAACTGGCCTGTTGCTGTTTGATCACCGTTGGCTGATGGGCGCTGGAACTCGGCTGCGCGACCTCTCCCGTACTCAGCGAAACTGTTTCTTTCAAGGGAAGCGCGCAGCCGGACTCACACGCCATCTTCAGAAACTCGGGCTCGTCAGTCCCCTCGAACACATAAGTTGCCGCGCCATTGCGTTGCCCGTCGCTGTACACCGGGACACTGACCGCCAACGAACCGGTGGACGAAGATGCAGGGGGTTGATCCGCAACCGTTACCACGCTGGCTTCAACGTCCTTGCAAAGGGTGTTGATGGCGGAATCCAGAAGCCCCTGCCCCGCGCCAGCAACCAACTTCGCATTGGCCGGACGGCAGTCATAGCCATGCCAGTACGGGCCAATCTGTGTAGAGATATCCAAGGAAAAAATATAGATATGGTTCAGGACGATCTCTTTACCGTCATAGCTGAAAACCACCCAACGGCGCGATTTAGCCGAAGAGTAATTCTCACTGTCCAGGATGTACTGCCTTCCGGATCGGTACAGCGCGTTGGTAAACATCGCGCCGGTATATTCCGCGTCGTCGAACAGTCGCTTTCCTGAGCTGGCATCTAAAATATAGCCGTCTGCATTCAAGGCAACGGCACAACTGCCGGGCGTCTTGCCGTAAGGCTCACAGATCGTTGCGTGTGGAAAAACAAACTCAGCGGCGCCAGCGCCAAAACTCAATAGCGCCATCAGGAACATTGAAATCTTCAAGGTATACAGCTTCACCACTGACACCCCTTCTCGGTAGAAGACTCAATCTGCGGGTGATGCTCAAACCCATAGTGTTTCTTGCTTTTGGCATTGGTGTACGCCATGCCGTAAATCAGCGCCCCTTGACGGACCATGACATATTCGCCCGTCACTGCGCCGCCAACGACCTCGACCCACGTGGTGGTAGTGGTGGATTGAAAAGGTCGGCCGTCGGACATTACTTCTTGCTCGGTACTTTTGAATACCAGCGGGATCGACTCTTTGGACGTCCCATACTTGACCCCCGCCCCGCTCCACTTGGCGACCTGATCACTGTAGATCCTGAACTCCAACTTTATGTCCTTGCCTTCCTGGGATCGAAAACAGGAAATTTCCGTTTCCACTTCACTGTGAGCGAATGCGGGGAAGGCCAACAACATCAGCATCACTAACTTTTTCAAAGACAACTCCCTTTGCCAAATCGCTTATGAATCGGTGATTTTCAACAGCCGGAATTCGTTGTTCACAAACTCGTAATAGCGAGTTCGGTCGCGGTTCTTCAGCCGTTTACCCTTCATGTCTTCTTCGGTATTGGCGGTGATGCCGGAGACGATGATCAAGTTGCTGTCGGGCTGGTAAGACAGCGTCAGCAAGTTGCCGTAGTAGGCATTGGGCAGACCCGTCGCGACCTCGCCCGTCTGCGCGTCCAGCACCTCGACACACATCGTGCTGCCACCACAGCCCACCCTGTGCAGAACGTAGTGCCCGGCGAAATTGACCTTGCCGGCGAGGGCTTGTGCTCGCGCTTCATCCATCCATTGGTTGCTGTTTTCCTGGGGCGCCAGGGCATGGTTTGAACCAGCAAACACTTCGGTGACGGCGAAGTCCGTGAAGGATGGATCGGCGGCGAAAGATAATGAGGCTGAACCGGCCAGGATGCAGCCCAATAAAATCGACAGTCCTTTCATGTTGTAACTCCTGAGCAAACCGATTATTCCCATTGGCAGCCTTTCTCCAAAGAGACTTCGGTGGCTGTATAAAAAAACCCGTATTCCTTGCCACTCGACTTATTCGTGTAGCTCATCGAAACGATCATCCCACCCTGGCTCACCATTTCGTATGTACCCGTCACCTTTCCCTCAAGCACTTCAGTCCATATTCTTGTGAGCTCCCATGGCCTATCCGGGCTCACTTCTTCAGATTGGCTGTCGGTTAAAACCAGAGGAATCGGCACACCGGATGACGCGTATTTAACAAAGCCACCCTCCAACTTGTTCGTAGTGTCGTAGTAGGTTCGAAGCTCGAATTTCACCGGGCTCCCGTCACCCATTTCAAAACACAGATTCTCCGACACAACCTCGCAGTGAGCCGTCAACGGCAGCACGCCAATCACCAACAGCAGCAATCTTTTCACTTCAAATCCCTTGAAATAACCCGCCATTCAAATCGAGAAATCCTGCACTTCATCCAGTCCCCAACACCCATCAAAACTGAACCGGTACAGGACTTGATAACCCGTATCCGGCTTTTGCAGTTTCACCGTCGCCGACGTGTCGCTCTTGTCCGTGATCTGTAGCGTCAGCCCTTGGGTCTCGCGCGTCTTCGCCTCGGGGATCAGCGGGAATACCAGTTCACTGCGATCCAGCAACGTGCTGACCTGCTTTGGTTCAGGCTCGGCATCCACCGTAATCAGCTTCTTCATCGGGACACGGGTGAATGCCTGTTGAATGGCTGGGCTTTCCCGATAGTCGGCGAAAACCGCTTCGAAATCCTTCGAGGGGCAGGCCAACGCCTGGGCGTGCTCGGCAGGTTCCGGCATCAGGCATGGCTTGGCCGGGTCAACCTGTATGCCTTGAGCGCTCAATTGCTCTGCGGTGGTGCGCGAATCTTCCAGCCCCATGTTGGCCGCCGCCAGGTAACAGGCCAGTGCTCGTTGCGAATCCTGAATGCCCAGCGTGCCACGTTGAAAGGCACTGCCAAGGTTGCTGAGCGCATAGGGCGCACCTTGCGCGGCAGACCTTTTCAGCGCTGCCAGGGATTTTGCAGGGTCGGCGCAAGGGCGAGGGTCGCCATACTCGCCTTCGTCGCAATAAAACCCGGCAAGCGCATGACTGGCCTGCGCGAGCGTTCGGGAACCCTGGCTCAAAAGCTCGAGGATTTTGCTGTTGTCCAGGCGCGGCGCCTGTCCCGAGAGGCTGACTGACGCGGCGGCATAGGCAGCCTGGTCGTTACCCTGGGCGGCACCGTCCAGGTAACTGTCCAGGGACGAAACATACAATTGCACATCGGCCGGATAACCCGACTCGTTCGTCAGCGCGTCATACAGTGCGCCTCTCTTGAGGGCGCGAGCACCCGGCGCAGCGCGCAGCTCCCCTTGTTGCGCGGACAGCACCTTTTCCAGTGACCAGTCTTCGACCCGCACCAGTTTCCAGCAGTCGCCGAACTTGAACGTGAAGACCTTCAGCACCTCGCCTTTGCGGTCGCGGACGAATACATAGTTGGGCAACTGAACCTCCAGGCTCAGCCCGGATTTGGCGATGTAGTCCGCAGACAGTTCGGCCAATGATCGCGGCACCAGTGTCGGCACCTGCCGTTGCACCACCCGGGGTTTCGACCCGGTGGAGACAACCGACAACTCCATCACCGGCGAAGCGACAAAGGCTGGCTGAGTGTCCGCATTCGTCGTGAACGCGGTGATGAACTCCGCAAACTGGGTGCTTGGGCACTGCGCAGCACCCGGCTCTATCGCGAACGCAGCCGACGACATCACTAGCGCCAACAACGCCAGACACCCACGTTTCAAACCCGCCACAAGAGAATTCCTTTTCATCAAAAGCTACTTCACCAACGTCAATTCACCATCGCGATACAACACCTCACACCCCAGCCACGCCACATCGACTTGAGGCAGCACCGCCGAAGGTTTACGCAACTCACGCAACAAGGTCGAGCCGTGGGACAAGCGCCCGCCCATTCGCGCGATCACTGCTCGGGCGCTTTGGTAATGCGCGTGGCGGCCTGGGTCGAGTGTGTCTTCGAGCAAGATGTCGTCGCCCAGAATGCCTTGCACCTGCCCCGGATAAATCATGAAACCCGTCGCTTGCTCGGTGCCTTCGCGGCCGTCCTGCCAGAAGCTGCCGTCGCGGGCCCGAATGTCTGGATGCGGTGCAAACCAATGCGCTCGATCAGCCATCGGCATGGCGTGGTGCAGGCGGAAGAACACCCGCATCAGGTTGTCGCGGTACCACTCGCGCACTTGCAGGTAGTAACCGCGTAGGCCCGGCAGACCGGTCGAATGGGCCACACGGATAAGCCCCGACCATTGGGGGAAGGCCTGTAACGGCAGATCAGTTGGGGCCGGGCGTGGCGTGGCTGGATCGGTTTCCCAGGGCAGACGATGCGGGCTGTGTTCAAGGTCGTCATAAGCCGTCGGCGGCCGGCCCAGCAGGTCGCCGCCACTGCTCGCCAGCGAGGTGGCGATACACAAGTTGCCTTGCACCACGAACACATAGAACCGGGTGAACCAGTCGGCCAGTTGTTGGCCGTCGGCGCCTTGGGCGATCAGCTCGGACAGTTCTTCGTCGAAGCAGCGCAAACGCTTTTCCAACGTCAGCAAATGCCCGCGCGCGATACGCTGCATACGAAGGAACAGTGGCAGCGATCGCATTAGACGAAGCGGTCGCCATCGCAGATGCGGGGTCGCGCCGCCGACTTCACCAGCGTAGCTGCTGGCAGAGATTCCCCAGTCGGCCAATCGGGCGAGAAACAGATCATTATTGATGTACGACGCGCCGCCAAACACCGCGGTGAACGGCTCGTTATCCTGCAACACCCGCGAATCCCAACGCGCCATGATCGCCGGAATACTCGCCGCCGCACGTCGCTGGGCGTACTCCACGAAAACGCTTGGTTGTGGCGGCAGGATTTCGGCGATGTTGGCGGCCGTCAGGTGACGACGCCAGCCGTAGTCGCTGATCGGCCGGTATTGCAACAGCCACAGTTGCGTACCGTCCCAGGCCCATTCAACGTCGCCAGGCACGTAGTGAAAGACCCGCAAAACGTCTTGTAGAAAGCGCCACAGCAGGTCAGCGGTCAAACCGTGTGAAGGCTTGAAAGTGTCGCTGCTCCAGGAGTCGCCAAGGCGGGAAATGATTGCGCGCTCGGGACTCACCTGACCGTCAGCCAGCGACTCGAGATGCCCTTCCACCCATTCCAGTTCCACCGACAGGTGCCGCACGAAAGCGATCCCGGACAGCTGCGGTGTGATGAAGCGCTGCACCACCACTTCTTCAACACCCGCCGCGCTCAACTCGGCAATACGCGCCGGCACGTTGTGCGTTGGTTCACGCAGGAATGTGGTGCTCAAACCGGCATTCGCCGCATCGGCCTGATCCTCACCATAGCTGGAGGAACGCACCGCCCACGTGGCGCCCGGTTGGCTGGCGAGAAACGCCGACAAACGCGGATCGTAGCAATCGTTGAGTGACAGCGCTGGCGGCACCGCTTGCCCGGCCAACTCGGCCAGACGCAACCGCCCACCCTTAGTGTGAGCAACGAATCCGCGCTCGCCCGACTCCAGCCACCCGGCGAATTCGGCCGGCGAGTCGATCCACGGGTAATGCCCCCAACCGGTTTTCAAGCAGATGCTCAGATCAGCACGGGCCAGAATCGCCGACCAAGCGGCAGCCTGCGCGATGCCCAGCACGTTGTCCTGATCCCCCCAGACCAACTCGACCGGGTCGGTGATCCACTCCAACAGCGGCAACGCGGTGTCGGCGCGCACCAGGTCCCAGTGCGGCACAAACGCGCGGCAACGTGCATACCCGGCACCCATGCGCTGGTACTGCGCGGGCGTCCAGGTCAGGTTGGAAAACTTGTGCGCAAACAGCGCGGGCTTGTTCGACAGCAGCCAGTGAATGGTCTTGCGAATGGGCAGCGGCGACATCAACGCCGGCAGCCGTCGTTGCCACAGAAACGCCCCGACCGGCGCCAACAAAACACTGCGGCAAAAGTGGCCGGGCTGGCGTTGCAGCGCATGCAACACCAGCAACGCATTCACCCCGACCGCCATGATCGCGCTGCCTTTGACGGTCGCGGTCAACAACGCCTGGGCGTAAGCGCTGAGGTCTTCGCACGGTGCCCGTGGATTGCTGCCGAAGCCCGGCAGTTCCAGCGGCACCACCTGATAGCACTGAAAATGCGGCAATGCGTCATCCCACCAATCGGCGGCACCACCGTTGCCGGCCAGCAGGTACATCAAGGGCTTGCTCATGGGTGGTCCTCAGGCCAGATCGCGCAGGGCAGCGTCGAGGGTCGGGTAACGGAACGTATAACCCGCCTCAGTCAGGCGGCTGGGCACCACGCGCTGACCGTCGAAGAACAACTGCGCCATTTCGCCGGCCAGTGCGCGTACCGGCGTGGCCGGGATGTGGAACCACACCGGGCGCTTCAAGGCCTTGCCGACACGCTCGGCGAACACCGCCTGACTGACCGCGTCCGGCGCCACCAGATTGTAGGTGCCGCTCAGATTGTCGTCGGCGAATGCACGGGCGATCACTTGAATCACATCGTCGCGGTGCACCCAACTCATGATCTGTTGGCCATCGCCCATCCGCCCGCCGACCCCCAGGCGAAACGGAATCAGCAACGGCAACAACGCGCCGCCCGGGCCGAACACCACACCCAGACGCAGCACCACCTGACGCACGCCCAACTCAGTGGCCGGTTGCGCGGCGGCTTCCCACTTGGCACACAACTCAGCCATGAACCCGTCGCCCTTGCTGGCGCGTTCATCAAGGCTTTCGCTGGCATCGCGCACGCCGTAAAAACCGATGGCCGAGGCTTGAACCCACAGCGCCGGTTTATGCCGCGCGTTCTTCAGCCAGCTCATCAATGCTTCAGTGGTGTTGATCCGACTGGCGATCAGTTGCGCCTGGCGCTTGGCATTCCAGCGCGGCCCCGCCACCGGCGCACCCGCCAGATTGATCACCACGTCGAAGGTTTCGTTGTAGCCCAGTTTGCTCAACGAACGCAGGCACCGGGCGCGACCGTCAAACAGGTACGCCGCTTTCAACGGATCGCGAGCCAGCACACTGACCGTGTGGCCGGCGTCGAGCAACTGATTGACCAGCACTTCACCGATAAACCCGGTGCCACCGGTCACCAGCACGCGCTTATAAGCGCCGCCCGCGAACGGGTTCGACGGTTTGCCTTCGCGCTGCATGCGCAACGCCGCCAACCCGTCGCGAATACCCGAGGCCGTCACGCCGACAGCGAACAGCGTCAGCAACCAGCCACGCCAGCCGAAATCAATCGCGGTCAGGCCCGTCGGCAGGCTCGCCCACTGCGCCAGTTGCGTGCCGTACAACGCGAAAAACGCCCCGCCGTTCACCGCCAACACGGTGTGCATGATGCGTTCGATGGCCGGCAGTTTGCGGCTGCGATCTTCGACCACGAAGTCCCACAGCGTCAGGCCGATCTCCAGCGCGAACAGCAACGCAATCACAATCGCCCACGTGCCCTGAAACGCCAGATGCGCCATGCCCAAAAACAGAATCCCGTAGAAACACGAACGCAGCGCATGGATCGACAACTCCAGCCGTGCGCTGTGCCGATAGGGCAACGCGACAGTGAGTTCGTGGTGATAGAGGGTATCCAGCGCCCCAAGAATGGCCTGGGCAATCAGCAGCGCGACCGCCCAATCCAGGAGAGAAAAATCAGGCATGGTTGGCGTCACTCGGTGTGTTGTTTGACGGGTTTGCGCGACGGTCGTGGCGGTAGAGCCAGAACAGCGGCGGCAGTAAGGTGAGCAGTGCGAAGCTGTCGAACCACAGGTGTGACCAGACGCGAGCCTGGGCGGAGATCCACATGTCTTGCGGCGCCCACAGCACGATGCCGGCGATCAACCAGCCCCACGCCATGGGACTTCTCAGTCGATGGCCGATGCGCACGAGGGCGAGCATGTAGAGGGAGTAGCTTTGCAGCGTGGCGCCGAATAAGGCGAGCCACCAGACTTGTTGGGCACGGGCGGCGATGGGTACGGCGTCGGTTGCCCAGAAGGCTTGTTCGATGGTTTGTAGGTAGCCGTCGAGCAATCCCGAATGGCCAGCCCAGGTCAGGACGAGGCTGACGAGCAGATGCACCAGGGCGGCGGCGTACAGCCAAACCACCAGCGCAGAACGAAGGGTATTAGAGGGGACTGACATTCCGTGTCCTGAGCGCTTCCTTGAGGGTGGCAAGTCTAAAGGAAAAGGAGGCGGGTTTATTGATTAATGGACGATGCCGGCGCGAAATAAATCCGCCCTCCCACTGACGAAATAACCCTCCTGTAGGAACTGCCGAAGGCTGCGATCTTTTGATCTTAATCCCCTCAATCCTCTCGGACATTTCCTTCAACACGCCGGGCTTTCCGTGAACTAGGCAGTCTTCGGTATCACCGATAGTCTCTGGTGGTCGCCGCAAATCGGTGACACGGATGTGCAAGTCCGTAACCGGGAGAGAATTTATTAACTCCGAGGATTTACACCTATGACCAATCCAACAGCTAACTCGCCCGAAAACGAAGCCACATCTCCCTACGAATCCCTCGATTCAAAAAAACTCCACGCAGCCGCCGATCGCGCCCTCGATCTTCACCTCGGCACACCTGCGGATAAAAAACCTAAACGTCGTAAAGACTACCTCTTCATCGTCGCTCCCGACCTCCACACCGAAACCCTCCTGGCTAACGCCTCAGAAGACCTGCTCTCCATCAGCGCCATCGCCGCTGACCTGGCCGACGGTGTGGAAGGCTCACGTCGATCAGTCGCCTTGGCACTCAGCAGGATGGCGGACGGCGTACATCTGTTAGTGGAACGAGCGCTGGATCACATTGATTCACCGAATCCGACGGAGTATCGGGCGAAGGTGTAGCAGAACCGCGAATAAAAAAAGGGGACCTAAAGTCCCCTTTCTTGGCAACAGCGTCAAACATAGCCTTTTCAAAAATCACAGCGATTTCATTGTTTTTAAGGTTCTGCGCATTTTATATTTTTGATGTCGCCTCCCTGGATCGGAATCACACATTCGCGACGCTCCTCGCCATTGCCACGAAGCTCGGAAAGGCTGAGTGTCACATGCAATCCGTCAGCAGCAAACGCATGGTTTTCAAACCCGGCATAGGAATAACCATCCCAAAACGACTTATCATCAAAACTGCAAAACTCGGCGGTTGACATCACTCGCCAACCACCGTCAGGCGCCAGGAGTTGGACGTTGAGGCAAGGGCTACCAAAGGTCGTCACATAGCGAACCACGACATCGCCGTAACGTTGGGCGCCGGCCTTGGAAATCTTATTGGGATCAATCACGCCACCCTCCCCATCCGGCGCGATCCCGTCCAGATAAGCCGCACGCTCCACACTCATTCTGGCGATGCAGTTGTTGATCGTCATGGTATGCGCCGCGACACCGGGCTCGGTATTCGTGGCTTCGAGAGGGCAAGTACTGTCCCGCAACTTGATCCAGGCGCGCTGGGCGTCTTTTGCCATGGCCATGAATACCCTGCCCTGATCGGGATCATGTTTTTGCTGGAGCTCAAACCTCGCCAGAAGCCTTTTGTAGCTGTGATTGAGCGACACATCGGCTGTCTTGCGGGTCATTTCCGCGCATTGATGAACCTGCGCACTCGAGGTAATCACCTTGCAATTGTCCTGCGCTAAGGTTGAAGCGGGCAGGAATGCAATCAGCAATACTACGGATCTTTTAAACATTTTCATTTCTTCAATTTCTGATTTAGAGAAACTATTTCCCAGGGTTAGAGCGAATAATCCTTAACCTTACTAAGCACCAAACACTGCCCACGCACAAACCGGTACTCTACTTACCTTTTAACCGGGAAGGGTGGAAAAGGGGACGAGTTTATTTATCGACAGATAATGGCTAATCCTATCCAACAAATAAATCTGTCTCCTTTTCTTTTATAGATAACGAACAAACCACTATCGATAAATAAATCCGCCCCCTTTCGCTGTAGTAACAAAGTTTCGTGCATAGTCAACCAAGTCCTTAGGGTAGACCATGTGCTCGATTGCTCTGTCATCAATGCCGTACAGATATGCTATAGCGCCTGCCTCAACAGCCCAATAGCCTACATAACTCCCTTTCTCTCCCATCAAATGAGTATCGTGCCACGGTGCCTGTTCAAAGGAGGGGTACCAGTTGTTGCAATACTCTTCGAGCAGTGCAGAAGCCTCTTCTCCATCTTCCTCATAAATAGCATGAACCAGAGGAGTATAGGTCTCGTGGTTCCATTCATCCACGTCGTGACGATTCGGAAGGACTTTACTCAGCAAATCCTCATAAAGTGTATCGTCACCGGCATAACCTGCGTTATCAAACATCGCAACGAAGGGAGCCAGTAAATCTATTCTATGAAGCAATATGCATAGGCTGATGACCTGCACACATTCTTCATATTCGTAAAGCAGACCTAGATCCAGCGGTGGGATATTGGGTGAATTTTCATAGGTAGCGAGGGCTTTTTGGCTATCTTGATATTGCTCGACAAGCTTTTCCAGTAGAGGAGCCAGACTGTCAATCGCGTCCCCAGCTGTGTAACGAACCAATATTTCATCCAGGGCGAGCTCTTGAAAATAACGAGCTCTGAGAGATTTTTCCTGCTCAGGCGAATCAGCTTCAAACAGATTCTCCTTTGCGAACTCAAGGTCAGAATCTTTGACGTTAAAGAAATTTGAAAGCCTTTCGCCACTCAAAAATTATTGTCGTTTACTCATCGTTACTACACTTCATTAACTAGGGTTTCAAAGCGCCGTGCTTAGCATCTCAAAGATGCTTTACGTTTATTAACAACCGCTTTACCTCAAGAAAAAATGGCAGTAAAAAAGGGGCGGATTTATTTACTGATGAGAGCCCCACAAAACGGCGAAGTCCATTAAATAAATCCGCCCCTTTTCCTTTTCTTAGTCCCCTTTCCCCTTTTGAGTGTTTTCCAGGTTGGATACAACGGGGACGGGGTTATTTATGCCTGCCCCGCAAAAACAAAACCGTCCCCTAGCGCTACAAATTCTATTCTCCTGACCAGTACCAAATGGTATCACCCCATCGCGAATCATCTACATTCGGCATAATTTCGCCCTGTTTGAAGTATTGCCGAGAGTTCGCCTGTGCAGGAGTAAACCAATAGCCTTGTTTACTACATGGCTGCCCCGAGTCAACGCGACCAACTTGTGAAATGCTCGAACCGGTATAATTTCTAGCATATTCAACCAAGTCCTTCGGATAAACCATGTGATCTATTTTGCTATCATCAATCCCATAAAGAAATGCAATTGCACCTGCTTCAAAGGCCCAATACCCAAAGTAGCTACCATCATCACCATCAATACTTAAATGCGAGTCATGCCAGCTCGCCTGGAGTTCACCAAAAGATTCATACCACTGACCGCAATATTCATTCAAAAGCTTAGATGCCTCAGCCTTGCTAGAGGCATAAACCGATCTGATCAGCTTCGTATATACTGGATGAAACCATTCATCTATATCAGTCCTTCCTGCTAAGTTTTTACGTAGCAAATCTTCGTACAGCGTATCCTCACTATTAAAACCCGCCGCATCTGTCAAATGTACAAATCTGGCCAAAAGATCATTTCGATGCAACAGGATGCACACGCTGGCCACCTGAACAAACTCCTCAAAATCGGCTGGAGAGTCTTCAAGATCTAGTGGCGATATATTCGGCACACCCTCATACTCAGCCAAGGCCTTTTGATACACCTCGAAATTTCGCACGACTCTTTCAAGCGGTTCATACAGCTCTGAAATAGATTCACCAGCTGTATATTTGATTATCAAAGCGCCGAGAGAATCCTGTTTAACCTCAAAGGCTTTCAAAGAAGCCTCCTGACCCGGAAAATCCTCTTCCAGATTGTGCGTACTCCAATACGATTCCGAAGAATCATAAAACCCGACAAGGTTTTTATAATAAGCCTCAGTGATAAACGGCTGTCTTCTCTTCATTTTTATTTAAGCCTCAAGCCGCAAAGAGTCTAGTGCACCATGTTTTTTCGCCAGAGCTCTTTTTCGATTATTCACAGCTTTCTTTACCTCATCCTCACCATAGTGAAATGCGGCATGCTTTGCATGGCTAGATTCAGGGGATCCACTAATAAGTGCTGCAGCATGCTCCTCCGGGCTTCCCGAAAGATGATACAACGGAGAAAAAAACAGATGCCTTGAGTAAGAATCAAGAATTTCTCTAGTCATCGTAACTCCCACAGCGTCCCTCAGATTTTTTGATATCCACTCTTTACTCATCTGAACCATTAAGTCGTTTTTTCGGCCCTTAGAGGGTTTCGCGGCCTTCACAGATGCATTATCAGTGGAATGTTTACCAGCTACCTTTGATCGATTTTTTCCGGTAGCTTTTCCCGTAGAACCATTATCACCTTTGACCTCCTCAATAGGCTCTAAAAGATCGCTCAATTGAGGTTCACCGGAAACACCCAACTTTGAATTAATGCTCGGCTGACGAGTGTTATTGGGCTTTCTCAAAAACTTCGGAGCATCCTCATTCTTGCTTGCTTTCGCCTCGACAATGGCAAATTTTTTCCCTCTGTTCGTCGCGGGATCTGCTCTCCACACAGCGTCAATGCCCGTACCGTTAGCGGGGTCCGACAACTTATAAAGGATATTGTGACTTTTCGGACTCCCACCTTTCGAGAGCTTACCCAACTTACTTGCGCTTGGTTTCCCTTCTAACCATTTTCCGTCAGATCCCTTATCGTGGCCATCCCAATCCTTCCCCCAATTAAATTCCATTGCACATATGTAATCGGCAATATGTTCTCCGCTTACACCCAAGCCTTCGTTTGAAATATGATATGTCACTCTCCCGGGGTTTGACTTGTCGCCCGTATTAGAGTGAGTTCCGCTCGCTCCATTTTTCCCTTGCGTCGCAACGACGGGATCTTTACCCGCCGGCTTCTTACCTTTCGCAGGCTTACTGGTGCCCGAAGACATAGCCGAACTATTGCGCTGCATTCCCTTCCACTTGAGCAAACGTCGCTCAACGATACCGATCATCTCCGGCATATTGTCGCGGGCAGTAGCGAGCACAGTGACAACGGTTGACTGGGTCCAGTTGGGCAGGCTTTGGAAGGTGGAAGAACCTTTTACTCCGCTGATAATGTCGTCCAGTTCAGCACGCAGCTTAGAGGCGTCAAAAATTTGTTCGAGCAGTTCTTCGGGGCTGGTATTGATGCCACATTCTTGCAGCACAAAGCGCAGAAGGTCGAACAGCACAGGCGCGAAACGCTGAGGGTCGCGGTTGACTATGCGCAAGCTTTTCTTCAGGCCGTCGCCCGGGCCTGGGATCCAGCCAATGACAGCCATCAGCAGGTCAAATTTGGCATCTTCCTTCCCATCTGCAGATTCGGCGTTGTAAAGCACGATGGATGACTCCACCGTATCGTAGGCATCAATGGCCTGGCCGAGGAACGGCACGGCGCCCAGAGCAATGCCCTTGGCCAATTCGACAGCCGCTTCTTGGTAGGCGGCCTTGCGGTCTGCCTCGCCTGCGGCATCAGCGGTTTGTACATCGTCGCTCATATCAGCCTCCCTGCGGCTTGCTCAATCAGTGCTTGTAAATCGACTTGGCCCGGGTCCAGCCCAAGTTTGCGAAGGTCTGCGTTGACCTTGTCATCGGAGCTCTCCACCACCTTGACCGATTCGCGGTCGAAAGGTCTTGGGTCTTCGCCGTAATAAACTTCAGCCGGCCCTTGCGGCACATCTTCCAGCCGAGCGAAGCCCTTGGCATCGAGAACACCTTCACGGCTCGAACCATCGGCGAACTCAACACGGTACGAAGCTCCCGGGACTGGCTCAAGGTTGCTGTAGTGCAGATTCAACTCGAGCCAGGTCGGGTTGGCTTTCGCCGCCTCTAACACCGCACCGGCCTTGGCTGCATCAGCCAGTCCTGGCAAACCTGGAATCTTGATTCCGATCCCCGTCCCACTCCCCGCAGACCCACCGGCATTAATCTTCACCACCGGCCCAACAACTGTGATGCCGCCGGCGTCGAGCTTGATAAAACTCCCACCCGCCTTCACGGTGAGCTCCATCCCAGCCTCGATAACAATCTTGTCCCCAGCCTTCAGATGAATCTCTTTCCCAACACTAGTCAGCTGCGCAGTCCCCAACTTCACATGCTGGTTCTGCCCAATCGTCAGGTGATCATCCATCCGCGCTTCAGTCTTGCGATCCGCAATCGTGGTGCGATGCTCTTCCGCCTTCAGCTCGGTGTAGGTGTTCTTCTCCACCGTGTCATGCCGTTCATTCCCCACACGAATCTTCTGATCATGCTCAATGTTTTCATCCCAATCCCGCTGGGCATGGATGAAGATCTGTTCCGCACCTTTCTTGTCTTCAATCCGCAGTTCATTAAACCCACCGCCCCCCGGTGAGCTGAGGGTTTTGAAGACAGTGCGGGTTTTGTTCGCCGGCAAGTCGTAGGGAACCTGGTTTTCCTTGTGGTACAGGCAACCGGTCACCAACGGCTGATCGGGATCGCCTTCGAGGAAGGTCACCAGCACTTCCATACCGATGCGCGGGATGGCGACGGCGCCATAACGGTCGCCGGCCCAACTCGAAGAGACGCGCATCCAGCAGCTAGTTTTGTCATCAGCCAACCCTTCGCGGTCCCAGTGGAATTGCACTTTGATGCGGCCGTACTGGTCGCAGTGGATCTCTTCGCCTTTGGGGCCGGTGACCATGGCAGTCTGACTGCCGAGCACGCGAGGTTTCGGGTGTTCCAGCGCTGGGCGGTAGAACACGTCCCACGGGGTGGCGAGGAAGCGGTTGCGGTAGCCCTGGTGGAAGTCGTCCTTTTTGTCGGTGGTGTCGCTGGTCACTGACTCTTCGAGGACTTGCGGCTGTTTGCCTTCGTGGACGATTTCGGTGAGCAGCCAGAGGTCGTTCCACTCGGTGCGCGGGTGGTCGGACATTTCCAGGAAGTGGCCGCTGACCAGGGTGGTCTGATCGCTTTTGCCTTCGGCCTGGCGGTAGTCGGCGCGGTGGCGTTCGAGGGCTCGCTGGCTGAGGAATTTGCCGCGCGCACGGTCGAGGAAGCGACCGGGGTAGTCGTAGTCTTCGAGGTCCGGCGCGTCGCTTTGCGCCTCGGGTTTGTAAGCGGATTCGAGTTGCAGGCGCGGTTTTTCGAAGTCGTAGTCGCGGCGGGTGACGCGGCCGGTGCGGGTTTCCAGGCGCAGCTTGAAGCCTTTGATCACCGGCTCGTCGGCGACCATGCCGCTGCCTTGCACATACGCCGTTGGCTGACCGAGTTTCGGAAACACGGTCTGGTCGTCGCCGAAGACCAACAGATGGGCTTTTTCGCTGTGCTGGAAGTGGTAGTGAATGCCTTCTTCTTCGCACAGGCGTTGGACGAAGTGCAGGTCGGTTTCGTCGTACTGCACGCAGTAGTCGCGGTCCGGGCACGGTTGGCTGAGCTGGAAGTTGTAAGCGTTGCCCTTGATGCCATGCTCGTCGAGGATCAGCGCGATGATTTTCGGCGCGGACATCTGCTGGTAGATGCGCTGGTTGGTGCGGTGATGCAGGTATTGCAGTTGCGGCACCAGGGAGATTTTGTAGCGGGTCAGGCGCTTGCCAGCATCGCCTTGGGCGACGCGGTAGATCTGGCCGTGGATGCCACTACCCTGCGGATCGAGTGCCAGAAAAGCCTGTTTGTGCAGGAGCTTTTCCAGGTCCAGATCGGGGTTTTCGCTGACCAGTTCCAGATCGAAGCGATACGGCTGGCTGATGCCTTCGGTGCCGGTGAACGACAGCACTTGCAGGTCGCCGACGTAGTCTTCAACGGTCAGGCTGAAGTGGGTTTCGTTAGCTGGGTTGAACATTGCTTGCTCCCTGTTCGGTAGTCATCCGTTACGCCCGCAGTCGCAGGCGTTGCAGCAAAGACGAAGTGGCGCCCAAGGCGTCACGCAATTGGGCGGCGGTGGTAGTGCGCTTGGCCGCATCGAAAGCCAGCGCCGTTCGCAGGGCTGGCCAGCAGTGTTTCGGAAGATTCCTGGGGGCGTGCAGCTCGCGTTCGAGGTGGCCGTCACGGGCCTCGGTCGAGGGCAAGCGGCGGAACGGGTGTTTGCCGCCCGCCAATTCGTAGAGCACGCAGGCCACGCCGTAGACATCTGCACTGGCCGACAGCGGTTGGCCTTCGAGCAGTTCGGGGGCGGCGTAGCCGGGGGTCCAGGCGTTGAAGCGGTTGCGGCTCAGGTGTGGCAAGCCGGGCAAGATGCCCTCCTCGGCCTGGCCCAGACCGAAGTCGAACAGGCGCACGCCTTCTTCGCTGAGCATCACGTTGCTCGGTTTCATGTCACCGTGTAGTACGCCGCGAGCGTGGGCGAAGGCCAGCGCGTCAAGCAGCGGCAGCGCGATGTCGCGCAGTTCTTTCCACGGCAGGCCCAGCGGCCGCTCGCAGAGTAATTTGTCCAGGGTCAGCCCACGCATGAGTTCCATGGTGATGAAGGCGCGCTGGCAATCGGTGTCCACTTCAAAGCTGTGCAAACGCAGCACGTTGTCGTGGCGCAGTCGTCGGGTCAGGGCGAACTCGCTGTAGAGCAAGGCACTGGCGTCCGGCGATTCGGCAAATTCTTCGCTGAGGATTTTCAGCGCGATGTAAGGGTCGGGATCGCCGAACTGCTCACTCAGCAGATCCCGTGCGCGGTAAACCGCGCCCATGCCGCCAGCACCGAGCAGACGCTCGATGCGGTAACGGCCTGCGAGTACGTCCGGCATTTCGCCGACGCTGGCCTTGGTCGGCGCCAGCGCAGGTTCAGCCTGATGGGATTTGGCAAACGCAAAGTAAGTCAGGTTATTGGCTTCCTCGTCAGTCACCAGCAGGTCATCGAGCGGCGGCATGAGTTGAGTCATTGTCGGATCACCACAGCAGTCAAGTTGTCCCGGGCCGAGCCACGCAAAGCGCCATCGAACAAACGCTCCAGCGCAACGTGCGGCGCGGTCAGGCTCAGGGCGTTGCCCAAGGCATCGGTGCTCAGCCCCTGGTACAAACCATCGCTGCACAACAGAAACGTATCGCCGGGGTAAACCTCGAGTTCGAGCACGTCCAGAGTCAGCACATCGGCTGCCCCGACCGCACGGGTCAGGGCATGGGCCGAAGGATGCGCACGGGCGTCCTCGATGCTCATGTGTTGCTCGTCGATGAGTTGCTGTTGCAGCGAATGATCCTTGGACAGCTGATACAAACGCTGGCCGCGCCACAGATAGCAACGGCTGTCGCCGGCCCAGATGCAGGCCGCGCGATTACCTTCCACCAGCAGCGCCACCACGGTGCTGCCCATGATGCTGTCGTGGCGCCCGGCCGTGACGGTCAACTCCTGACCCAAGCGACGGTTGAGCCAGTGCAGGCACTGGCGTATGCCTTTGAGTCGTTCGTCGAAGTCGTCCTGCACCGGCAACTCCGCCAGGCTGGCGACGATCAACTGGCTGGCGATGTCGCCACCCTGATGACCGCCCATGCCGTCCGCGACCACCCACAGCCCCTGCTGCGGGCAGTCGAGAAAAGCATCTTCGTTGCGCGCCCGAACCTTGCCCGGATCGGTACGCGCAGCGCTGCGCCAGGGACTGGCAACCAGCATCAGAGCTGCACCGGCATACGGAAGGTACGCAGCACGCCCATGTCGAACGGGTTTGGTGTGCGCTGGCTCGACAGCAAGTAGTTGGCGCGCAGGCCACCCACGTCAGCCTTGAGCACCAGCACATCGCGACCGCTCAGGTACTCGGTCTGCATCAGGTCGAACAGACGGAACAGCGACCATGGGCCGGTGTTCTTTTCGATACCGATCGGGCGGCCGGCCATTTTGTCGAGGACCAGGCTGGTGCGACCGTCTTCAGCATCGGTCGGCCATTTGAACGACACCGGCACAATCGGGCCGTGGCGGTATTCGATGGTCTTGTCGCCAAACTTGAACTCGGAACGGCTGACGGCCGGGTCGAGGGTGTACGGCTCCAGTTTGAATTGCACTTGCGGTTCGGCCGGGTTGATCGAGAAGAAGCTCTGGCGAATCACTTGTGCCGCGGCCATCTGGTCGAGGTAGACCTTGGAGATCGGCATGCTGTGACCGTCGATGCTGCGCAGACGGTAGTTGCCTGGATCGCCACTCACGAACGGACGCATGTAGGTTTCAAAGAAGCGATCGTTGATGCCCTGCGCCTTGAAGAACTCGCGGAAGTCGCTGATCGCAACGTCGCTGGTGCTGTGGGCGCTGAACGGGTAACGCTTGTTGATCGCCTTGCCATAGAAGCTGTACAGCTCGCTCTGGTAACGCTGGTTCAGGTACTGGTAGGAATCGTTCAGCACCAGGCGCCAGGTGTCTTCAGCCAGGACGTTGAACCACACGCTGACCGGACGCGGCAGACGGTTGGAGGCATTGCGCAAGTTGCTCAGCGCATCACGCTGGCCGCTCATGCGGGTCTTGGCCATTTCGAACGCAGCCTGTTCCGGCGCACTGGCACGCGCCAGGCTCGCCAGTTGCAGTTGTAGGTCGTTGAGCGCCGTCAGGGCCGGGGTCAAATCAGCGGCCGGGCCGTTGTTGTCATCCAGCAAACGGTGCAGCGGTTCGAAGCGACGTTGCAGGGATTTTTTTGCGGTGTCTGGCAGGTTTTTGATCGCAGCCATGTCCGAGGCCTGGTCCGCTGCGGCAGACGCCAGTTTGCCCAGCTTGCCCAACTTGCCTTTCTGATCGGCCAGTGCTCCAGCGGCATCAGCCGCTTGATCAACCGGTTCGGCTTCCGCCGGGAACCGGGTGTTCTCGCGCACTTCCACCAGCAGTTGCAGCACTGGGGAGTTAGCGGAAGTCAGGCCCGCCAGTTGCTCGGCGCCCTCGCCCGCATCGTTGATCGGTGGCAGGGCAACCTGGCCGACCGCTTCGCTCCAGAAGTTGGCGTAGTCGCGGAAGTACAGTTGCTCCAGTTCGACCATCAGGCGACGCAAGTCCATGCCGCTGATGCCCGAGCCTTCGCCCAGCACCCAGTTGTCACGCAGGATATCGGTGACCAGCGCACTGCCCTGAACCGAGAAGTACTGCTGATAACCCTGTTGGGTGTAGAAACCCGGGATCACGTATTCGGTGCCGACAAACAGTGAAGCCTGCGGCCCCATGTGTTGGCTTAAACGGTATTCCGGGAGGTTGCGGGCCTGCTCGCGGAGCATCCGGTAAACCACGTTGGCCAGCGATTCGCTGCGCAGTACCTGACGCGCTTGCGCTACCAGTTGATCGTTCAGCGGATAGATAAACGGCTGCTTGAGCAAACGCTCGAAGTGCGTGTTCAAACCGTTCTGCACCGCGGTGTTGCCGGCGTAACGCTGGGACCAGTCAGTGGCGACCCAATCCTTGAGCCATGCGGCGTCGCGGCGATCTTTCATGTTCAGCATCAGGTACGCACGCAGGCTGTTGAGCAGGCGTTCGCGGTCCTTCATGTTGGCGCGGATCTGCCCTTCCAGCAGAGTCGCAACCTTCGGCAGCAGTTGCGCTTCGAGCTCACGCTCGTAGGCCTCCTTGACCACCGGATTGACCTCTTCGCCTTGGTACAGACCACCACGTTCGTGGTACGACACGTCACCTTTTTTCGGGAAGACCTGAGTCGCCGCGTAACTGGTGTCGAGGGTCTTGAGCACCGCCATGGAGTCATCACGCGCGGTCAGTGCCGAGCGCTGTTGAGTCCAGTTTTGCGCCAGGTTACGCAGGTTTTCCAGACGTTCGTAGTTAGCGGAGAAACCGCCGGCCCAGAGCATGCCGAACAGTGCCAGCGCCGCCAATGCGCCCACGTACAACGCGCGCTGGCCCCAATGAATGCGGCTGCGTTCGCGCTTGTCCAGACCGGCCAGATCGGCCTCGGGGAAAATCACCCGGCTAAGCAAGTGGTGAATGAACCGGGAACGGCCGCTGCGCAGGGTCGGCAACACGCCGGCGTCGATGCCCAGGTTGGCGCCGATGCCGGCGGTGGTCTGGTCCATTTCCTTGGTCAGGTGCGGTGCGCTGGTCAGGTAGAAACCGCGCAATTGGCTGACACGCTGGTAACGGTTGCCGGTGAACGCCATGTCGACGAACAGGCACAGGCGCTCGCCGATCTGCCCCAGTTGATGCGGGAAGTCGAGGATGCGGCCACGACGCTGGGTGTCGCGCTCCTGGTGCATACGCATGATCACCTGGCTGTTCAGGCGACGCAGCAGCTCTTCGAACTCGGCGCGCAGGACGGCGACGTCGGTGCCGCTCTGTTCTTTGCGGAAACTGGTGCCGAGCACCTGATCGCTTTCTTCGCGGGTCAGTTGATCGAAGAACTCGTCGAAACCGAGCAGCTTGTCAGCCTTGCTCAGGACCAGATAAATCGGCACATCGACGTGCAGTTTCTGATGCACGTCTTGCAAACGCGCACGCACTTGGCGGGCCAGGGTGTCGAGCTCTTGCTCGCTGCCACCCAGCAGTGTTTCTACTGGAATGGTTACCAGCACGCCGTTCAACGGACGGTTGCGGCGACGCTTGCGCAGCAGGTCGAGCAAGGTGCTCCAGGCGCTGCCATCGACTTCGCCATCCGGCTGGGTCAAGTAACGCCCGGCGGTGTCGATCAGCACACCGTGGTCGGCGAAGTACCAGTCGCAATGCTGAGTGCCGAGGGTGTCGCGGGTCAGTTTGCGGTCGATCTTGTTGATCGGAAACTCAAGGCCCGAAAAGTCCAGCAGACTGGTCTTGCCGCTGCCCTGCGGGCCGATCAGCAAATACCACGGCAAATCACTGCGCCAGCGTTCGCTGCGACCGCGATAGAGGCTCGAGGTCTTCAGGGTTTTCAACGCATCCTTGAAGCGTACGCGAAGCTCTTTCTGCTCTTCGTCGATCAACTCTTCACGGCGGATACGATCCTGGCCGTCTTCGGTGTCTTCGATAGCCTTTTTGCGTACGCCAGCGCGCCAGCTGACGAAGACCATGGTCAGGCCCCAGATCAAGAACAGCACACTGATGGTCAGCAGGCGGGAGGTCGAACCTTCCCAGAACTTGTAGTCATTGACCGCCAGCAGTGGCCCGACGAACCACACCAGCAGTGCGACGAACAGCACCAGCAGCAAGGTCCAGACCCAGGTCTGGCGCAAGAATGCGCCGACTTTCTTGAAAAACTTTTTCATCACACGTCCCTGTTTACGGCTGCGACTGCGGCTGGACCGCGGCCGGATCTAGCTGCTGATAAGGTTGCAGAACGGTTTCGCGTTGCTCGCCCAATACCCAGGCGAAGCCCGAATACATCACCACCAGGCAAACCACGGTGAACAGCACCACCATCCACGCCGGCACAATGCGTACCAGGCTGCGGCGCTGATCGTTCAAGCCTTCCCAATGGGGCGACAGTTCGCGAGGCACGTCGCCGCGCAACTGACGAATCTGACGATACAAGGCGTCGCGGATGCCTTCGAGCTCGAGCATGCCGCGGGCTTGCACGCGGTACTTGCCTTCGAAGCCCAGCGACAGGCACAGGTACATCAGCTCCAGCATCGGCAGGTGCTTGACCGGGTTTTTCGACAGGCGATCCAGCAGCTGGAAAAACTTCTCGCCGCCGAAGGTTTCGTTGTGGAAGCTGCTGAGCAGGCTCATCTGCGACCACTCGCTTTCGTTGCCCCACGGCGTGGTCACGACGGCTTCGTCGACCACGGTGCAGAGCACGTAACGCGCGGCCATCACCTGGCTGCTTTCGGCGCCGTTGTGCAGCGCCCGCACTTCAAACAGTTTGAGCCCGGCGGTCAGTCGCTCGTTGAGCGCGTACATGTCTTCGCGGGTGTCGCTGTGCTTGAGTCGCACCACTTCCGACAACAAGTCGGAGGCGGCGGCGACCAGCGAATTGAGGCTGATGTTGAACGCTTCGGCCGGGCGCAAACGCGCGGCGTAGATCATCCGTTCTTCGAGCTGTTCAAAGCGCGGCGGTGCGGCGAAATCTGTCAGCGGACTCTGCGCCGGGCCGTGGCCCTGGCGGTCGAGCAGGACGGTTTTATCGTCCTGGTTGTGTTCCATGTCCTTGATCATGTCGGTCAGTTCCTGATGGCCCAGAATTTCAGTTCAAGCTCGGCAAATTCGCCGGACACGTGGAACGCGAAGCCGCCGGAGCGCTCGAGTTGTGCCAGGTCTTCGGAACTGAGTTCGAGAATGAAATAGGTTTTGTTGGAGTGGAACGCGATCTGCCGCGGGGCCACCGGCAACGGTTTGACCTTGATGCCCGGCAGATGCAGGTTGACCAGTTGGCGAATGCGCTCCACCGGGCCGACCTTGAGGTGCGCCGGCAAGCGATGGCGCAGTTCTTCGGAGTCGCAGTTGGCACTGGCGGCGAGCACGAACGAGGCCGAGCCCAGCAGTTTGTGGTCGTGCAACGGCGAGACGATGATCCCGTACTGGCGCGCTTGCAGGACCAGTTCGATGGCGTGCTGTTCAAGCACCATCGACAGCACCTGACGAATCGCTTCCATCAGTTTGCGGAAACTCGCGCCCTGGTCGCTGTGCTGGTAACGGCTGTCCAGACGCGGACGTTTGCTGTCGCTGGAGAAGGTCGCCAGATCGCCGAGCATGGTCAGCAGCGTGCGGTACAACTCTTCCGGGTGAACCTGTTCCAGGCCGAGGTAGTGGCGCAGCAGCAGTTCGGTGCGGTTGATCAGTTGCAGCATCATGAAGTCGCCGACTTCCGCGCCACCGACTTTGCCATTCGAGCGGATGCGCTCGGCGATGGTGTCGCCACGGTGGCCGAGCATGCTGATCACTTCTTTCAGACACGACAGCAGGTAGCTGGACGAATGCGCCTGAATGTAGGTCGGCACGAAATCCGGGTCGAGGCTGATCACGCCGTCGGGCGTGGTGTCGAGCACTTCGCAGATCTTCAGTTTCACGTAAGCCTGGTCGCTCTGCTGCTCGCCGAGCAACAGTTTGAAGTCCGGGCGGCCGCAGCTGACCTGGCTGGCAGAATCGTCGCCGGCGTTGGAATCGGCGACTTCTGCTTCGTACGCGGTGTAGCGCGCCAGCACGTCGGACTGCTCCGGACGACGCGACTCGATGTGGTTACCGGTGACCAGCGGCAGCGCCAGGTAGATCGGCGTATGACCGGTGTTCGGCGGCACGTCGAGCGCCAACGGTTCGGTGTTGCCGCCGAGTTCGAACAGGCTGCCGTCCGGCAGAATCCCCGAGGCCTGGCTGATCACCAGTTTGCCCATGTTGAGGAACTGCAAGTCGATGTCCAGGTTCAGGAAGCCCCAGGTGTAGCTGCCCAGCAACTGAGTGCGGGTCTTCATCTGGTGGTCGTAGTAGCGATCGTTGTGCTGGAAGTGCTGCGGGCGCAGCAGCATGCCTTCCTGCCAAATCACTTTATGGGAATTCATGATCAGTCATCCGCCTTGGCGAGCGTTTCGTTGCTGTTGCGAATACCGGCCTGGTCGAGGGTCAGATCAGCGTCGGTGACTTCCACCGGGGTGACTTGCACCGTGTAGCGCCATTTGGTTTCCGGCAGATCGCGGTAGGCGGCGAGGATGCCGACGTAGCGACTGCCCTCCTCCACGCTGAGTTTCATCTCCACGGTTTCACCTGGACGCAGTTCAATTTCTTCGCTGGCCACCAGGTCCGGGGCCAGGGATTCCTTGGCGCGCTCGTACAGGCTGAAGAAATCAGCGTTCTCGAACGTCACCGGATGCTTGAGCTCGAACAAACGCACAACGATCGGCGATGGACGCCCGTTGAGGTCCGGGTTCAGTTGATCGCTGGCGGTCAGCTTCAGGTTGAGCTTGGTGACATGGGAATACGGCGACAGTGACGAGCAACCGGCCAGCAGCACCAGGGCCGCGAACGCCATCAGCGTCTTGAAAAAAGCGGTCGAGCAGCGAGACATGCGCATCATCCTTGGTGGTCGGTGTGAAGGGTGGAAATCAGGCGGATCTGTTCTTCGTAGGCCTGAGCGAAGTCGCGGGCCAGCAGGCGCTCGCTCCAGTCATCGTCCTGACGCAGGGCCTGGTGATAACGACCGTAAGCTCTCCAGCGACTGCCAGACGTTGCGAGCAACGGCTTGTTGTCGCGCTCGAATCGCAGGGTCAATTGCTGTGGCGAGAAGTGCTCCAGCGTGCCGCGAACCGCCGCACGGCTAGCGGTCAACAGAGCGACCTGATGCGCCTGCAAATCGCGGAATGCACGGGAGATCGCCTGCTCGGCCGGCAACTGGCCCGGCTTGTTCGGCTGCAACAAAATGCCCAGCGCTTCGCCGGCATCGACGGCAAATTTCAGCGGGTTTTTGTTAGTGCCTTGCACGGTGGTCTGGGCCAGACGCAGTTCGTTTTTCAGTTCGCTGCGGGTGCGCAGGCTCTGCTGCAAGCCGCCGACGCTCTGCTTGAGCAGGCGTGCCGCATTCAGCGCCAGGGCTTCGCGGGCGTCGTGGTCGAGGCCTTTGAGGTCCACGCCCAGTGCCGCGCCGAAGTGCTCCCAGAAACCTTCACTCTGACGCTCGACCGCTTTCGGCGGTGGCGCGGGGGCTGGCTCTGCCGGGGCGTTGATCAGCTCCGGCACCATCAGGCTTTCCATGTCGATGCGCGCATAGTCGGCGCGCTGACGGGTGTCTGAGAGGGTCGTGCTCGGGGAGATCAGTTCGTCGATTTCCGAATACACGCGCTCTTGCTGATCGAGGGCATTGAGCGGGTCGAGATCGAGAAACGCATCGTCCGGAATGATGCTGCCCGCCGCTTGCGGACGGCCGACTTCGACATCGAAGGTCGCCGGGTCGCGCACCAGCCGCGCACGGATCTCGAAGTCACCCAGCACGTAGACACTGCCGTGCTCGATGCGCATCGCTTCGCCCTTGCGCAGGCGTGCGCCGCTTTCGCTGTCCTGGATACCGTTGCTGCTGGTATCGGTCAGGAAAAACGTGCCTTCGCGGTAGCTGATCAACGCGTGATGGTTGGACAGGTGACGCTTGCGGTCCGGGATGATCCAGTCGCAATCCTCACCCCGACCGATCACGCCACCGGCCTGTTTGAAGGTCTTCTGGCACAAATCCGTGGGCACGAACTGCTTGGTGTTGAGCATTTCGAAAACCAGTTCCATGGTGATACTCCTTGCGGTCACTTGCCGCGATTGACCGCCTGCGGATCACCCAATGGGCGATAGGTGTTGTCGTTGTATTTGTAATTGCCGCTACAGCCGCCGAGGCCGCATAGAACGACGAGGGTCAGCAGGACGGCTTGCCAGTGACGAACAGACATCAGAGGGTCTCCAGGGGTAGACAAAGTACAAAGCGCCGACCCGTTTGGGCGGCGCTGCTAGAAGCGGATGAGGTGAAGTCGACGGTCGTTTGCCTAGCCATCGAAATCACCCAAGTTGATATTCAGGCGCCCGAGGCGGTACAGCAGCGTGCGGCGTGGCAGCCCGAGTTCGCGGGCGGCGAGGGTCTGGTTGCCGTCGTTTTTGCGCAGGCAATCGAGCAACATTCTGCGTTCGACATGCTCCAGGCGTTCGCGCAGGTTCAGGCCGCTGCTGTCATCCGGCATGGCTTCCATGCGCAGAGAGAAATGTTCGGCCAACAACTCACCGCCCTCGCACAGCAACACCGCGCGTTCGACCAGGCCTTTGAGTTCACGCACGTTGCCGGGGAAGGTGTAACCGGACAGATGATCCAGCGCCGCATCGGACCAGCACACCGCATCGCGCTGCAAGAACGAGCACGCCTTGTCGGCGAAGTGCCGGGCCAGGTCGAGAATGTCGCCTTCGCGCTGACGCAAGGCCGGCAACTCGATCGGGAATTGCGCGAGGCGGTAGTACAAGTCCTCGCGGAATTTGCCTTCGCTGACCAGCACCGCCAAATCACGGTGAGTCGCGGCGATGATGCGCACGTCGATCTTGTGGGTGTCGTTGGAACCCAGTGGGCGAATCTCGCCCTCCTGCAGAACCCGCAACAGCTTGGCTTGCAGGGACAACGGCATGTCGCCGATTTCATCGAGCAGCAAGGTGCCGCCGTTGGCCGCATCGAACAGCCCGGCGCGGTCGCGATCAGCACCGGTGAACGCACCTTTGCGGTAGCCGAACAGTTCGCTTTCCAGCAGGTTTTCGGGGAACGCCGCGCAGTTCTGCACGATGAACGCCTGAGAACGACGCGGGCCGCAATCGTGAATCGCCCGCGCCACCACTTCCTTGCCGGTGCCGGTTTCGCCGCGCAGCAGCACGGTATACGGGCTGTGCAGGACTTTGCTGATCAGCGAATAGGTCTGGCGCATGGCCGAACTCTTGCCGATCAAACCGTAACCGCTGGCGCTCGGGACGCTGGCCTTCACTGGTCGCGCATCACCGGTTGGCTGACGCAAGCGTTGCAGCAAATGCAGCTGGCCGAGCACGAACGAACCCAGTTGCCCGAGGGAATCGGCGAAGCCTTGCAGGTCGATGTGCCGGCGACTGGCGCACAGCAGCAAGCCCTCGACGGCCTTCTGCTGATTGACCAGCGGCACGCACAGCAGCGACTGCCAAGGCGTGGCCTGGGGCGGCAGGAAACTGGTTTCGTGCAGGCTGCCGCTCAGCTCGCTGAGACACACCACGCGGTTCTGGCACAGGGCGAATTGCAGCAGTTGTTCACCGTTGTAATCCGCCGGCAGGCTCGCCGCTTCCCGCGGTTGCAGGATGCCGTTGAGGCATTCGGCGTTCATCCCCAGGCACGTGTGAGTCGCGTCCAGCAGGTACAGCTGCGTCAACTCGCAACCGCTGAGCTCGGCCAACCCGCGCACGAAGTCACCCAGCAGCGCAGCACCGTCCGCCGCGCGCGACAAGCTGGCGAATTGCGCCAGCAAGGCTTCGGCATAGACCAGCGGTTGCGGCACTTGAGTGAACATCACACCCACCTCAGGCGAACTCGCACGTCACGCTGGCGTTGCCGTCGAGCGTCGCGTGGACACGCTTGAGGCTTTCGCCCGTGGCCATCGCATCGAGCAAGCGGTCGGCCACCAGCGGCAGCACGTGCAGGTCGAGCAAATGGTCGATCAGGCGCGCGCCACTGTCGCTCTGGGTGCAGCGTTCGGCCAGGTGATCGACGAGGTCTTGCGAGTAAGTGAAATCCAACTGACGACGGTTCAGGCGCTCGCCCAAACGACCGAGTTTGATTTCGATCAGCTCGCGCAGCACCGGGCCGCCGACCGGGTAGTAAGGCACGACGCGCATGCGCGCCAGCAGCGCCGGTTTGAAGTGTTTGCTCAGCACCGGGCGGATGGTTTCTTCAAGAACTTCGGCCGACGGCCGCGCGCCGTTTTCACAGAGCTCGGCGATACGGTCGCTGCCCAGGTTTGAAGTCATGAGGATCAGCGTGTTGCGGAAATCGATCTCGCGCCCTTCGCCGTCGTTGGCCACGCCTTTGTCGAAGATTTGGTAGAACAGATTCAGCACGTCCGGGTCGGCTTTCTCGACTTCATCGAGCAGAACCACCGAGTACGGCTTCTGCCGCACGGCTTCGGTGAGCATGCCGCCCTCGCCATAACCGACGTAGCCCGGCGGCGCGCCGATCAGGCGCGAGACGGTGTGCTTCTCCTGGAACTCGGACATGTTGATGGTGGTGATGAAACGATCACCGCCGTACAGCAAGTCCGCCAGGGCCAGCGCGGTTTCGGTCTTGCCGACGCCGCTCGGGCCGACCAGCAGGAACACGCCGACCGGCGCATCGGGTTTGTTCAGGCCGGCAGCGGTGGCGCGCATCGAGCGGTCCAGTGCGTGAACGGCTTGTTCCTGACCACGGATGCGGGTGCGCAAGTCGGTGGCGAAGCTCGCGACCTTGGCGTTGTGCTCACGGGCCAGTTGGGCCAATGGCACGCCGGTCCAGGCGCTGATCACTTCCGCCACCAGACGCGGGCAGACTTCGAAGCTCACCAGACGCTCTTTGACTTGCAGCTCGGTCAGGGCGCGGTGGGTTTCGTGCAGCGCTGCCTCAAGGGATGCGACATCGTTCGCAGGCACTTCGAGAGTTTCGATCACGGTGCCTTCGGCATCTTCTTCAACCGTGACAGTGGGCTCGACTGCGGCAGCTTCGCGCGCCTTGGCCAATTGCTGACGCAGATCCAGCAGGCGCTCGGCCAGTTCTTTCTGCTCGGTCCAGAGGGTTTCGAGGGCGACCATTTCATCTTCGGCGGCAGCCAGGCGATCTTCCAAAGCGTCCAGCGCTTCGTGATCGATCAGCAGACCGGCCTCGGCATCACGGCGCAGAGCCTGACGCTGACGACCACCTTCAGCCAGTTCGCCACGCAGGCGTTCGAGGCTTTCCGGGGCAGCGGCGAGGCTGATGCGCACGCGAGCGCAGGCGGTGTCGAGCACGTCGACGGCTTTGTCCGGCAGCTGACGGCCCGCGAGATAGCGAGCAGACAACTCGGCCGCCGCTACCACCGCGTCATCGCGCAGGTAGATGCCGTGGCTCTTCTCGTAGACCTGAGCCAGGCCACGCAGGATGGTCACCGCTTCGCTGACGGTCGGTTCGTGCAGTTGCACCGGTTGGAAACGACGGGCCAGGGCCGGGTCTTTTTCGAAGTACTTCTTGTACTCCGCCCAGGTGGTGGCGGCGATGGTGCGCAACTCGCCACGGGCCAGGGCTGGCTTGAGCAGGTTGGCCGCGTCGGAACCGCCGGCGTTGCCACCCGCGCCGATCAGTGTGTGGGCTTCGTCGATGAACAGGATGATTGGTTTCGGCGAGGCTTTGACTTCATCGATCACGCCTTTGAGGCGACGCTCGAATTCACCTTTGACGCTGGCGCCGGCCTGCAACAGGCCCATGTCCAGCGACAGAAGCTCAACGCCTTTCAATACTTGCGGCACTTCACCGGCCGCAATGCGCGAGGCCAGGCCTTCGACGATGGCGGTTTTACCGACGCCAGCTTCACCAACCACAATCGGGTTGTTCTTGCGGCGACGGGCGAGGATGTCGACCATCTGACGGATCGCGCCATCGCGGCATAACACCGGGTCAAGTTTGCCGTCGCGGGCCTGTTGGGTCAGGTTGTGGGTGAAGCGCTCCAGCAGCGATTCGCCGGGCACGGCCGGCTTACCCGAGGCCGGCTGTTCTTTCTGCGACAGGGCGAATTCTTTCAGGCGTTCGATGTTCAGCTTGGCCAGCAACGACTGGTAGCGGCTGCCGGCGTAGCGCATCGGATTGCGTAGCAACGCGAGGATCAACGCGGCTTGCTCGACCTGGCTTTGGCCCAGTTCAAGGTTGGCCACCAGCAACGCGTCTTGCAGCCACTGCACCAGTTCCGGGGCGAACACCGGGTTGCGCGAAGCGCTGTGCTCGACCCGCGATTGCAACGCGGCGCTCAGCTCACCGGCATCCACTTCGGCGTCTTGCAGCGCGCGTGCGAGCAAGCCTTGCGGGCGCTCCAGCAAGCCCAGCAGCAAGTCTTCGACGAGGATCTTGCTGCCGCCACGGGCGACGCAGCGTTCGGCCGAACTTTCCAGGTCACGACGGGTTTCGGCGTCCAGCGCCTGGATAAGTTGTTGCAGGTCTACGTTGATCATAGGTCTCACGTCCTTAATGAATTTTGCTGCCCAGGGTCACCACGCCGTCCGCTTTTTCGCGGCCGAGCCAACTGGTCCATCCCAGGCGACAGGCGTTCTGCTCACCGATGCGCAGTTCGCGGATTTCTTCCTGGCGTAGCACCAGGCGAATGTCGTAATCGAGCGGGTCACGCAGGGTGAACCGCACCAGCGCGCAGAGCGGCTGGTAGCCGAAACCAATCGGCAGGAATTCGTGGAAGCGTTGCCAGTCGAGTTCGCGGATATGGATGCGGAACTTGCCGCTGCGGTCGCGCACGTGTTCGCCCAGCACCAGGTCTTCGCCGAGCAGGCTGTTGGCGCGGCCCAAACGATTGCGCTGCTCGTCGAGGATTTCGACGCGGCGCTCGATGCACTGCTCGATGGTCAATTCGGCATGCTTGAAGTAGTAACGCAGCACCGCTTCGATCAGCGCCGCCGAGTGCGCCCGCAAGCTGAGCAAGCCGAGGTACGGCAGCAGGCGTTTCCAGTTCAGTTCCTGGGCCCTGCGGATCTCTTCGCCACCGAGGCCGATCAACGCAAACAGCTGCGACGAAAACGGGTCGAGGGCGCCGCTCTGGAAGCTTGCTCGGTAGCGGTATTTTTTCCAGATCGGCAGCATCAGCCGTTGCAGGCGATGGTGGAACAGGTCGAGGAAGTTGCGGGTCGGGTTGCCGTCTTCGCTATCGCCCAGGGCCTGTTCGCCGTAGAACGCCGGCAGCGGCGAGCCGGAACCGACCAGGCCGATCAGGTTGAAACGCAGACGCGCGCGCATCTGCCCGTGCTCTTCGAAAAACTCCACGCGATCGACGTCACTGCCGGGGAAACCCAGGCTCGGATTGGCCTGGAATTCCAGCTGGTCGTACAGATCGTCTTCGCTCAGGTACGGGTGCGCCTCGCGCAGCCGGTCAACTACCAACAGCACGGCCTGAAACAGCGAGTACTCGCGTATTACCCGGGTCAGCCCGCTTAAAGCAGGGGTTGCAGACCCATACGTGGTGTCCATTGGTACACCTCTCCCTGTGTGCTTTTTACCCGCAGCTCGTGGTACGAGTTGAGACTGGCGTAGAGCGCGAAAAACTCGTTAAGAACCGAAGCGAAAACGAACAGGTCGCCCTCGCCGATATACCCTTCCGGGTCGATGGTCAGCTCGGTGCGCAACCCGCGTACCGGCAACCCTCGGTGCAAGCGGTCGACGTGTTGGTGCTTGATCGACTTGAGCCCGCCCAGCAGGCGCTTGCTGACTTTTTCAGCGTGTTGGTCGTAGTAGCGCGGCAGGTCGTAGGTTTCGAGAATCACCTTCAACGCATTGACGTCGGCCAGCGACAGATAGTTAAGCGACATGTTGCTGATCAGCTTCCAGAGGAAGTCACGGTTCAGCGGCGGCGCATAACTGGGCGTGGCCGGGGTGATATTGCGGAAACTGAGGAACTCCGGCGTCTCTTCGCAGGCCATGCAGATGTCGCCGAGCTTGAGCTTGCGCGGCAGGTTCTGGTTGGTGCACATCAGCTCGATCGACAGGGTTTCGTGGGCTTCGGTGTGACGGATGCCGAAGCTCAGGTAAGTGTCGAGGCCGTCGTGCAACGAGGACGAACGCTGGCGAATGCTGTAGTGCGGACGGCTGTTAGGCACGTCGAAACTCGGGTCGTGCTCAAACGATTCGAACGGCACGTACTCCTGATAACCGAGGCCGCCGGGTTTCCAGCCGGTTACGGTTTCCACCGAAAACACACCGCAGTTTTCCAGGTCGTATTCGGCGGGCAGCAGCAGGTATTCGTCCTGTTTTCCATCGAGGCGGATCGGCAGTGCGTCGTGCTTGAACAGGTTGACGATGGGCGTGCAGTACAGCTTCACGTTGTCCAGCGTCGGACGCATGCGCATGATGCCGCTCTTGCGAATATCGAAGCGCAACTCGAGGCCGCGCATCTGCTTCAGCGTGTCTTCCGGCAGGGCTTTGAGCAGGTCCAGACCGTTGACATCGACGAACAGGAATTTGTCCTGGAAGGCGAAATATTCCTGCAGGTAGCGGTAGCCACGGAAGGTGTTCAGCGGATACGGGATCAGCGCTTCTTCTTCGGCAAACCCCACCGGTTGCACACGGTCGCCCGGCATCTTGAACGCCATCGGCATGCCGTTGACGCCATTAATGGGCTTGCCGGCGCCGTCCAGAGGGATCAGCTCGATGCCTTCCAGGTTGCGCAACAGGCTCAGGTACAGCATCTGACTGATGTAGCGCTCACCGGCGAAGTGCAGACGCAGACAACTCAGCTCCAGCTCACCGAGGTGGCCGTCAGCGCTCATCTCCAGACGCAGGCTCAACAGCGAACCATCGCCTTTCACCGAATACGTCAGAGCAGCCAGATCCAGCGGCAAGACTTCGGTCGGGTAGCAGGTACGGAAACGGCAACGCACGTCATCGATCGGCACACTCTCAACCGGTGTGTCGCGCTCGACCATCAACGCAGGCCCCGATCGCTTCAACGGATCGAACTGCAAAATACTGAACGCCGGCAGCGGGCGCATGTAGTTGGGCCACAGCAGGTGCATCAGCGAATGGCTGAGCTCTGGCAACTCGTCGTCGAGCTTCTGACGCAAGCGGCCGGTCAGAAACGCAAAGCCTTCCAGCAACCGCTCCACGTCCGGATCCCGCCCGGCCTGACCCAGGAAAGGCGCCAACGCCGGGCTACGCTCGGCGAATCGACGACCTAACTGGCGAAGTGCGGTGAGTTCGCTTTGGTAGTAGTGGTTAAACGACACGGGTTACCTGCCTGGTATTGAATCTCATGAAAAAAACGTCCTGTAGAGCGCAACCGTCAGACCCGCACAGACGTAGCCGCCGATCAGGAGGTACGGCACGATCAGGATCCAGCCGTAGGCCATGTAAGAGTCACTGAGCTGCCCGGCGACCAGACTGAACAAGCCATAAAGCATCCATGGCACGGCGTAGAACGGAATGAACTTCAACGGCGCCAACCAGACCATCCGCAGCGCTTGTTGCTCGTTTCGGCTCTTGGCGGATCGAGAAGTCCACAGCGAAAACATCAACAGCCCGGGGATGCCCCACCACAACAGGTACACCCAATGAGTCTCGGATGAATCGAACGTGGAGTACTCGCCAATCCACAGGCCATAGGAAAAAATCGCCAGCACCGCCAGCAATGGCCACCACAAGGCAACCATGAAGAAACTCAGTTGCGCGCGGCTAAGCATGGTCGGCCCCCGACGCGAGCTTCGAGGCTTTGGCGCCTGCAAACTTGCGCTTGTACCAGCCATCCAGCCCGGTGCCGAGAAGGATCGCCGTCAAGGTGAATGTCCCTTGGCCAATGCCATAGAGCAGCGCCCGCAACGGATGATCCGGCAGCATCCACAAGAGAATCAGCCCCACCCAGATCGCCCACAGGATCAACTTCACACGTAGCACAGGAATCAGCGCCAGCACCGCGTTGAAGACGAGAAAAAACTCGTAGAGGAATTTGCTGGCAAGACGAATGTTCACGCCACGGGAGGTCAAGCCGCCGTAGGTCGAGATGTACCAGTCGGCCGCGAAGTTATTCAGAAACGTGTAACCCACACAGAAAACACTGTGGATCAACAGGCAGCAGATGATGCGCGCCGGCATGTTCATGCGGGAGGCACCGATGAGTAGCAACTGCCGGCGATTTCGATGGCCACCAGCGATATCAGGACCATGAAAGTCAGCGCGCGATGCAGCCATGATTGGCGCAGTCGCTTGCTGATTGCCGTAACAATCAGCAGAAAACTCAAGATCGCGATGCCGCCGAACAGATTGCTGTCGGCGATGAACATCAGGTACATGCGCATCTCGTCCGATACATCGATCATGGGCAAAAGGCTCCATCCTTGAGGGTCATGCGAGCGCGAATTTTCACTGAACACGCCCTCCCTTGCTCGCGGTGATCGGCACGAATGAATCGATGAACAGGTAATCGCTGTCGGCGCCGCTCACCCGATTCATCGTCAACGGCTTGTCGTCAGGGGTAGAGAAGCGAGTCCAGCCTTCTCTGAGGAGACTGCCGCTCTCGTACCGCACCTGGACGAAGTAGTCCGGCGGCATCGACTGGGTGATCTCGATGAAGTAGCCGCCATCCTGCGCACCGCGCCACACCGCATCGGGGTGATCGGGCAATACCGGCGTCGAGTTGCCCCAGCTCGAACCGATCCAGAACGTCACGACCACGATGACGGCCAACGCACCGATCAGGCTCAGCAGATGATTGAGCCATTTCCACACCCGCAACCACGGCATCATGGTGTGCACCATGTACGCACATCCCGCTTGTCGAAGCCTGCGCACTGATTGTCTTTGGCGATCAGCCGGTAAGGTGTTTCGGGGGTGTAGGCGAAGTAGTAATAGTTGGACCGGTCCTCACCGTAGAGCCAGTACGACGAGGAGCTCTGGTTGATTTCATAAGGTTCGAAGGTCCAGATCGACGACTGCGCCGGGATGAAATTCTCCCGGTCCATAAGCAACATCAGTGCGCTGGAAAACACAGGCGTCGTCCAGGCAAGAAGCGCGACTGCCGACAGGAGCACAGCCAGCACTTTGCTCAGAGGCTGTTTGATGTGGATCACGACCTGGCCACTCCCTGTTTCCCACGCCAGCGGGTGAAGGCTGCGTCGATGGCGCGTGTTACCAGGATCGCGGAAACTGTCAAACCACCCGCAAGCGCGCAATACGCCATGCCGCGAACGGGATACTGCGGCAGCATGTAAAACAGGATCGACAGCATCATGAAAATCGCCACGCCAAACTTGATGGCCAGGCGACGGATGAAGACCAAAACAAAATTCAAAAAAACGAAAAAGTAAAAAATAAAGTACATGCCCATGCCGATGGCGACACCACGAGACGTCAGCCCGCCGACGAGCTGTTTGTAGACAGGCACGGCATAGCCATTCATGACGATATAGAGCACGCAGGCCATCCCATGGACGACCAACCCGATCAGTCGTTGGCTATTCATGCTCAAGCGCCGCCACACAATTCTTCGCTACGATCAATCACTCAAAATCCCTCTTCCCTTTCATCCTGTAAAAAAATTCATCAGCACCGCGTCTGTTCAGCCTTGGCCCTGTCGGCACTCAGCACCTTGCCGCGCCATTTCGCGTTGGGGTACTCGCTCAAAACCCGGGGCTCATCCTTTGAAAAATCCATCCGGAAAACCACCAACACACTGGCGATGCAGGCCAGAAATCCCACCACCATGAGGAAGCGTTTTACCCAGATCACTGCGATGCCCCGTTTGGGCAAAACGAACGGTCTTCAATCGTCCATGCACGTACTGTGTTGTCTTCGACCTTCTCAACCCTCGCCAACGCCGCCCGCAACGTCTGCGCATCAATGGTTTTGACGGCGCTGGTGGTTTTGATCGACAAGCTGTACCCACCGCTTATCTGCCCCGCAACGTCCTTTCCTGCCGACGTGTAGTTGGCGATGGAACGGCGCTCGCCTGGACCCAACGTGAAGCGGCGAGGCTGGTCGTCGTAGTTGGAGTCATGGGACAGCTCCAGCGGCCTAACAACCAATGCAGCGGCAAGCATCGTGTATTTATTCGCAATGAAACTAACAACGGGTCGAGCGCCCACTTTTACACTCCGTACCTGCGACGTTTAAGTACAATCATTAGACCCTAGGGTGCGTCAAGTAATACAAACCCAGCAGGTACATTACCGGGATCGCCATAACACATAAAAAATTCAAAACTTTATAGTATTTTCTAGCCCTAACACTTGGAACAAGCCCGACAATTCCAACTACAAAACAGAAAATCGCCAACAAACCAAAATAATTATTATCCACCATTCCAGCAAAGTAGCCTTCCATGCTCACTCCTTATTAAAGCCGACAAAATTCCAGCGATAAAACTCAAACGCCTTGAGAAAATCTGCTCTGACGACTCCTCTGCCTGGATTATAGTAAGTCCAGCCAGATACATCCTTGGTGAAGTAGCCTTTTTCAATAGGAAGGCCTACGTATCCACCACTTTGGGGATCGGCCATATTCTCTCCTTTGAATCTCACCGCCCAAGTAAACGGCCACACAATAGCTGCATCAGTATTTCCCTGGCATATATCTATGCGGTCACCGGTTACGGACACTGCCATTTGAATATGGTGGGCAGTTGTCATCATCGGTCGGTCAAGCGCTTGAGCAAGGATGTCGCCAGGCTTCAGATCGTCGACACTTGCTACTGCCGTGGTGTTTTCTACCGTGTTTTGCATCTCACGGGCACCGTAGGTAAACATAACCATTTCTGCGAAACCATACATATTCGAGGCATATCGGTCATGCACCGCCGGGCTATAGCTTTCCATATTCTTATAAGTTCTGACTCCGGTTTTAAGTTTTACCGGCAGCCCCCGCTTACTGGAAAATTCCACCAAAACGCGTATCGCAAAATCTTCACAGGTAAACCTGTAATCACTTACCTCACCGTCTTTATTCCAATACCTCTCATTAATCAGCCTTTCCGCAATCATCGGAGCTTCATTCTGATAGGCTGCAATTTCAACTTCTGACCACAAGGTCGTAGTTGGCCAAAAGACCTTTAAAACTACTTCTTTTCCAAGAGGGTCAGCTTTTGGAGTTAAAGCCACCGAGGAGACATACAAACTTGAGAGAACTTCCGCGGTCATAGCAAAACCCCGTCGATAGCCGGATGAAAATCAAAGCTCTCGCCTTCCTTACCTCCAACCATTTGCGTTCTTCCCATCGCATCTGTTTGCCCCGAAACAACTTCTCCCTTGGCATTCTTGATGTGATACGGAATACCCTGTAATGGATTACCGTCCTGGTCCTTCATCACAACATGCTGGCAATGAGAAAAAAGCATTAGTGGAATCGGCGGAACAAACGGCACCGCCGAATGCGAATTCCCGATAATCACCGTCCCGGACCCGGCCGTAACCTTGTTGCCATGGGTCCCGACGGAATCCACCGTCGCAGCCGGTTTCCCGTTGATCAAAACCGTCGTCGCCAACCCGCCCGACATCGCACCACCACACGCCGAGGCATCGCCTTGGCGGGCGGCCGCGAGGCCGTCGAAGAACACGTCGCCGGAACCGGCGACAATCGGGTTGGTGCCGTGACCGGGGAGCGGGCAAGCGGTGGGGTCGGATACACGTGCTGCGGGTTTGCCGGACATACGAATCTCCTTAGTTGACCTTGACCTGACCGCTGCCATCCAGGCGCGCGGCGAAACTGACCTGACGCTTGAAACCATCAACTTCCAGCAAGCCTTCGATGCTGAAGGACAGGCGAAGCTGATCGTGGTCACGCGGCAGGGAAATGACACGCACATTGCTCAGGCGTGGCTCGTAGGCTTCGATGAAATTTTCGATGGCCAAACGGGCCTGACTCAGGGAGTCGTGCAGGCTCAGACGCATGTCATTGAGATCGGGTAGCCCGTAATCGGACAGCGTTTGCACGCTGCCCGCACGGGTGCTGAGCATCTTGGCCAGATGGGCAGCCACGGACGCCATGGCGGAGACCTCGCGGCTCCAGCCGACGCGTTTGTCCGCGTCGCCACCCAGGCGTTCGAAAAGGCTGCCGTATCCAGTCATGAGTTAGGCTCCGCTTACTCTTTGTCCAGCTTGCCAACCAGCGACAGGGTGAAATCGGCACCCATGTACTTGAAGTGCGGGCGCACGTTCAGGCTGACGCGGTACCAGCCAGGCTCGCCTTCAACATCGCTGACGATGATCTGGGCAGCGCGCAGTGGACGACGGCCACGGACTTCGGCACTTGGGTTTTCCTGGTCGGCCACGTACTGGCGAATCCACTTGTTGAGTTCCAGCTCGAGGTCGGTACGTTCTTTCCACGAACCGAGTTGCTCGCGCTGCAGCACTTTCAAGTAGTGAGCCAGGCGGTTGACGATCATCATGTACGGCAGTTGGGTGCCGAGCTTGTAGTTCAGCTCTGCCGCCTTGCCTTCAGCGCTGATGCCGAAGAACTTCGGCTTCTGCACCGAGCTTGCGGAGAAGAACGCCGCGTTGTCGGAGCCTTTACGCATGGTCAGGGAAATGAAGCCTTCCTCGGCCAGTTCGTATTCACGACGGTCGCTAACCAGAACCTCGGTAGGAATCTTGGTTTCGATTTCGCCCATGCTTTCGAAATGGTGCAACGGCAGGTCTTCAACCGCGCCACCGCTCTGCGGGCCGATGATGTTCGGGCACCAGCGGAATTTGGCGAAACTGTCGGTCAGCTTGGTACCGAACGCGTAGGCAGTGTTGCCCCACAGGTAGTGCTCGTGGCTGTTGGCGACGGTTTCTTTGTACACGAACGATTTGACCGGGTTTTCTTCCGGGTCGTACGGGTTACGCAGCAGGAAGCGCGGCACGGTCAGGCCAACGTAACGGGAGTCTTCCGACTGGCGGAAGCTCTGCCATTTGGCGAATTGCGGGCCTTCGAAGTGATCCTTCAGATCCTTCAGGTCCGGCAGACCGGTGAAGCTTTCCAGACCGAAGAATTTCGGGCCGGCCGCGGCGATGAACGGCGCGTGTGACATGCAGGCAACGCTGGACACGTACTGCATCAGTTTCACGTCCGGCGAGCTTGGGGACATGAAGTAGTTGGCGATGATCGCGCCAACCGGCTGACCACCGAACTGACCGTATTCAGCGGTGTAGATGTGCTTGTACAGGCCAGCCTGCATCACTTCCGGCGAATCTTCGAAATCGTCCAGCAGGTCTTCTTTGGAGACGTTGAGGATTTCGATCTTGATGTTTTCGCGGAAGTTGGTGCGGTCGACCAGCAACTGCAGACCACGCCACGACGACTCCAGGGACTGGAACGCCGGGTGGTGCAGGATTTCGTCCATCTGACGGCTGAGCTTGGCATCGATCTCGGCGATCATGCGGTCAACCATGGCCTTCTTGACCGGCTCACCGTTGTTCTGCGGCTTGAGCAACTCTTCGATGAAGGCCGATACACCGCGCTTGGCGATGTCGTAGGCTTCGTCGTCCGGCGTCAGGCGGGTTTCGGCGATGATGCTGTCGAGAATGCTGTATTCGCCGTTCTCTTTGTTCTTTTGCTGTGCTGCGCTAGTGCTCATTGTGTTGGCTTCCTTGGCTGATGGAGACTCAGGCGTCCTGGGCTGCGGCGTTCAAGCCCAGCTCACCCAGTACGCGACCGCGGGATTCGTCGTCGGCGAGAACGCCTTCGATGGCTTTGCGGAACGCAGGCGCGTTACCCAGCGGGCCTTTGAGGGCCACCAGCGCGTCGCGCAGTTCCATCAGTTTTTTCAGCTCAGGCACTTGCTCGACCAGGCTGGCCGGGTTGAAGTCCTTCATCGAGTTGACGCGCAGTTGCACGCCCAGCTCTTCAGTGCTGCCCTCTTCCTGAAGGCGGTTCGGCACGTTCAACGTCAGGGTCAGCTCTTGCTTGGCCAGCACTTCGTCGAAGGTCATCTTGTCGATGCTGATCGGCTTGCGATCTTCGACTTTACGTTCGTCCTTGCGGTGGGTGTAGTCACCGATTGCCAGTAGTTTCAACGGCAGTTCAATCTCTTCCTGAGCACCACCGGTGGCAGGTTTGAAAGTGACGTTGATGCGTTCCTTGGGGGCTACCGAGCCTTCTTTGGCCATGGCTATTCTCCTTGCGGTTGTGGCCCTGGGGCCTATTCGAGTACCACTTCGAGATCGAGGTGGCACAGCCTGCGATAAATCTCTTCCTTGCGTTCACGTACGGCATGGTTCTGCGGCAACAACTCGCAGCAGCTATGCAGTAAATGCAGCACTTCCAGCGCAAGATCGGGCTCCCAGGCGTTCAGGCCTGAGTCCTGTAATGTTTGGTCTAGGGTTTCGAGCTGGGTCCTGGCCAGTTCGTATTTCTTGGCCATGAAGCACAGCCGCGCGAGGGCGAACTGCCAGAAGAATCGGACGCGTCCGCCGTGGGCGCTTTGCAGGCCTTGCTTGAGGATCTGCACGGCGGCCTTGAGGCCGTCCTTGCGCAGGATCGGCAGGACTTCTTCCAGGGCCACTTCCCAGGCTGGCTGACTGTCGGCGACTTCGACCTTGCGCGGCGCACTGGCGCTTTGCAGATGTGGCATGACGTGGGCGCTGACCCAGGCGCGGGTGGCCGGATCGGCAAACGGGGCGCCGTCGTGGAAACGCAATTCGATGATGCCGGGCAGGCGCTGAATCAAAAGCGCGAAGTGGATTTCCACTTCGCGCATTGCCATCTCGGCGTTGAGCCCCTGGAGGCACTCCCAAACCATTCGCTGGCCATCGAACCAGAACGGCGCCTTCGCCAGGCTCGCCTCCAGTTCCACCAGCAGATCGGCGTATTTGGCCTGGTCGTAACGGTCCTGGTAGGCCTTGAGCTTGTCGGCTGGCAAACCGCGCAGAACGGTGATCTGCTCGGCGTTGCGCTCGGGCACCGCGTCGATCGGTAGCCACAACAATGTGCGATTGAGGCGCAGGGCGCGCAGGTCGGTGGCTTTCTGCTTGAGCCACCAGGCACACAGCGGACGGGCGTTTTCCTGCTGGGCGCGCAGGGCCTTGTGGGCTTCTTTCTCGTTGTCGATCGGTGCGCCGGGGGTGAACAGCTGCGTGGCGGCTTGTTTGACCTGGGCCACCGCGGCACCCACTACACCCGGTTCGGGCTGGTTGTCGGCGGCGCGCTGAACCATGTTTTTCAAGCGGCGGGAGATCGGTAGCAGCAACGGCGCATCGTCGCCCAAGTGCTCGGTGCAAGCGGCATCGAGACCTTCAAGGTGTTCGACCAGCCGCCGGAACATCGGCAACTGCTCTTTGATCGCGACGTTTTCGGTCAGCACCTGCTCAAGACGCGGTACCAACCAACTGATGGCAGCGGAGCGGGTGCGGGCCTTATTGGGATGAACCTCGGCCCAGTGGTTCTCGCACAGGTGGTGCAGAAGTCCAAGGCCGGCCAGCAGCCCCTGGAAGGATTCGCGCTGGTACAGGGCCCAGGTCAGCCAGGCACCAACCCGCAAGTCCTTGGACTGGGTGCGCAGCAGGTTTTCACTGTTTTCGCGGATTTTCAGCCAGTCGATCTGACCGCTTTCGTGCATGGATTGGGCTTTGCCCAGCTCGCTTTCCAATGCCTCATATTCGCTCGAAAAGCGAACGTCCTCGCCCGCGAAATTCTCTTTGGAAACAGAGGCTTTTGCGAGTTCGAGGTAATGAGCGGAAAGTTTGCTTGAGTAGGACATCCATGGCCTTTAATTAGGATTACAGTCATACGCCCATTGGAGTTCCAATGACGCGAGACAGAATCAAAGAGCTGCGATGAGTCTCATCCAATTGAGTTCGTGCTCTTTCAAGTGCGCGCATCGTAATCACAATGATGGCCACTAGCAAGCATCTGATTAAACAACAAGACGAAGTGTGTTTTTATCTCGTAGGAGATGTCCCTATATGTAGCAGGGGGATCCCTGATATCCGTTTAACAATTCATCGCTCGACCTAATGGCCTGAAACCACTGAGATAGAGCCATCAGCCCCTCCACCTTAATAAATGCCGTATTCATTGTCGATTCGCTCCCTGAGGCGGACGCGAATCATGCCAAAAATACAAAATGATGAATGTAGGAGCATTCCGAAATGTTACCGATATCCATGAATTAAACGACGCGCGACAACAGCCAATAAGAAAAGTGCCATCATTGTGATGGCATTTTTATGTTTCAAACAAAGTTCCAAAATGGAACTTTCGGTATCGCGGAAATTTCATACCGGGCTTCAAGACCCCTCCTACATCAATACTTTGGATGCCTTGTTAGCGTGCACGGCATTTTGGCGATCTGCTCGGGCCAGGCACTGCTCGGGCATCGCGATTTTTCTCTCTCAGCTTAAGGACGAGCTAAAAAAGCAAAAGGATAAGCGCGTGTTCGCATCTGCTAATGCCCCTCAATTCACCCTCGTAATCCCGACGGTGCGCAACGACTTTAAAGTGCTGGCCTTTGAAGGCACTGAAACCATCAGCGCGTTGTACTCAATCAGCGTCGATCTGGTCAGCGAGTACCCGGATATCGATCTGGAGACACTGCTTCACCAACCTGCATTTCTGCAATTCGGCCTGGACGGCGAAGGTATTCACGGACACATCGAAGGTGTGTCCGCAGGTGATGCTGGTAAACGCCTGACCCGCTATCGCGTGAACCTGGTGCCGGCACTGCATTATTTGCAGTTCAGCCAGGATCAGAGAATTTTCCAGGGTCAGACGGTGCCGCAAATCATCGATCAGGTCCTCAAGGGGCACGGCATTCAGGCCGATGCCTTTACCTTCCACGTCAAAACAGGTCCCGCGCGCGAATACTGCACTCAATACCGGGAAAATGATTTGGAGTTCGTCCAGCGGCTCTGCGCCGAGGAAGGCATTACGTGGCATCACCAGCATTCCCTGGAAGGCCATGTACTGGTGTTTACCGATGACCAGACATACTTCCCCAAACTGGGCGAAACGCCGTATCAGCAAGACTCCGGCATGGTGGCAGAGCATCCGGTCGTCAGCCAGTTTTCCATGGGTTTCAAAACCCGCCCCAGCGTGGTGACCCGCCGTGACTACGACCTGAAACGTCCGAACGCGTTGCTGGAAAGTCGCTTTACTGCTGAGTTCGACCCCAAGCTCGAAGACTATAGTTACCCGCTGCCATTAGAGAGCGAAAAGCGCGGCAAAGAACTTGCCCGGCAGGCACTGGAACGGCACCGAGTCGATTATCAGTTGGCGGAAGGCAAAAGCGACCAGCCCACGCTGCGCAGCGGCCACTTTTTCGACCTGACGAAATGCCCACACGAAACGCACAACGATCTATGGCTGCTGCTAAGCGTGACCCACTCCGGGAAGCAGCCTCAAGTGCTCCAGGAGTTCGCCACCAGTGCGACCGAACCTGAGGAAGGCTTTGTTCAGGGCTACCGCAACAGCTTCAGTGCAATTCCCTGGGATGTGTTTTATCGGCCACCGATGCCGGCACCAAGGCTCCTGCTGAATTGCCAGACCGCCCGCGTCACCGGGCCTGTCGGTGAAGAGATTTACTGCGACGAATACGGGCGCGTGAAAGTCAAATTTTTCTGGGACCGGTCTAAACGCAACAACGAAAACAGCAGTTGCTGGCTGCGGGTAGCGTCCAGCTGGGCGGGCGATAACTTTGGCACGGTGATCATTCCGCGTATCGGGATGGAAGTCCTCGTTACCTACATCGAGGGCAATCCCGATAATCCATTGATAACCGGTTGCCTGATCAACAAGGTCACGCCACCGCCCTACTCATTGCCTGAAAATAAAACCAAAACCGTACTTCGAACCCACAGCTCCCCCACTACGGGTGGCTACAACGAACTGTCGATGGAAGATCGCGCTGGCGATGAGTTGATCCACCTGCGTGCTCAGCGGGATATGGAGCAGGAGGTTGGAAACGACAGCCGGCTGGAAGTGGGCAATGAGAGTCGAGTCACCATCAAGGGCGACCGTATTACGGTGCTGGGATCTGAAGAGCACCTCACTATCACGTCGGATCGAAAAATCCGGGTAAGCGGCAACGACTACCTGCATGTCTCTGGCGACAGCCACATAAAATCTGAGAAAACGCTGGTTATCGAAGCCGGTCAGCACATGCACATCAAGGCAGGCGCGCACCTTGTGATAGATGCGGGTGAGAGCCTTTCCATAAAGGTCGGCGATCAACACATCGTGCTCAACTCCGACGGTATTTTCAGTAGTAGCGCGATTGAGGTCGGCGGTTCTCCAGCGCCGGGTACGGCTGCACATACATTACTGCAGGGGGCTGCGGCGGGCTTGTTGGTGTCCGTCGCGCCTGAGCCATCAAAAGAAAATGAATCGGATGAGCTGGAGGAAGAGGAGGAAGAAGTCGAAGAGGAAGGGATTACTTTGCGGATTGGCGTGTTTTTTGATGGCACCGGGAACAACCGATCCAACAGTGAGATGGTTGCTGGGTGCTATGCGCGGGATGTGAATCTGCTGGAGGAGGCTGAGGATATTCGGCAGTTTTGTCAGGTGCATGGGTATGACGCTCAGGGGAACACGCCGGACAGCAGTTATGGGAATGACACGAGTAATGTGGCGAAGCTGTATGAGCTGTACACCAATGACAGTGAGCGACTATTGGCTGATGGCGAAATCATAGGGTACATCCCGGTTTATCTGGATGGCATCGGTACCAGCAGTGGTGAACAGGATTCACCTTTTTCACTAGCAACCGGCGTGGGTGCACACGGTGTATTGGCAAGAGTTAAGCAAAGTCCTTCACTCATTCTTGAAGGGATAGAAAGGTTTCAACGAATGAATCCTGACCGAAAAGTTGAGCGTATTGAATTCGATATTTTCGGCTTCAGTAGGGGGGCCGCAGCTGCGCGGCACTTTGCCAATGAAGTACAGAAAGGAGAGAGGAGTCCATTGGCAGCGCTGCTACCCGCCAATGCGATGTTGTTTGCCGAGGAGTTTTCCTGGCGCACCAACACCGATGTCTCCATCAACTTTATCGGCATTTTCGACACCGCTGCCGCAATAGGCAGCATGGCTGACGGTGACTTTAGCGTCCACGACGCCAACAACCCCGGTGTTAACTTGTATCTGGCGCCCGATGTGGCAAAAAAGGTCGTGCATTTGGTGGCGCGGGATGAGCGTCGCCATAACTTCTCACTCAATAGCGCCGGGGTTGCGGATACTGTGCTGCCCGGCGTTCACTCTGACTTGGGTGGCGGATATCTTCCGAACATCGTTGAACGAGTTCTGCTTAGCAAGCCGCGCTGTAGCCGCGACATGGAACTTCACGTGCCTTCCACAGCGTCAACCGCCTATCGTTGGGCTGAGCAAGAGCTAGGTCGCCTTCAGGATCAACTCAATCTGTATGGGCTAACACTGGAGGTGAAAACCTGGGCGGTGGAGATGACTGGCAACGTAAAAGGCGACAGATCCAAATCGAAAAATGCTTATGCAGCGGTCCACAGCGAGCGGACTGTCCGCAACGATCTGGCGTTGGTTTACCTGCGAATCATGCGCGAGTTGGGGGCCAGGCACGACGTCCCGTTCAAGGTTATTGACGAAGAGGATCAAACGTACGCATTACCGACGGAGCTGAAATCGATTGCCGAAAAACTGATGGCTTACGCGTTAGGCGCCACTCGCCGCACGAGCCTGAGCCTCGACGAAGAGGAGTTGCTCTACCGCCGCTACATCCATCTGTCTGCCAACTGGAATGCTGCCAAAGGCTGGAACAACAGCGATCTGAACGTCGTGTTTATTAATCGACCTGCCGAAAACTTTAAGCGTATGGTGCATCCCAATGCATAGGTGCTCACCCTTGTTTAAGTCCGGCTTTGCGCTGCTATTTGTGTTGTTGGGAGGATGTGCCTCTGTCGGGAGCAGATCACTACCTTATGACGCGTGGAGCCTCAATTTTTTTTCGCCTGACTATATGGAAGTCTGGATCGAAACGGCCAGTGTCGTTGATATCAATGAGCGCGTGTTCCTTCGCGCGGGCAGCGGTGTACCGGCTACGGGGTATCCACGCGCAATGAGCAAAGGCATACCGGCTCACTTCAAGGGCGATGCAAAAGGATGGTTTAAAGATCCAACAGGAAAGGGGCGATATGTAACGGGGGCTGACCTGCCTCGTTTGGTCTATGTACGTTGGCAGTCCATGGCAGAACCGCAGACCTACGGAGCCTACATCGAGATCCCCGAATCTGCGCGGGACACCATGCTCAAGGGTGAAACAGCTTATTGCGGTGCGGTAGGCAAATGGAAAACCGATTACCGAAAGTTTTTGACTATCGGCCTGGCGCCAGGAGGAATCGCCAAGGTGTGGTTGGGAGGGCCTTGTCTTAAATCGACCGAAGTCACCCGAGTCCAAGGCACGATCCATCCCAAAGGCCCCTACGGGGGCACATCCAACGGGAAACACCGCCCGCTTTCAGAAGAGTCCAAAGCCTACATCGACAAATTCGGCATCCCGTTCGAAAGCTGGTAAGGAGAGAGAATCAAATGGATTTAAGAACAATATTTTTCGCAGCGCTTGTGTGGCTGCCTTTTGCAAACGCCGCAGAGTCCCGCCCAATAGAGGGGGATTATTATTTGTACGGGGCCATGGAAATGGCCGCTAGGCTGGTTCTTCAAAAGGACGGATCTTTTGCAGCAGCTGCTGCGTACGGGAGTGCCAACGGTGCTGCGAAGGGAACGTGGAGTATCGAGAGCAATACGCTGACGCTAACAAGTGAAGCTGACCCTCATGCAGCTAAAAAACTGGCTTTCGAAATGCCCAGAACAAGGAACCTGGCTGAATTGGAGGAGAGTTATCGAATCCAGCACGGCAATTACGACGAGATCGATAACGACACGGCTAACTACGCACAGACTCACTACATTTTGCAGATGCAATACGACCAGCACCCAAAACCTCCGGCCATCGATCCTGTGTACCTTTATTTTGAGTTTTCCGCAGGCCCCGGGAGCCAGCAGTTATTGGAGTCAAATGAAACAACGGACCTCTGGCTGCCTTACGACCCACAAAGAACGCTGACAAAAATAGGCTTTGGGACCTCCCGTGATTCCGGCCCGACTCAATGGATTGACGTTTCGCCGGATAGCCGCTGGTTCGGTATCGGCTGGAAAAAAGAGAAAAGCCAGCCTATCGCGTTCACCCCGCGTAAAGAAAAGGGACTGGCCGAAATTCAACGTGATCTGAACGATGATGAACAAGGTCGAATTCTGAAGAATTACCTCATCACGGTTTATCACTTCGATCCAATCAGCACGCCCGCCATAACGCCTGTCGATGTGTACTTGAGATTTGACGACGGCTCTACCAAGCAACAGGTCTGGGCGGATTCGAAGCAAGAGAGATTATCCCTGCCCTACTCTCCCACGAGGACCTTGGAGAAGATCGGCCTGCACACTCAAGGCTCAAAGGACGAAATCGAGTGGATTCCTACCCTGCCTGATATGAGATGGATGCGTGTGGATTGGAAGGATTACGCCGTACCCGCCAATGGTGAGTTGTCTCTTCTGTTTCAGGACCTGCGACTCGCCATCGAGCCTGACTGCCTCGCGGTAGATTTTGGCAACGGCAAAGCATGCTTTCGCCGTCGTTAACATGCTCGGTCTGGTGAGGATTTTCAGGAAGCTCAGGTGTTGCTTCTCCACGGCTTAAACATCGCTCGACAACGACCGTTTAAAACGCCTCAAGGTTACGTCCTGCAAGCTACAACACCTTGCGCTGTTGCCTACGGCTACGCCAGAATCCGCCGGCTTGTGCGCCTTGGGGGCGGTCGGTAACTTGGTTCCTGTCACTGCTCATCAGTGATCGGGTTTAGTCGCTCGCTGGTAATTGAAGTTGCACAAGCTTCTGTCAGACAGGTATTTCCTACCTGCATTTGATGGTGGCTGTGCGTAGGGCACCTTCGGGTGCGCCGGCTTCTTCAATTCCCCGGTCCGACTAACCTGCGTACAGCTGCCACCCCTTCGTTTAGTCGGCGAAGTGTTGTCAGCATCATTCAAGGAATTGAAGATCATGTTCAAGGTCACACCAAACCCGCCGGACACCGACCCAATCTCCCCCTACGAAAGCCCCGATTCAAACAAACTCAACGAAGCCGCCGAGCGCGCCCTCGACCATCACTTCCCGCCAGCCGAACCCAAACCACCAAAACGCAACGGCCAGCTCTTCAGCGTCTGCCCGGGTATCAACCCTGAAACCCTTCTCGCCAATGCCTCGGAAGATTTGCTGTCCATCAGCGCCATCGCCGCGAACCTCGCCGACGATGTGGACGGTTCCCGCCGCTCCGTAGCCTTGGCGCTCAGCCGCATGGCTGACGGCGTGCATTTGTTGGTGGAGCGAACGCTGGATTATCTGGATGAGCCCGAGATGGCGGCGATTTTTGCCAAGCAACAAAGCAAAGTCAGCTAATTCACCAAGTCGTAAAGCAACCCCGATGGGTGTGTTCCTCGCCATCGGGGGTTTTCTCGTCAAGGTGCCCAGCACGCGGCTGGGCGCACAAAAACCAAAACATTTACCTTCTCTGTTTCCGGAACACCTGTAGGAGGCGTCCGGTTTGGTCTCCTTGGGCTTGAAGTCCCTATCTGCTTCGGTAGTTTGCACAAGCACTCTCAATGTTGAGTCGGTGCGGCACGTCGCTTATGGCAGCGCGCTCACGCTTAGGGCGACCACAGACAGGGAGTTCAACCAGATCATGACTACTCGACGCAATAAAAAATGGACTGTGGCCTTCGGGAGCGTATGGGGGGCCATGATCACACTCCTAGGTAGCGACTCTGTTCGGGCTGAGCCTACTTATACCCCCTCGTCATTCACTGGATACGGGTTGCTCATCACAACGGTCGGACCGTTTATTACGACAACGAACGACATCAAAAAAGGCTTTTCCAAACTCTACATTCAGGCAGTGAAAGACGGTGCCGCCGCTTATATCGCTACCGACGGCGATCTTGATGGCCCCATGCTTGAATCTGCATGGCGCGCGCATTTGGAGCAGCACGCTGATCTTCAGCCAAGCAAGAAAGAGTTTGCCCACATGGTATTAGCTACCTATGGATGAACAACCGAGTTTCTGGCAATTGAAAGGAATCACTTAACGCAACGGCCAACTCTTCAGCGTCTGCCCAGGCATTAACACTGAAGCACTGCTCGCCAACGCCTCGGGAGATCTACTGTCCATCAGCGCCATCGCCGACGATGCGACCCTGTAGCAGCCTGCGTTCGGCTGCGTAGAAGTCGTAAACGCTGAGTGCTCGGCGGGTCTGATACACCGCATTGTCTGATTTTACGACTGCTGCGCAGCCGAACGCAGGCTTCGCCAGCTGCTACACGGATCGCGTCTTGGCTTAACTGATTGGCGTTACCCTCGCCCCATAAAAAAATGGGCACCCAACCTCGTTGGCGTGCCCATTTTTTATCCCGCTCACCCGCTACGCGGGAAGTCGGTGCGTGTTACGGATTAACGCTGTCTTTCAACGACTTGCCTGGCTTGAACGCAACAGTGTTGCTGGCCTTGATTTTGACGGGCTCACCGGTTTGCGGGTTTTTGCCGGTGCGGGCACCGCGGTGGCGTTGCAGGAAGGTACCGAAGCCCACCAGCGTAACGCTGTCCTTGCGGTGCAGAGCGCCGGTGATTTCTTCGAGAACGGCGTTGAGAACGCGGTTGGCCTGCTCTTTGGTGAGGTCTGCTTTTTCAGCAATTGCTGCGGCGAGTTCTGGTTTACGCATGTTAGTGAAGCCCCTTTGACGGTTTTTTGTTGTTATGTCCGTGCTGTTCTCGTTGGAACAGCGCCCAAAGCGCCGCAGGTGCTCTACTCTGCGGCAGACGGGAGTGAGGATGGCACGCACGGAAGAGCCGCGCCAGTCTCGGCGCGACCTTTGTAAGGGCAAAAGAGGGGTGATTCCGACAGAACGACCGGTATTTACGCCAGCAGTGCCGGAAGCTCTTTGTTCAGGGCCAGTTTTTCCATCACCGCCGCGCCTGTCAGGGCATAACCCAGCAGTTTGCCGCTGGCATCGCGGCACAATACCTTGATGTCCGCGCCCTGCCCTTCGACTGTCCAGACGCCCTCCGAACCCCGTGGTGGCGGTGAAACCACCAAGGGGCAGACCGGCGTTTTAACGGTGATGGGCATCGGGCCATAGCTCACCGCCGTCGGGTTTCCGGCGAGGGTCTGGGCCAGCGCTCTCGCACAGCTCATGAGGGGCATGACGTACAACAGATTCAGCCCATCGACCTCGGCGCAGTCGCCCAAGGCATAGATATTGGCGTGGGAGGTTTTCAGCTGACGATCGACCACCACGCCGCGATTGACCTGCACACCGGCCGCAGCCGCCAGGTCGATGCGCGGACGCAGGCCAATGGCCGACACCACCACATCGCAAGGAATCACCTGGCCGTCGGACAGATGCGCCTCCAGTCCATCAACAACTCGCTGCAAGCGATTGAGCACCGGCCCCAAGTGGAAGCGTGCGCCCAGGCTTTCCAGACCTGCCTGGACCGCAGCGGCCGCCGCCGGGTGCAGCAAGGTCGGCATGACCTGCTCGCACGGTGCAACCAGTTGTACCTCGTAGCCGCCAAGGATCAGGTCGTTGGCGAACTCGCAGCCGATCAGGCCGGCGCCGAGCAACAACACCCGACGTTTGCCGTCCGCCGCTGCGCGAAAGCGTGCGTAGTCTTCCAGATCGTTGATCGGGAAGACTGCGTCAGCCGCATCGCCTTCGATCGGCACTCGCACGGTTTCCGCGCCCCAGGCGAGGATCAGGTCACGGTAAAACACCGCTTCCTCACCGATCCACAAGCGCTTGTGACCAGGGTCGATGCCGCTGATGCGCGTGTGTGTACGCACTTCGGCCTTCAACTGCTCGGCCATGGTGCCGGGTTCGGCCATGCTCAGGCCGTCGGCGTCTTTGTTTTTGCCGAAGCCGGTGGAGAGCATCGGCTTGGAGTAGGAGCGTCCGTCATCTGCAGTAATCAGCAGTAGCGGGGTTTCGCCATCGAGTTTGCGAAACTCCCGGGCCAGGTTGTAGCCAGCCAGCCCGGTACCGACGATCACGACAGGTGCGTTCATTCCTTACTCTCCTCTAAAAGTCTTAGTTGATTTCGATCATTTCGAAATCCATCTTGCCTACGCCGCAGTCCGGGCACAGCCAGTCTTCCGGCACGTCTTGCCACAGGGTGCCGGCCGCAATGCCGTCATCCGGCCACCCGTCGGCTTCGTTATAAATCAGGCCGCAGACCACACATTGCCACTTTTTCATTCACGTACATCCTCAAGATTCAGGCTTTTGCCGGCGCGAACGGTCGATGGTTGGAGCGCTGCCGTCCGGCTCAGCGCGTTTTGTACTGATCGGGCCCGGCAGATGCAAGCCTGTTCGACGCAATGGTCGGCCGGATCAATCAAAATCGCAGGCTGACATGGTAAGCTCGCCGCCTCATTTGCTGCCAATAATGACTCACTGTGCCGCACTCAAAATCCCCCGCCGCGACCCCGCTTTGGCTCCCTCGAGGCCAACTGACGCCCCTCCCCGACACGTCTACGCTCGACTGGCTGTTCGACGAAGGCTCTTTGACCCGACGGCTGATCCGTTTGTCGAATGACGGCTTCAGCGTCACGCCCCTTTTCGAAGGCTGGCAGCTCCTGCGCGCCGACGAATGTGCCGCGCTGGACCTGGCCGAAGGCAGTGAGGGCTGGGTGCGCGAGGTGTATCTGCGCGGCCACGGCGAAGCCTGGGTGTTTGCCCGCAGCGTGGCGGCGCGTAGTGCGTTGCAGGGCGACGGTCTGCACATGGACGAATTGGGCAGCCGCTCCCTGGGCGAATTGCTGTTTTGCGATCAGGCATTTCAACGGCGCGTCATTGAGGTTTGTCACTATCCTCAGGAGTGGCTGCCGATGGAGTCCCGAGCACCTGAACTGTGGGGCCGTCGCTCGCGTTTCGATCGCGGCGCCTTGAGCGTGCTGGTGGCCGAAATTTTCTTGCCGACCTTGTGGAACGCTACCCGCGCCCATCCGGAGAATTGCTGATGTACCAGAGCCTGCTCAAGTCCCTGAATCGCTTGAATCCACGGGCCTGGGATTTCATTCAGCTGACCCGCATGGACAAACCGATCGGCATTTATCTGCTGCTGTGGCCGACGCTGTGGGCACTGTGGATTGCCGGCAAAGGGTCGCCCTCGTTGGCCAACATCGTGATTTTCGTCCTGGGCGTGGTACTGACCCGCGCCGGCGGCTGCGTGATCAATGACTGGGCAGACCGCAAGGTCGACGGCCACGTGAAACGCACCGAACAGCGGCCATTGGTGAGCGGCAAGATCAGTTCCAAAGAAGCACTGGTATTCTTCGCGCTGCTGATGGGCCTGAGTTTCCTGCTGGTGTTGTGCACCAATGCGGCAACGGTCTGGCTGTCGTTCGGCGGTTTGGCACTGGCCTTCACTTACCCGTTCATGAAGCGCTACACCTATTACCCGCAAGTGGTGCTGGGCGCGGCGTTCTCCTGGGGCATGCCGATGGCGTTCACCGCCGAGACCGGTGAACTCCCGGCGGCGGCGTGGTTGCTGTGGATCGCGAACCTGCTGTGGACCGTCGGCTATGACACCTACTACGCCATGACCGACCGCGACGACGACTTGAAGATCGGCGTGAAATCCACGGCGATTCTGTTTGGCGAGGCGGACCGGGTGATCATCCTGACCCTGCAAGGGCTGGCACTGGGTTGCCTGCTGCTGGCCGGGTCGAAATTCGAGCTCGGTGGCTGGTTCCACCTCGGATTGCTGGCGGCGGCGGGCTGTTTTGCGTGGGAGTTCTGGTACACCCGCGGTAAAGACCGGATGCGTTGCTTCAAGGCTTTTTTGCACAACCACTGGGCCGGGTTGGCGATTTTTGTCGGGATTGTGCTGGATTACGGGTTGCGTTGAATCAAACCTGCTCCCGGCATGGGGGCAGGTTTGTGGTTTCTGGACTCGCTTACTTCTTCGGTCCGGTATTGGTGATGACGTGCCAGACGTCCTTCATTTTGTCGCCTACCATGTCACCGGGTTTTTTGTCATTCACGAACGTGTAAAGCGGTTTACCGTCGTAGGCATACTGACTCGTGCCGTCATCGCGCGTGATAACGCTCCACTTGCCTTCGGCCTTTGCACCCGCCGGAGCCATCATTGGCGGCCAGTTCTTGGCACAATCATCGTTACACATTGACTTGCCGCCAGCATCCTTGTCGAACGTGTACACCGTCATACCCTTATGATCGACCATCATTCCGTCTTTCATCATTGCTGGCTCAGCCGCGAAGGCCATCGATGGCAACGCCAGGGCCGCGGTCAGCATCAGAGCCTTGATGGATTGCGAGTATTGCTTCATGGAAACCTTCCTTTTGTGGTTGTCAGGATTCGGAATTAGAGCTTAGTTCAGGATCACAACAATCGCAGGGCGACTAAAATACTGTCACACGACTGCAATAATTCCGTTATCTAATGCGGCGCAAGACAGTTAAATGACAAGAGGATTAAAGGCATGGTTGGCAGGAGCATTCTGATCGTCGACGACGAAGCGCCCATTCGCGAAATGATCGCCGTTGCGTTGGAAATGGCCGGCTATGACTGCATAGAGGCTGAGAACTCGCAACAGGCCCACGCCATCATCGTCGACCGTAAGCCGGACCTGATCCTGCTCGACTGGATGCTACCCGGCACGTCCGGCATCGAGCTGGCCCGACGCCTCAAGCGCGATGAGCTGACCGGGGACATCCCGATCATCATGCTCACCGCCAAGGGCGAAGAGGACAACAAGATCCAGGGCCTGGAAGTCGGCGCCGATGACTACATCACCAAACCCTTTTCACCACGTGAGTTGGTCGCGCGCCTGAAGGCCGTGTTGCGCCGTGCCGGTCCAACCGATGGCGAGACGCCGATCGAAGTCGGCGGCCTGCTGCTGGACCCGATCAGCCACCGCGTGACCATCGACGGCAAACCCGCCGAGATGGGCCCGACCGAATACCGCCTGCTGCAATTCTTCATGACCCACCAGGAACGTGCCTACACCCGCGGCCAGTTGCTGGATCAGGTCTGGGGCGGCAACGTTTATGTCGAAGAGCGCACCGTCGACGTGCACATCCGCCGCCTGCGCAAAGCCCTCGGCGATGCTTACGAAAATCTGGTACAAACCGTGCGCGGCACCGGCTACCGGTTCTCCACCAAGGCCTGACACGGACCTTTCCCGCCCGACAAGCTGACAAGGACGCGCGCTCAAGTGAACCAAAATTGGCATGGCACCCTGATCCGCCACATGCTTTTGCTGGTGACCGGTTGCCTGGTGATCGGCCTGATTACCGGCTACTACGGCTGGAGCCTCGCCGCGGGCCTGGGCCTTTACCTGGCCTGGACCCTTAAGCAACTGCTGCGTCTGCACGAATGGCTGCGCCTGCACAAACCCGAGGAAGCACCGCCCGATGGTTATGGCCTGTGGGGCGAAGTGTTCGACAGCATCTACCATCTGCAACGTCGTGACCAACGTGTTCGTGGGCGCCTGCAAGCGGTGATCGACCGGGTCCAGGAGTCGACTGCAGCGCTGAAAGATGCGGTGATCATGCTCGACAGCGACGGCAACCTCGAATGGTGGAACCGCGCCGCCGAAACCCTGCTCGGCCTCAAGACCCCGCAAGACAGCGGCCAACCGGTCACCAACCTCGTCCGCCATCCGCGCTTCAAGGAATACTTCGAGCAGGACAGCTACGCCGAACCCCTTGAAATCCCCTCGCCGACCAATGATCGCGTGCGCATTCAGCTGTACATCACCCGCTACGGCAACAACGAACATCTGATGCTGGTGCGCGACGTCACGCGTATTCATCAGCTGGAACAGATGCGCAAAGACTTCATCGCCAACGTTTCCCACGAATTGCGCACGCCGTTGACGGTGATCTGCGGTTATCTGGAAACCCTGCTCGACAACGTCGAAGACGTGAACCCGCGCTGGTCCCGTGCCTTGCAGCAGATGCAGCAGCAAGGCGGACGCATGCAGACGTTGCTCAACGACTTGCTGCTGTTGGCCAAACTGGAAGCCACCGATTACCCGTCGGACAACCAGCCGGTGGCCATCGACGGCTTGCTGCAATCGATCAAGAGCGACGCTCAGCAGTTGTCCGCCCAGCGCAATCAGAAGATCACCCTGGAAGCCGACCCGACGATTCTGCTCAAGGGCAGCGAAGCCGAATTGCGCAGCGCGTTTTCCAATCTGGTGTTCAACGCGGTGAAATACACCCCGGCCGAAGGCAATATCCGCATTCGCTGGTGGGGTGATGAGCAAGGCGCACACCTGAGCGTGCAGGACTCTGGCATCGGTATCGACAGCAAACACCTGCCGCGCCTGACCGAACGCTTCTACCGCGTCGACTCCAGCCGCAACTCCAACACTGGCGGCACCGGCCTCGGTTTGGCGATCGTCAAACACGTGCTCCTGCGCCATCGCGCGCGGATGGAGATCAGCAGCGTGCCGGGCCATGGCAGTACGTTTACCTGCCACTTCGCCCCCGCCCAGGTCACCAAATCGCGGGTCATCAGCACCGCTGACTGATACCGGCCAGCACTCACCACTAGGCAATCGCCCGGTCAGCCGCTACATTGGCTGACTTGCGCCTGCTCTTCAGACGCACTTTTTTCTTTCCTTTCGAATACACGGAACCCGCAAAACTCCATCATGGACCCATCCCCTGGCTTGACCCTCGCGACACTCTTCGCCGATTTCGGCATGATTCTTTTTGCTCTGATCCTGGTTTTGCTCAACGGTTTTTTCGTTGCGGCGGAATTTGCCATGGTCAAATTGCGCTCGACCCGGGTCGAAGCCATCGCTGAAAAAAACGGCTGGCGCGGACACATCCTGCGCACCGTTCACAGTCAGCTCGATGCTTATCTGTCGGCGTGCCAATTGGGTATCACCCTCGCCTCCCTGGGCCTTGGCTGGGTCGGTGAGCCGGCGTTCGCGCACATCCTCGAACCGATCCTTGAAGCCGTCGGCGTGCAATCGCCCGAAGTGATCAAAGGCGTGTCGTTCTTCGCCGCGTTCTTTGTCATCTCGTACCTGCACATTGTGGTCGGCGAGTTGGCCCCGAAATCCTGGGCCATCCGCAAACCCGAGCTGCTGTCGCTCTGGACCGCCGTGCCGCTGTACCTGTTCTACTGGGCCATGTACCCGGCCATTTACCTGCTCAACGCCAGCGCCAACCAGATCTTGCGGATCGCCGGCCAGGGTGAACCCGGCCCCCATCACGAGCATCATTACAGCCGTGAAGAACTGAAACTGATCCTGCACTCCAGCCGTGGCCAGGACCCGAGCGACCAAGGCATGCGCGTTTTGGCCTCGGCGGTGGAAATGGGCGAGCTGGAAGTGGTCGACTGGGCCAATTCCCGGGAAGATCTGGTGACGCTGGAATTCAACGCGCCGCTGAAGGAAATCCTGGCGATGTTCCGTCGCCACAAATTCAGCCGTTATCCGGTGTACGACAGCGAAAGCCAGGAGTTCGTCGGCCTGCTGCACATCAAGGATCTGCTGCTGGAACTGGCGGCCCTGGACCACATTCCCGAGTCGTTCAACCTCGCCGAACTGACCCGGCCGCTGGAGCGGGTTTCGCGCCATATGCCGCTGTCGCAGTTGCTGGAACAGTTCCGCAAAGGCGGCTCGCACTTCGCCGTGGTCGAAGAAGCCGATGGCAACATCATCGGCTACCTGACCATGGAAGACGTGTTGGAAGTACTGGTCGGCGACATTCAGGACGAACACCGCAAGGCTGAGCGCGGGATCCTCGCGTACCAGCCGGGCAAGCTGCTGGTGCGCGGCGACACGCCGCTGTTCAAGGTCGAGCGCCTGCTGGGCATCGATCTGGACCACATCGAAGCCGAAACCCTCGCCGGTCTGGTCTACGAAACCCTGAAACGGGTGCCGGAAGAGGAAGAAGTGCTGGAAGTCGAAGGCTTGCGGATCATCATCAAGAAGATGAAAGGGCCGAAGATCATTCTGGCCAAGGTGTTGATGCTCGATTGAGTGCAATGCGGGAAACCGCATTGACCCCAAAAGATCGTCCGAACGCGGCCCGAGCCTTCGGCAGCTCCTACATGTGGATTGCGATTCCCTGTAGGAGCTGCCGCAGGCTGCGATCTTTTGCCTTTATGGCCTCACTGTTTGCCGAGCGCAAAGTTGGGCAGGCTGCCCACCGGTCGATTGAACTGGTACGGGATCGACACCAGCCCCAACCCGGTATTGCGCTGCACCACGAAATGCAGGTGCGGCCCGCTGCTGTTGCCGGTATTGCCCGACAAGGCCAGCGGACTCCCCACCGACACCCGTTGCCCCTCGCGAACGCTCACCGAACCTTGCTTGAGGTGCAGATACACGCCCATCGTCCCGTCATCGTGCAGCACCCGCACGAAATTACCCGACGGATCGGTGCCGCGCCCGGTCTGGGCATTCTCGGTTTTCACCACCACACCGCCACGCGCCGCGATGATCGGCGTGCCTTCAGGCATGGCGATGTCCATGGCATAGCGGTTCTTTGGACCAAAGTGGCTGTATTGACCGTTGGCGCCCTGACTCAGCCGAAACGGTCCGCCACGCCACGGCAGCGGGTATCGATAGGCCATGGCGGCCCCTGAGGGGTCGCCCAGGGAGTATTCGAATTTTGGGGTGTACGCGAGCGGCCTTTCGGGCTGCGTGGCTGTGAGCAGCGCCAGACGAATACTGCTGCGTGCCGGCATCACCCGGCGAATCGGTCGGCTCGGCGCACCACTGACGTTCTTCAGCCCGCCGAAGCTCAACTCGATTTCTACCGGCGCATACAGGTCATTGCGCACGTAAACGCTGTCCACGCCCTTCTTCTTCGTGATGACGAGGTACACCTGACGCTCAAGATTCTCGACCATGCGATCACGAAAAACGAACACCTTGGAGCCCGTCGTGGGGCGGTCGCTGTAGGAGACCACGCCATTGGCGTCGGTGGACTTGTAGATCGTCATGGCCAGCGCCGAGGCAGAGGCCATGAAAAGACCGCAGAAAAACAGCAGGCGCGCGAGCATGGGCAAGATTCTGTCGAGTAAGGCCTGGGTAGGAGCCTAGCAGCTGCAATGGACCCGGGTAGTCGGCAGATGTTTCAAAATGGGCAGTTCAGCGGATGTGTGGTGAATCTGATGGCCCCTTCGCGGGCAAGCCACGCTCCCACAGGATTTCGGTTGTTGTCGATGACATGAACGACACAAAACCTGTGGGAGCGTGGCTTGCCCGCGAAGACGGACTGTCTGGCGACGGGAATTACGCGCCGGGCACGAAATGCTTCTGCGCCGTGCCGCGGGCAATCAGGCGGGAGATGTAGTCGAGCTTCTGCGCATCCTGGTCGACAAAGCGGAACGTCAGTTGCAGCCATTCGCTGTCTGGTTTCTGCTCGTGGGCGACGATCGCGTGCAGGTAGCCGTTCAGACGGGCGGTTTCGGCGTTGTCGCCCTGCTCCAGATCGAGCACCGCGCTGTCGAGCACTTGCGGCAGCGTATCGGTGCGCTTCACCACCAGCAACGCTTCCTTGAGACTCAAGGCCTTGATCACACATTGCTGAATGCCGTTCGGCAGGCGCAGTTGGCCCTGGCCACGACCGCCCGTTGGCGCTGCGGAGGACGCTGGAGGCTTGATCGGCGGGCTGTTGAGCAGACCGCGAGACGGAGCAGCCGCCGGGGCCGGCGCAGCGGCGGCAGGTTTGGCGAACGGATTGACCGGCGCCGCGGCGGGTGCGACCACGGCAGCCTTGCCGCCCGTCAATGCGCTCAACGAATCGTTGCCGAACGCCGAGTTCATTTTGGTCGGCGCGCTGTTCATCAAGGTGTCGAGCTTGCCGACCTTGTTCAGGGCCTGCTTGACCTTGGTCAGCAGTTGCTCGTTGGTGAACGGCTTGCTGACGTAACCGGAAACGCCGGCCTGGATCGCCTGGACGACGTTCTCCTTATCGCCCCGGCTGGTCACCATCACGAACGGCATGGTCTTGAGGTTGTCCTGCTCGCGGCACCAGGTCAGCAGCTCCAGGCCGGACATTTCCGGCATTTCCCAATCGCACAGGACCAGGTCGAACGCTTCCCGAGCCAGCAAGGCCTGAGCCTTCTTGCCGTTGACCGCGTCTTCGATCCGGATCCCCGGGAAGTAGTTGCGCAAGCACTTCTTCACCAGGTCACGAATGAACGACGCATCGTCCACGACTAACACACTGACCTTACTCATCCATCACCCCTTTAAAAAATCCCGGCAAGCATACCGCTTTGCTGATGGCACATTGCCAAAAACCTTCAGTCACGCCGGGACTTTTCGTTCGCGGGTGCTGCTTTCGAATTCATCAACCACAAACAAAAACGCCCGGCCAAAAGGCCGGGCGCTTTTCTCAGGCAATCTTACTTATCGTCAGCTTTGCCCGGAACATTAGCGGTTTCGCCACTTGTGCCTTCAACTTCTTCTTTCATGCGCTTGAGGCCCAGGTGCCGCACGTCAGTGCCGCGCACCAGGTAAATCACCAGCTCCGAGATATTGCGTGCGTGGTCGCCGATCCGTTCCAGCGAACGCAGCACCCAAATGATGCTCAAGACCCTCGAGATAGAGCGCGGGTCTTCCATCATGTAGGTGGCAAGTTCACGCAGGGCGGTCTTGTATTCACGGTCGATGATCTTGTCGTACTGGGCCACCGACAACGCCAGGTCGGCGTCGAAGCGGGCAAAGGCGTCCAGTGCATCGCGAACCATGTTGCGCACCTGGTCGCCGATGTGGCGAACCTCGACGTAACCTCGCGGGGCTTCGCCTTCTTCACACAACTGGATGGCGCGACGGGCGATCTTGGTCGCTTCGTCACCGATGCGCTCCAGGTCGATAACCGACTTGGAGATGCTGATGATCAAACGCAAGTCCGACGCTGCCGGCTGACGGCGGGCCAGAATGCGCAGGCATTCTTCGTCGATGTTGCGTTCCATCTGGTTGATCTGGTCGTCGATCTCGCGAACCTGCTGGGCCAGACCGGAGTCGGCCTCGATCAGCGCGGTCACCGCGTCGTTGACCTGCTTTTCCACCAGCCCGCCCATGGCCAGGAGGTGGCTGCGCACTTCCTCGAGCTCAGCGTTGAACTGCGCGGAGATGTGATGGGTAAGGCCTTCTTTACTAATCATGTTGGCGTCCTTGGAGCGTCCGGTAAGGTGCGGTGGACCGCAGCGTCAGTTCAGTGAGCAACAACAGCTTCCTAGCCGTAGCGACCAGTGATGTAGTCTTCGGTCTGCTTCTTCGCCGGATTGGTGAACAGGGTGTCGGTGTCGCCGAATTCCACCAGTTTGCCCATGTACATGAACGCCGTGTAATCGGAAACCCGCGCGGCCTGTTGCATGTTGTGGGTCACGATGACGATGGTGAACTTGGATTTCAGTTCGTAGATCAGCTCTTCGACTTTCAGCGTGGAGATCGGGTCGAGTGCCGAGCACGGTTCGTCGAGCAGCAGCACTTCCGGCTCCACGGCGATGGTACGAGCAATCACCAGACGTTGTTGCTGACCACCGGACAAGCCCAGCGCCGACTCATGCAGACGGTCTTTGACTTCGTCCCACAGCGCCGCGCCTTTCAACGCCCACTCGACGGCTTCGTCGAGTACGCGTTTTTTGTTGATGCCCTGGATGCGCAGGCCGTAAACCACGTTCTCGTAGATCGTTTTCGGGAACGGGTTGGGCTTCTGGAACACCATGCCGACGCGACGACGCAGCTCGGCCACGTCTTCGCCCTTACGGTAGATGTTGTTGCCGTAGAGGTTGATTTCCCCTTCTACTCGGCAGCCGTCGACCAGGTCGTTCATGCGGTTGAAGGTACGCAACAGCGTGGACTTGCCGCAGCCGGACGGGCCGATGAAGGCGGTCACGCGCTGTTTCGGGATGTTCAGGCTGACGTCGTACAGCGCTTGTTTGTCGCCGTAGAACAGGTTCAGGCCCGGCACTTCGATGGCCACGGTTTCCTGCTCAAGGCTAAGGCTCTGCTTGTCGCGACCCAGTGCCGACATGTTGATGCCGTGGGTATGTGCTTCGTGCTGCATGGGAGGCTCCCTGTGCTAACAAATTCGGTTCGGTTTTGTGGGAGCGAGCTTGCTCGCGAAGGGGCCATCACTGGCGCCAAAAGCTTCGCGAGCAGGCTCGCTCCCACATAAAAATCAGTGCTGCATGAATCAGCTATCCAGCGCTTTGTATTTTTCGCGCAGGTGGTTACGGATATAGACGGCCGACAGGTTGAGCGTGGCGATCACCAGCACCAGCAGCAGCGCCGTGGCGTACACCAGCGGCCGTGCGGCCTCGACGTTCGGGCTCTGGAAGCCGACGTCATAGATGTGGAAGCCCAAGTGCATGATCTTCTGATCCAGGTGAAGGTACGGGTAGTTACCGTCCAGTGGCAGCGATGGCGCCAGTTTCACCACACCGACCAGCATCAGCGGCGCCACTTCACCGGCGGCGCGAGCCACGGCGAGGATCATGCCGGTCATCATCGCCGGACTGGCCATCGGCAGCACGATCTTCCACAAGGTTTCAGCCTTGGTCGCGCCGAGAGCCAACGAGCCTTCACGCACGGTGCGAGGAATCCGCGCCAGGCCTTCTTCCGTGGCCACGATCACCACCGGCACCGCCAGCAGCGCCAGGGTCAGGGAGGCCCAGAGCAGACCCGGGGTACCAAAGGTCGGTGCCGGCAGTGCTTCCGGGAAGAACAACCGGTCGACCGAGCCGCCGAGTACGTAGACGAAGAAGCCCAGACCGAACACGCCGTAGACGATGGCCGGAACACCTGCCAGGTTGTTCACTGCGATGCGGATCAACCGCGTCATGGTGTTCTGTTTCGCGTATTCGCGCAGGTAGACCGCTGCCAGCACGCCGAATGGCGTCACGACCATCGCCATGATCAGGGTCATCATCACAGTGCCGAAAATCGCCGGGAAGATCCCGCCTTCGGTGTTCGCTTCACGCGGGTCGTCACTGAGGAATTCCCACATCTTGCTAAAGTAGAAACCGATCTTGGTGAAGGTGCCCATCGCGTTCGGCTGGTAGGCATGAACCACTTTGCCAATACCGATTTCGATCTCTTTGCCGTTTGCATCGCGGGCCGTCAGGCTGTCGCGATTGAACTGGGCGTGCAGGTCGTTCAGGCGGACTTCGATGTCTTGATAACGAGCGTTGAGCTCGGCGCGCTCGGATTCCATGTCCGCTTGTGCGGCGGCGTCGAGCTGGCCGGCCAGTTCCAGTTTGCGGCCGTGCAGACGGACGCGCTCAAGACCTGCGTTGATCGCGCCGATGTCGGCTTTTTCCAGGCTCTTGAGCTGCGCGGCAAGATTGTTGACGCGATCGACACGGGCCTGCAACTCAGGCCACGCGGCCTCGCCTTCAGCGATGACCTTGCCATCCTGCTTGACGTTGACCAGGTAGCCGTAGAAGTTGCCCCACTCGCGACGCTCAATGGCCATCAACTCAGGCGGGGTCTTCTGGTTAGTCAGCCACTCGCCGACGATCCAGGTGAAGTCGTTGCCGTTCAAGTCACGGTTGCCGACCTTGATCAGCTCGCGGGTCATGAACTCCGGGCCCTGATCGGGCACCGGCAGGCCAGCGCTTTTCAGGCGCTCGCGCGGCACTTCTTCTTTCTGCACGATCTCGCCGATGACCAGGTGATTGGCCTGGCCTGGCACGTCGTAGCTGGCGTGAATCAAGTCCGCCGGCCAAAAATGACCCAGACCGCGCACGGCAATCACCGCCAGCAAGCCAATGGTCATGATGACCGCGATGGACACCGCGCCGCCGCTGATCCAGACGCCGGGGGCGCCGCTCTTGAACCATCCTTTCAGGGAGTTCTGTTTCACAGACTTCTACCTTTCTTAAAGCGACGAGTATTTCTTGCGCAGACGCTGACGAATCAGGTCCGCGAGGGTGTTCATGACGAAGGTGAACAACAGCAGCACCAGCGCCGAGAGGAACAGCACGCGGTAGTGGCTGCCGCCGACTTCCGATTCGGGCATTTCCACCGCAACGTTGGCGGCCAGGGTGCGCAGGCCTTCGAACAGGTTCATTTCCATGACCGGGGTGTTACCCGTAGCCATCAGCACGATCATGGTTTCACCGACCGCACGGCCCATGCCGATCATCAACGCCGAGAAGATGCCCGGGCTGGCGGTAAGGATCACCACCCGCGTCATGGTCTGCCACGGCGTGGCACCGAGGGCCAGGGAGCCGAGGGTCAAGCCGCGAGGCACGCTGAACACGGCGTCTTCGGCGATGGAGTAGATGTTCGGGATCACCGCGAAGCCCATGGCCAGACCGACCACCAGAGCGTTGCGCTGGTCGTAGGTGATGCCCAGGTCGTGGGAGATCCACATGCGCATGTCGCCACCGAAGAACCAGGTTTCCATGTACGGGCTCATGTACAGCGACAGCCAGCCCACAAACAGAATTACCGGGATCAGGATCGCGCTTTCCCAGCCGTCCGGCACTTTCAGGCGAATCGACTCAGGCAGGCGGCTGAAGACGAAACCCGCCACCAAAATGCCGATCGGCAAGAGCATCAGCAAGCTGAAGATGCCCGGCAAGTGCCCTTCCACATACGGTGCGAGGAACAGGCCGGCGAAGAAGCCGAGGATCACCGTCGGCATCGCTTCCATCAGTTCGATCACCGGTTTGACCTTGCGGCGCAAGCTTGGGGCCATGAAGTACGCGGTGTAGATCGCAGCGGCGACGGCCAGCGGTGCGGCCAACAGCATGGCGTAGAACGCGGCCTTCAAGGTACCGAAGGTCAGAGGAGACAAGCTCATCTTCGGTTCGAAGTCCGTGTTGGCGGCGGTCGATTGCCAGACGTATTTAGGTTCGTCGTAGTTCTCGTACCAGACCTTGCTCCACAATGCGCTCCACGAAACTTCCGGGTGCGGATTGTCCAGCAGCAGTGGCTGCACTTTACCGTTGGCCTCGACGATGATGCGGTTGGCACGCGGCGACATGCCGAAAATGCCCTGGCCTTCCACCACCTGATCGACCAGCAACGTGCGGTGAGCGGTACTGTGGAAGACGCCGAGCTTGCCGGACGCGTCGAGGGCTACGAAACCTTTGCGACGCTCTTCGGCGCTGATTTCAACAATCGGCGTGGTGCCCATCTGGAAGGTACGAATCTGCTTCAGACGCAGTTCGCCGTCCGGGTCGCGAGCCATGAACCACTGGGCCAGACCACCTTTGGAGTCACCGAGGATCAGCGAGATACCGCCCACCAGCTGGGTGCTGGCGGTAATCTCGGCATCGCCGTTTTCAAGCAGTTTGTAGCGACCGTTGAGGCTCTTGTCGCGCAGGCTGAACACGTCGGCCTGAGCACGACCGTTAATCACATACAGCCACTGCTGACGCGGATCGACGAAGATGTTCTTCACCGGCTCGTTCATCTGCGGCAGATCGATACGCTTCTGCTCGCTGGTGATTTCGCCGGTCATCACGTTTTCTTCGCTGGTCAGCGACAAAACATTGAGTTGTGAACCGGTGGAGCCGACCAGCATCAGGGTCGAATCGGTCGCGTTAAGGCTGACGTGCTCCAGGGCACCGCCCGCCTCGTTCAACGCAATCGGGGTTTCGCCGTACGGGTATTCGACCGCTGGCGTAATGGTTTTCTTGCCGTCCGGATAGCTGACTTTATAGGTGTGACGGAACACCAGTGCCTGACCGTTGGACAAGCCCACCGCTACCAGCGGATGGCCTGGCTGGTCTTCACCGATGGACGTCACGCTGACGCCAGCCGGAACCTTCAGATCGACACGCTTGAGTTCAGCGCCACTGTCGATATCGAAGAACAGTGCCTGGCCCTTGTCGGAAACCCGCATGGCGACCTGGTTCTGTTCTTCCAGGGAGATCATCAACGGCTTGCCGGCGTCTTGCATCCAGGCGGGCGTGATGGCGTCCTTGGCGGTCAGGTCGGCGCCCTGAAACAGGGGCGCGACAACGTAAGCGAGGAAGAAAAAGATCAGCGTGATCGCGCCGAGAACGGCGAGGCCGCCCACGAGGACGTACCAGCGGGTCAGGCGATCTTTCAGCGCGCGTATACGGCGCTTGCGTTGCAGCTCAGGCGTATTGAAGTCAATTCGCTTGGGGGGATTAGTAGTCATGGTGGAATTGGCCAGATCATTCATGCGCACACCCTAGCGATCCTATGTGACAGAAAGATGACAATGCAGTGACGCAACAAATCCGCCGCCCGTGGGAACTGGCAGCGGACCGAAAATTTGGGGGGTGTGTAGAAGCTGTCGAGGGAACCGAGGCTGCGATCTTTTGATCTTGCAGTTGGAAGCCAGATCAAAAGATCGCAGCCTCGGTTCCCTCGACAGCTCCTACACAGGTCCGGGTTTACCCCGGACCTAGGGTTTTACTTTTTTACGACTTCAGCGCCGCCTTCCGCAAGACCCAGGTCAGCCAGTGCTTTTGCAGCAACCTTGGCCGGCAGTGGGATGTAGCCGTCTTTCACTACAACTTCCTGGCCCTGTTTGGACAGAACCAGTTTCACGAACTCGGCTTCCAGCGGGGCCAGAGGCTTGTTCGGGGCTTTGTTGACGTAAACGTAGAGGAAGCGCGACAGCGGGTATTTGCCGTTCAGGGCGTTTTCTTCGGTGTCTTCGACGAACTCAGTGCTGCCTTTCTTGGCCAGGGCCACGGTCTTCACGCTGGCAGTCTTGTAGCCGATGCCCGAGTAACCGACGCCGTTCAGCGAGGAACTGATCGACTGCACGACCGAAGCCGAGCCAGGTTGTTCGTTAACGTTTGGCTTGTAGTCGCCTTTGCACAGGGCTTCTTCTTTGAAGTAGCCATAGGTGCCGGATACCGAGTTACGACCGAACAGTTGAACCGGCTTGTTGGCCAGGTCGCCAGTCACGCCCAGGTCACCCCAGGTTTTCACGTCGGTTTTAGCGCCGCACAGACGAGTGGACGAGAAGATCGCGTCGACTTGTTCCATGGTCAGGTGCTGGATCGGGTTGTCCTTGTGCACAAACACAGCCAATGCATCCACGGCGACCGGGATAGCGGTTGGCTTGTAGCCGTATTTGGTTTCGAAGGCTTGCAGTTCGTTGTCCTTCATTTTGCGACTCATCGGGCCCAGGTTAGCGGTGCCTTCAGTCAGCGCAGGTGGTGCGGTAGAAGAACCGGCAGCCTGAATCTGGATGTTTACGTTCGGGTATTCTTTTTTGTAGTTCTCAGCCCACAGGGTCATGAGGTTGGCCAGAGTATCGGAGCCGACGCTGGACAGGTTGCCCGACACACCAGTGGTCTTGGTGTAGCTCGGGATAGCAGGGTCAACAGCGGCAACCGCGTTGGCAGTCGCAACGCCAGCAGCGACAAAAGTCATTGCCGCCATCAAACGCTTCAGTTTCATGCCTTACTCCTAGCAGATAGGTGTGTTAAGTCGGGGCCAAGTATCAGCAGGCCGTGTGAACACTCTATGGCTGAAATATGACAATTAGATGAAAGGCCAGCATTCGGCTTTTTGCAGGATATTTCGAGTCGCCTTCATCGCGAGCAAGCTCGCTCCCACAGGGATTCTGCGGCGAACACAGAACCAATGTGGGAGCGAGCTTGCTCGCGATGGGCCCGTACAGGCGATGAAAAAGGTCGGCTTAGCGGCCCTTCTTCCAGAGGTAAGCACCCACCAGAATCCCGACACCGCAAATGATCGCCACGTAATAGGCAGGCCCCATCGGGCTTTCCTTGAGCAGCAGGGTGACAACCATCGGGGTCAGGCCGCCGAAGATGGCGTAGGCCAGGTTGTAGGAGAACGACAGCCCGCTAAAGCGCACCACCGCCGGGAAGGCTTTGACCATCACATACGGCACTGCACCGATGGTGCCGACCAGCAAGCCGGTCAAGGCGTACATCGGAAACAGCCAGTCCGGGTGGTTGAACAGGTTGTGGTAGAAGGTCCACGAACTGATCAGCAGCAGAGCACTGCCGAACACGAAGACACGACCCGCACCGAAGCGGTCAGCCAGTGCACCGGAGGCGACGCAGCCCAGGCTCAGAAAAACGATCGCCAGGCTGTTGGCCTGCAATGCGGTGGTTGGCGAGAAGTGGTAGACGGTCTGCAGCACGGTCGGGGTCATCAGGATGACCACGATGATGCCAGCGGACAGCAGCCAGGTCAGCAGCATGGAAATCAGGATCGCCCCGCGATGGTCGCGCAACACGGCGCGTAGCGGCACTTCTTCTGCCAGGGCCTTGCGCAGTTGCAGCTCGGCGAATACCGGCGTCTCGTGCAACCAGCGGCGCAGGTAGACCGAGAACAGGCCGAATACGCCACCCAGCAGGAAAGGAATCCGCCAGGCGTAATCCGAGACTTCGGCAGGGGTGTAAATGCTGTTGATCGCCGTGGCGACCAACGAGCCCAGCAGGATGCCAGCCGTCAGACCGCTGGTCAGGGTGCCGCAGGCATAACCGATATGACGCTGCGGTACGTGTTCGGAAACGAATACCCACGCGCCCGGCACTTCACCGCCAATCGCAGCGCCTTGAATCACCCGCATCAGCAGCAACAGGATCGGCGCCCACATGCCGATCTGCGCGTAAGTCGGTAGCAGGCCCATGATCAGGGTCGGCACCGCCATCATGAAAATGCTCAGGGTGAACATCTTCTTGCGTCCCAGCAGGTCGCCGAAGTGCGCCATGACGATGCCGCCCAGTGGCCGCGCCAGGTAGCCGGCGGCAAAGATCCCGAAGGTCTGCATCAAGCGCAGCCACTCGGGCATGTCGGCCGGGAAGAACAGCTTGCCGACCACCGTGGCGAAGAACACGAAGATGATGAAATCGTAAAACTCCAGCGCACCGCCCAGGGCAGACAACGACAAAGTCTTGTAATCGCTGCGGGTCAGCGGACGTGCGGATTGAGTGGACTGCGCGATGCTCGAGGGCGCTGTGGTCATGGCAAGGCTTCTCTTATAGTCGGATCTGCAACCCCAACAACGCTGGCTGAGGCTTGGGCAGGTCCGGCACGATAACAAATTGTTCGAAAAAGCACATAGAGGTGCGTATTTGACGGTCGAAATGAGAACCGGACGGTCGTCTCGGAGTCTACCGACCGATATACTCGCAATCCTGCACCTGCTTGTAAGGGGTTGCTGTGCGAAAACGTCGTTGGCAGCCGTCAGCCGATTTCGCAGAGTTTCCCTTTAGGCGCCTTACGAAAAACGTGACGAACGTAGTATGTTCGGGGCTGAATCGTTTTTCCTTGAGACGGCTATTCACCTGAAGTACCAATGAGAGTCACGGGTCAGAGGCACCCCCGGCATGATAGAGCTCGAACAAGAAGATCCAATCCCGCAAGGCGACCTGGCCCTGCAAATTACCGCGCTTCCCCGCGAAACCAACGGCTTTGGCGATATTTTCGGCGGTTGGCTGGTGTCGCAGATGGATTTGGCCGGCACCGCAATGGCCAGCAAAGTCGCGGGTGGCCGCGTGGCTACGGTTGCGATCGACCGCATGGCGTTTCTGGTTCCGGTCGCGGTGGGCGCTCAGCTCTCCTTCTATACCCAGGCGCTGGAAATCGGCCGCAGCTCGATTCAGATGATGGTCGAAGTCTGGAGTGACGATCCGCTGTCCAGCGAGTGGCGTAAAGTGACTGAAGCCGTGTTTGTGTTCGTCGCCATCGACGGCAGCGGTCGCACCCGTTCGGTTCCGCCTAGAGCTCGTTAAACACTGCGACCTTTCTGCGGTCCATTGCAGTCATTGTTCCTGATCGAGAGTTGCCCCATGAGCACGCCCAACGTTGAAGCCGTGAAACTGGATGAACTGAACTGCTGGCGCATCCGCCACGGTCAGGCCGAACTGCTGGTTGCCCAGCAGGGCGCGCACATCCTCAGTTATCAAGTGGCCGGGCAACCGCCGCTGATCTGGCTCAACGACGAGGCAGTGTTCAAGACTGGCAAGAGCATCCGCGCCGGGGTTCCGGTGTGCTGGCCGTGGTTCGGCAACTTGCCGCGCAACCCGCAGAGCGTTCAGGCGATGCGCGTCAGCAATGAAGCGCCGACCGCCCACGGGCTGGTAAGGGCGATGGACTGGGAACTGGGCGGCATTGAAACCGAGGGCGAAAGCCTCGAGGTGGAGTTTGTTCTGCCTTACCCTGAAGGCGGCTTGCCCGGCTGGCCGCATCAAGTGGATTTGAAGCTGAGCATTCGTCTGGATGAGCAACTGCACATCAGCCTGACCAGCCATAACCAGGGCGCTGACAAAGTCACCATCAGCCAGGCGCTGCACAGCTATTTCGCGGTCAGCGATGTACGCGAAGTGCATGTCGAAGGGCTGGATGGCTTGAGTTACATCGAAACCCTGGACGACTGGAAAACCGTCACTCAGACCGGCGATCTGCGTTTTGTCGGCGAGACCGATCGTATCTATCTCAATACCCCGGCGAAGCTGAGCATTGTCGATCCGGCCTGGGAACGGCGCATCGAGCTGACCAGCAGCGGCTCACGCTCGGCGGTGATCTGGAATCCGTGGATTGAACGCGCTGCGGCGTTCAGTGACATGGCCGACGATGGCTGGCAGCGCATGCTGTGCATTGAAACGGCGAATGTGATGGATGATGTGGTGACATTAGCGCCGGGTGCCAGTCACACGTTGGGCGTCAGCATCGGCAGCAAGCCGCTTTAAAGTCAAAAGATCGCAGCCTGCGGCAGCTCCTACGCCGATCTATGGAGGAGCTGCCGCAGGCTGCGATCTTTTGAGCCATCCTTCAATTACAGGTCAGACTCCTTCACCACTCTGACCTTCGCCGCATCCAGCGCATACGCTGCGTCAGCCAGGTCGTTGTTGACCTTCTCGACCTTCAGCGTGCCGGTCACCCACAGCGGTGTATAGATGTCATTCAGCTTCAAACCTTTCGGATAACGCACCAACACCAGTTGATTAGGCGGTGGTGGCGGCACGTGGATGCAGGCGCCCGGATACGGCACGAGGAAGAACAGCGTGCTGTGGCCCTTGGCGTCGGATTCCAGCGGCACCGGATAACCACCGATGCGGATGTTCTTGTCGTTCATCGACGGCACGGTTTTGGTCGAATACATCACCGCCGGCAAACCCTTGCTCTGCTTCATGCCACCCTTTTGGGTAAAGGTGCCATTGGCTTCGGGGGAGTTGTGGTCGATTTCGGGCATGGCCTCGAGGGCTTTCTGATCCGACTTTGGCATCAATTCGAGCCAGTCGGTTTCCGGCAGTTCGCCGGCGTGGGCAAGGCCCGTACCCAGTAAAAGGAGCGTGAACAGAAGACGGCGCATGGAGGTGCTCGGCAAAGGAGAGGACAGTGCAACGCCGAGCATTCTAGCCCTCCCGGCTTGCGCAGCAGAGAGGGCTTTGTCGCTTAAATCAGTTCCTTTTGATCAAGCCGTAGATCACCAGCAAGATCACGGCGCCCACCAGCGCACCCAGGAAGCCTGCGCCTTCCCCGGCCTGATAGAAGCCCAGAGCCTGGCCGCCATAAGTGGCCGCCAGCGAACCGCCGATACCGAGCAGGATGGTCATGATCCAGCCCATGTTGTCATCGCCCGGTTTCAGGAACCGAGCCAGCAGGCCGACGATCAAGCCGATAAAGATGGTTCCGATAATTCCCATGGCATTTCCCTCTGATTGAATGGCAATGCCCAAAGCCTAGTCAGACTTTGGCATCCTGCCATGAGAGAACGGCGGCCCCTGAATGGTTCCGCCGCTGCCACATGAAACTATTCGGCGATGAGCGCTTCGACCTTGAGGATCTGCTGCTCCAGCGTGGCCTTGTCGGCGCAGCGCAGGTTGGCGTGACCGACCTTGCGACCGACCTTGAACGCCTTGCCATAGTGATGCAGATGGCAATCGGCAATGGCCAGGACTTTCTCGGTCTCCGGCACTTTACCGATGAAGTTCACCATCGCGCTCTCGCCGACCTTGGCCGTCGAACCCAGCGGCAGACCGACAACGGCCCGCAGGTGGTTTTCGAACTGGCTGCACTCGGCACCTTCAGTGGTCCAGTGACCCGAGTTGTGCACACGCGGGGCTATCTCGTTGGCCTTGAGGCCACCGTCGACTTCAAAGAACTCGAACGCCATCACGCCGACGTAATTCAGCTGCTTGAGCACACGGCTGGAATAGTCTTCCGCCAAGGCTTGCAGCGGGTGGTCGGTGCTGGCCACGGACAGCTTGAGGATGCCGCTGTCGTGGGTGTTGTGAACCAGCGGATAAAACTTGGTCTCACCATCGCGAGCGCGCACGGCGATCAACGAGACTTCGCCGGTGAACGGCACGAAGCCTTCCAGCAGGCAAGCCACGCTGCCCAGTTCGGCGAAGGTGCCGACCACGTCTTCAGGCTTGCGCAGGACCTTCTGACCCTTGCCGTCGTAGCCCAGGGTGCGGGTTTTCAGCACGGCCGGCAGACCGATGGAAGCCACGGCAGCGTCCAGATCGGCTTGCGATTGAATGTCGGCGAACGCCGGGGTTGGAATCCCCAGGTCCTTGAACATGCTCTTCTCGAACCAGCGATCACGGGCGATGCGCAAGGCTTCGGCGCTCGGGTAGACCGGGACGAATTGCGACAGGAAAGCCACGGTTTCGGCCGGGACGCTTTCGAACTCGAAAGTCACCAGATCGACTTCATCGGCCAGCTGACGCAGGTAATCCTGATCGCCGTAATCGGCCCGCAGGTGTTCGCCCAACGCGGCTGCGCAAGCATCCGGCGCGGGGTCCAGGAAAGCGAAGTTCATGCCCAGCGGAGTGCCCGCCAGCGCCAACATGCGACCCAACTGGCCGCCACCGATTACACCGATCTTCATCGTCAACAACCTCAGGCGATGCGTGGGTCTGGATTTTCCAGGACGCTGTCTGTCTGCTCAGCGCGGAATTTTTTCAGCACCGCGTGGAACTGCGGGTGCTTGGCGCCAAGGATGCTTGCCGAGAGCAGCGCTGCGTTGATCGCGCCGGCCTTGCCGATGGCCAGGGTGGCGACCGGAATGCCCGCAGGCATCTGCACGATAGACAGCAGCGAATCGACGCCCGAGAGCATCGACGACTGCACCGGCACACCCAGTACCGGCAGGTGGGTCTTGGCCGCACACATGCCTGGCAAGTGGGCCGCGCCGCCGGCACCGGCGATGATCACCTCGATGCCACGCGCCTCAGCCTCTTCGGCGTACTGGAACAGCAGGTCCGGGGTGCGGTGGGCAGAGACCACTTTCACCTCGTAAGGAATGCCGAGCTTTTCCAGCATATCGGCGGTGTGGCTAAGGGTGGACCAATCGGACTTGGAGCCCATGATCACGCCAACCAGTGCACTCATCGTCGTGCCTCTTCTCTCTGGGCGCCCGCAGGCGCGTCAAAAAACAACAAGCCACGCAAAATGCGTGGCTTGATTGTACGAATTATGGCCGGACGAACCGGCCGAAGGCCGCGCAGTATACCTCAATGAAGCAGATAAACAGCCCCCGATACGACCATCTGTCATTCGGGGCAAAGTGCCGGTTTTATTGACTTGAAGGTCAATCAATTACACCACCAATCCCTGTGGGAGCGAGCTTGCTCGCGATAGCGTCGGGACAGTCACTATTGATGTTGAATGTTAGTCCGCCATCGCGAGCAAGCTCGCTCCCACAGGGTTAGTCGATGTGCTCAAGTACCTTGCGCGGCGCCACCCTCAAGTTTGCGCCACAGCAACCGCACGTTCGCCTTGCGCACCAGCGCGCAGCGGTACAGACGAATCTCCAGTGGCACATGCCATTGCGGGCCGCCGCAAACCACCAGTTCACCCCGAGCCAGTTCGGCGCGCACGCTGAGCCGCGGCACCCAGGCAATGCCCAATCCTTCCAGCGCCATGCTTTTAAGGCTGTCGGCCATGGCAGTCTCATAAATGGTGGTGAAGCGCAGCGCACGCTGGCGCAGCAGCATGTTCACCGAACGCCCTAGAAACGCCCCGGCGCTGTAAGCCAGCAGCGGAACACTGCCTTCGCCTTCCAGATCGAACAGTGGCTTACCGTCGGCATCAGCCGCGCAAACCGGGAGCATTTCGGTGTCGCCAAGGTGCAGCGACGGGAAGATTTCCGGGTCCATCTGCATCGCGGCATCCGGGTCGTAGAACGCCAGCATCAGATCGCAACCGCCTTCACGCAGGGCATGCACCGCGTCACCGACGTTGGTTGCCACCAGGCGCGTCGCGATGTTCAGGCCTTCATTACGCAACTGCGCGATCCAGCGCGGGAAGAAACCCAGCGCCAGAGAGTGAGCGGCGGCGACCTGCATCACCTCGCCCTGCCCGCCTTCCAGGTGATGAAGGTGACGCAACACTTCACCGAGCTGCTCGACCACCGTCCGCGCGGTGACCAGAAACAACTGCCCCGCCGCCGTCAATTCGATGGGCGTGCGCGAGCGGTTGACCAATTGCAGGCCCAACGCGGCCTCCAGGCTGCGGATTCGCCGGCTAAAGGCAGGCTGCGTCACGAAGCGTCGTTCGGCAGCCTGGGAGAAGCTGCGGGTGGCGGCCAGAGCACTAAAGTCCTCAAGCCATTTACTTTCAAGGTTCATCACGCCCTCCCGGACACGCACCAATTTAGGTCACACGCTCGCCGCAGACACGGCGTCACACGGGCATTATGCCGAATGTGCATAGGCCAGTGTTTAACAGCATTGGCCGAAAATTCTCCACAAGCCTAGCATTTGCAGTGTTCCGGCACAGACCGGGTCCATATCGAGATGATTTCTATCATGTCCTCCGCTGCATCTTTCCGCACAGAAAAAGACCTGCTTGGCGTACTCGAAGTACCTGCTCAAGCGTATTACGGCATCCAGACCCTGCGAGCGGTGAACAACTTCCGTCTCTCCGGCGTTCCGATTTCGCATTACCCGAAGCTGGTTGTCGGCCTGGCAATGGTCAAACAGGCCGCCGCTGACGCCAACCGCGAACTGGGTCACCTGAGCGAAGCCAAGCACGCTGCCATCAGCGAAGCCTGTGCACGTTTGATCCGCGGCGATTTCCACGAAGAGTTCGTGGTGGACATGATTCAAGGCGGCGCTGGCACTTCAACCAACATGAATGCCAACGAAGTCATCGCCAACATCGCGCTGGAGGCCATGGGTCACCAGAAGGGCGAATACCAATACCTACACCCGAACAACGACGTGAACATGGCGCAGTCGACCAACGACGCCTACCCGACCGCGATCCGTCTGGGTCTGCTGCTAGGTCACGACGCGCTGCTGGCCAGCCTCGACAGCCTGATCCAGGCGTTCGCCGCCAAAGGTGTCGAGTTCAGCCACGTATTGAAGATGGGTCGTACGCAGCTGCAAGACGCCGTGCCAATGACCCTGGGTCAAGAATTCCGCGCTTTCGCCACCACGCTGGGCGAAGACCTGGCGCGTCTGAAGACACTGGCTCCTGAGCTGCTGACCGAAGTGAACCTGGGCGGCACAGCGATCGGTACCGGCATCAACGCCGACCCACGCTACCAACTCCTGGCCGTTCAGCGTCTGGCACTGATCAGCGGTCAACCGCTGGTTCCAGCCGCCGACCTGATCGAAGCCACCTCCGACATGGGTGCCTTCGTGCTGTTCTCCGGCATGCTCAAGCGCACCGCGGTCAAGCTTTCGAAGATCTGCAACGACCTGCGCCTGCTGTCCAGCGGCCCACGCACCGGCATCAACGAAATCAACCTGCCGGCGCGCCAGCCAGGCAGCTCGATCATGCCTGGCAAGGTCAACCCGGTTATCCCGGAAGCGGTTAACCAGGTGGCGTTCCAGATCATCGGCAACGACTTGGCGCTGACCATCGCAGCCGAAGGCGGCCAACTGCAACTGAACGTGATGGAGCCGCTGATCGCGTTCAAGATCTTCGACTCGATCCGCCTGCTGCAACGCGCCATGGACATGCTGCGCGAGCACTGCATCGTCGGCATCACCGCCAACGAAGAGCGTTGCCGTGAACTGGTCGAGCACTCGATCGGCCTGGTCACCGCGCTGAACCCGTACATCGGCTATGAAAACGCCACCCGCATCGCCCGTATCGCCCTCGAAAGCGGCCGCGGCGTGCTGGAACTGGTGCGCGAAGAAGGCTTGCTCGACGACGAAATGCTCGCCGACATCCTGCGCCCGGAAAACATGATTGCTCCGCGTCTGGTGCCTCTGAAGGCTTAACCGAACGCAACGCCGGCGCTTGCTCTTTTAACGAAGAGCACGAAGCGCCACGCTCACCAGGTCGAGGGACTAGACACCTCTCACCTTTTGAGGGCTTGGGGATTTATTCCCCAAGCCCTTTTTTTTAACTCTTTTGCGGATACGAATATGTCTGAAACCGCAAAGATCGCAGCCTTCGGCAGCTCCTACAGGATTTGATGTACACCCTGTAGGAGCTGCCGAAGGCTGCGATCTTTTGATCTTGCAGCACCTCGTTTCGATGCTTGCACCACAACCGTGCAGACGGACGGCACGCTCATAGGTATAGTGCCGCCCCTCTTCGCGTGAGCGGTCGTCGGTAACGAGGCCCAAACCCATGCGAAACCCGAACTAATAACAACCTGCGATATGGAACCGGGACGAACCTTCGCCTCACCTGTTGTGCCACGCGCAAGCCGGTGTAACGCGACATTTCTGCCCCTCCAGCATTTGCCTAAACAAAAAACAGCGAGGAATAATCCATGCTCGAAGTCATTAACGACTTCCTCTCAGGGAAAGTATTGATCGTGCTCATTGTCGGGCTCGGTAGCTACTTCACGATCCGCTCGCGTTTCGTTCAATTGCGCCACTTTTTCCACATGTTCGCGGTGTTCCGCGACAGCCTGAAAAGCAGCGCCGGTCAACTCAGTTCGTTCCAGGCCTTGATGCTCAGCCTCGCCGGTCGCGTCGGTGCGGGTAACATCGCCGGTGTGGGTATCGCCGTGACCTTGGGTGGTCCGGGCGCGGTGTTCTGGATGTGGGTGACCGCGTTGGTCGGCATGTCCAGCAGCTTCTTCGAATGTTCCCTCGGCCAGCTCTACAAGCGCTGCGATTCCGACGGCACGTACCGTGGCGGCCCGTCCTATTACATCCAGCACGGCCTGCAGAAACGCTGGCTGGGCATGATCATGGCGTTCCTGCTGCTGATCACCTTCGGCTTCGCCTTCAACGGTCTGCAATCCCACGCCGTGACCCACTCGCTGAAAAACGCTTTCGACCTCGACCCCACTTACACGGGCCTGGCCCTGGCGGTGTTGCTGGGTCTGGTGTTCATCGGTGGTATCAAGCGGATCGCCAAGGTCGCTGACCTGTTGGTGCCGGTGAAAACCCTGGTGTACATCGGCGTGACCATCTACGTGATCGTGCTGCAATTCGACCACGTTCCGGGCATGTTGATGACCATCGTCAAAAGCGCCTTTGGTCTCGACCAGGCCTTCGGCGGCCTGATCGGCAGTGCCATCGTCATGGGCGTGAAGCGTGGCGTGTTCGCCAACGAAGCGGGCCTGGGCAGTGCGCCGAACGTGGCCGCTGTGGCCTCGGTCGAGCACCCGGTTTCGCAAGGCGTGGTTCAGGCGTTCAGCGTGTTCCTCGACACCTTTGTGATCTGCACCTGCACCGCGTTGCTGATCCTGCTCTCGGGCTTCTACACACCAGGCTTCGAAGGCGACGGCATTGCCCTGACCCAGAACTCGCTCGCTGCCGTGGTCGGTGACTGGGGCCGGAGCTTCATCTCCGTGGCCCTGTCGTTGTTCGTGTTCACCTCGATCCTCTACAACTACTATCTGGGCGAGAACAACCTGCGGTTCCTGATCGGTGAAAACCGCAAGGCGCTGATCGGCTACCGCGCACTGGTACTGGTGTTGATCTACTGGGGTGCGATCGAGAACCTGGGTACGGTGTTCGCATTCGCCGACATCACCATGACCCTGCTGGCGTTCGTGAACCTGATCGCGCTGTTCCTGCTGTTCAAAGTCGGCATGCGCATCCTGCGTGACTACGATGACCAGCGCGCGGCCGGTATCAAGACGCCAGTGTTCGATTCGAGCAAGTTCCCGGATCTGGACCTGGACTTGAAAGCCTGGCCCGCCAATCCGCCAGCGGCCGCCATCAAGGCTGAAGCTGAACCGCAAGGCGTACCCGCAGCGCAACGCTGATCGGTAAAAACCGGGCGCATCCCCTGCGTCCGACGTGACACAACGTGCGGTCAGCGTCATGCTCGACCGCATGCTGTTATCGTTCTCGGAGAACCCCCATGAATTCCTCGACCTATCCTGCCACCCAGCACGTCATGGTGCTCTACACCGGTGGCACCATCGGTATGCAAGCCAGCGTTCACGGCCTGGCCCCGGCGTCCGGTTTTGAAGCGCGGATGCGCGAGTATCTGCACAGCCAACCTGATCTCGTTGTGCCGCAGTGGCGCTTTCGCGAGATGTCGCCGCTGATCGACAGCGCCAACATGAGCCCGGCTTACTGGCAGCAACTGCGTGAAGCGGTGGTTGACGCGGTGGATGTGCAGGGTTGCGACAGCGTGCTGATCCTGCACGGTACCGACACCCTGGCCTACAGCGCTGCTGCTATGTGTTTTCAATTGCTCGGCCTGCAGGCCCGCGTGGTGTTCACCGGCTCCATGCTGCCGGCCGGCGTGACCGACAGTGATGCCTGGGAAAACCTCAGTGGCGCGCTGGTTGCTTTGGGTCACGGCCTTGCGCCGGGCGCTCATCTGTACTTCCACGGCGAACTGCTGGACCCGACCCGTTGCGCGAAGGTGCGCAGTTTCGGTCGTCATCCGTTCAAGCGACTGGAGCGTCAGGGCGGCGGCGTGAAAGCGCCAGCGCTGCCAGTGGAGTTGCATTACCGCAAGATCAAGCAATTGGCGAAAGTCGCTGTGCTGCCGCTGTTCCCCGGCATCGGCGCCGAGATACTGGACGGCCTGCTCGACAGCGGCATTCAAGGCCTGGTGCTGGAGTGCTACGGCAGCGGTACCGGGCCGAGCGACAATCCGGAGTTCCTCGCCAGCCTGGAACGGGCGCGGGACAAGGGTGTGGTGGTGGTCGCGGTTACGCAATGCCATGAAGGTGGCGTCGAGCTTGACGTTTACGAGGCTGGCAGTCGGTTGCGTGGCGTTGGCGTGCTTTCGGGTGGTGGCATGACCCGTGAAGCCGCGTTCGGCAAGTTGCATGCGCTGTTGGGTGCAGGGCTGGAAACTACTGAAGTTCGACAACTAGTAGAACTAGACCTCTGCGGCGAACTGAGCTGACACCACACAAAACCCTGTGGGAGCGAGCTTGCTCCCACAGGGGATCATCGTCAGGCATGTAACTTGCTGCCGTTCCAGCATCCCAAGGCTGGAACACCCCATGCTCCACTCCCACCTCACCACCCTCAACGCTGTCTCCCTGGTGCTCAACGCCTTCAAGGCTGAAGGCCTGTCGAGCGAAGCACTACTCGCCGGAAGCGGCATCAGCGCGGCGGATCTGAGCCGGGCGGACACGCGCATCACCACCAATCAGGAGATGCAGGTCTGCGCCAACGCCGTCGCGCTCAAGCGTGATATCGGCCTGGAATTGGGCCGGCGAATGCATGTTTCGTCCTACGGCATGCTCGGGTACGCCTTACTCACCAGCGCCACTTTAGGTGACGCCTTACGGCTGGCACTGCACTATCCGGCGCTATTAGGAACACTGTTCGAGTTGAGCCTGGAAGAGGATAACGAGCGCATCTGGCTCACCGCGGGCGACTATCGGGAAAACCCTGCGCTGGCGCCATTCAATGTCGAGTTTTGCCTGGTTTCGATGAAGGTCACTTGCGAAGACCTGCTCGGCCAACCGTTGCCGCTGCTTGGCGCCCGCTTCGAATACCCGGCACCGGACTATCAGGCACGCTACACCGAACGTTTCGATTGCCCCTTGCAGTTCGACGCTGCGTCCAACGCCTTCGCCTTTGATAAACGCTGGCTCGATCAACCCTTGCCACTGGCCGACGTCATCACCCATCAGGCCATGGCCGAACGCTGCCGCAAACAGAACACCGAGTTCACGGGTCGCCAGGTCTGGCTGGGACGAATCCGCCAGCTACTCAGCGCACAGTTGAATGCGGCGCCTGGCCTCGAAGGTTTGGCCGAACAGATGAATTGCTCGGCGCGCACCTTGCGTCGGCACTTGAAGGATCTGGGGTGCAGCTATCAGGAATTGCTTGATGAGCTGCGGTTCGAGCAGGCCAAACGCATGCTCTGCGAGGATCAATTGCCGATCTATCGGATTGCAGAAGCGCTGGGGTTCAGCGAGACCGCGAGTTTCCGTCATGCGTTTGTGCGCTGGAGCGGCGTGGCGCCCAGTCAGTTCCGGCCACACGGATAGCCCCTGTGGGAGCACTCCATGCTCTGAGGTGGGGCATGTCGCGCCAACAAGGGGCGAATTCCGGTCAATTCTTTTGGCCATATCGATCCCCTTTTGGCCTTTCCTGCCGTTCTCTCAAACGCCGCGCGCCGCAAGACTGTGTTCAACCGAATCAGCCTGCGGAGAACAAGAAATGCTGACGATCTACTCGGACGATCACCACCTGCACCATGGCCGTTGTGAATTGATGGACGGGCAACTGATGCCCTGCTTCGAAATGCCTTCGCGGGCCGACCACGTTCTGCAACGCGTGCAGTACCGCGCCCTCGGCCCTGTAGAGGCGCCGCAGGATTTCGGCCTCGACCCGATCGCACGCATCCACAGCCGCGATTATCTCGACTTCTTCAAAGGTGCCTGGGCGCGCTGGACCGAATTCGGTACCGACGGCGACTTGCTGCCCTACACCTGGCCGGCCCGCACCCTGCGCCGGATCATGCCCACCAGCCTGCACGGCCAACTCGGCTATTACAGCTTCGACGGCGGCGCACCGATTACCGCCGGTACCTGGCAAGCGGCATACAGCGCGGCGCAAGTCGCGTTGACCGCTCAAGCCGTCATTCAACGCGGCGCCCGCAGTGCCTTCGCCCTGTGTCGTCCACCGGGACACCACGCCGCCAGCGATTTGATGGGCGGTTATTGCTACCTCAACAATGCCGCCATCGCTGCGCAGGCGTTCCTCGATCAGGGCCACAAAAAAGTCGCGATCCTCGACGTCGACTACCACCACGGCAACGGTACTCAATCGATTTTCTACGAACGCAGCGACGTGCTGTTCACCTCGATCCACGGGCATCCGGAAGCCGAGTTCCCGTTCTTCCTCGGGTATGAAGATGAGCGGGGTGAAGGGGCCGGCGAAGGTTTCAACTTCAACTACCCTTTGCCGGCCGGCAGCGGTTGGGACAGTTGGAGTGCCGCGCTGGAACACGCCTGCAAAGAGATCGAAAAGTACGGCGCCGATATCGTCGTCGTATCCCTGGGCGTCGATACGTTCAAGGACGACCCGATCTCCCAGTTCAAGCTCGACAGCCCGGATTACCTGGCCATGGGCGCACGCATCGCCGGCCTCGGCAAGCCGACGCTGTTCGTGATGGAAGGCGGCTACGCGGTAGAAGAAATCGGCATCAATGCCGTGAACGTTCTCGAAGGTTTTGAAAGCGCCCAATGAGGAATTAGAACAATGATCAGTCTCAAGCGTTTTATCGCGCCAGCACTCTTCCCCACAGTGCTGTGCGCCACAGTGCTCAGTGGTGCCGTCCACGCTGAAGAGCGAACGTTGCGCGTCTACAACTGGTTCGACTACATCACCCCCAAGGCGCTGGAAGACTTCAAGGCCCAGAACACCCAGACCAAACTGGTCTACGACATCTTCGACACCAACGAAGCACTCGAAGCCAAGCTGCTGACCGGCAACTCCGGCTACGACGTGGTGGTGCCATCCAACGTGTTCCTCGCCAAGCAGATCGAGGCCGGCGTTTTCCAGCCACTGGACCGCAGCAAACTGCCGAACTGGAACCACCTCGACCCCAAGCTGATGAAGCTGATCGAAGCCAACGATCCGGGCAACAAATTTGCCGTGCCGTACATGTACGGCACCATCCTGATCGGCTTCAACCCGGACAAGGTCAAAGCTGCGCTGGGCGACAACGCGCCGGTGGACAGCTGGGACCTGATCTTCAAGGAAGAGAACATCAGCAAGCTCAAACAGTGCGGTGTTGCGCTACTCGACTCGCCGTCGGAGATCCTTCCGCTGGCCCTGCAACACCTCGGACTGGACCCCAACAGCAAGAAACCGGCGGACTACGAAAAGGCTGAAGCGCTGTTGATGAAGATCCGTCCTTACGTCACCTACTTCCATTCTTCGAAGTACATGGCCGACATCGCCAACGGTGACATCTGCGTCGCTGTCGGTTACTCCGGCAGCTTCGCCCAGGCCGCCAACCGCGCCAAGGAAGCCAAGAACGGCGTGATCGTCGACATGCGCCTGCCGAAAGAAGGCGCGCCGATCTGGTTCGACATGCTTTCGATCCCGAAAGGCGCGAAGAACCCGGAAGACGCCTACACCTTTATCAACTACTTGTTGCAGCCGCAGGTGATTGCACCGGTCAGCGACTTCGTCGGCTACCCGAACCCGAACAAGGACGCCACAGAATTGGTCGACCCGGCGATCCGCAACAACCCGAACCTGTACCCGACCGAAACGGCGATGAGCACGCTCTACACCCTGCAACCCCTGCCCCGTGACGCCGAACGGGCACGAACCCGGGCCTGGACCAAGATCAAGTCCGGGACCTGACACCTGACGGAAGTCCTCGATCTCAGGGCCGCCAAGCCTTTTGCAATCGCCCGAGCGCTGCGCTGATCGCCGCCTCGGGCACCGCCGCAAAGCCCAGCACCAACCCGGCGCGTTGATCCACAGTGTTTCTCGAATCCGGTAGCCAGTAACTGCTCAGGCCGTTGATCTCGACATCAACGCTGGCGGCGGCTTCAATCAGTTCGCGTTCGCGGGCCTGAGTGTCGACCGCCACTGTCAGGTGCAGCCCTGCCGCCACACTCGGCAGGCTGCCAACCCCGGGAATATCCGAGGGCCAGTTGGCCAGAAGTGTGTTGCGGCGACTCAACGCGGCGCGGCGCATGCGGCGGATATGCCGCTGGAAATGCCCGGCCGCCATGAACTCGGCCATGACGGCCTGGGTGCTCACCTCGGAATGCCGAACATCGACCGCGCGACGCTGGGCGAAAGCGTCCACCAATGCCGGTGGCAGCACCAGATAGCCCAGGCGCAATGCCGGGAAAGCCACTTTGCCGAAAGTGCCGACGTAGAGCACCCGCCCGTGACGATCAAGCGCAGCCAGCGGTGCCAGTGGCGCGCCGCTGTAACGATACTCGCCATCGTAATCATCCTCGACGATCCAACCCTGGGTTCGCTCGGCCCAGGCCAACAACTCCAGCCGCCGCGCCAGACTCATCACCACCCCGGTCGGGTACTGATGCGACGGAGTGACATAGGCCAGACGACAATCGTTGAGCCCGTTCAATTCGGTGCAGTCGATGCCCTCGCTGTCCACCGCCACCCCGTGCAATCGCGCACCGGCCACGGCGAACGCATGACCCGCCGCCCGATACCCCGGATTCTCAATCGCCACGCCATCGCCCGGCTCTACCAGCAGCTGTGCACAAAGGCTAATCCCCTGCTGTGCGCCACTGGTGATCACTATTTGCTCAGTCGTGCACTGCATCCCCCGGGAACTGCGCAAATACGCGGCAATCAGACCGCGTAATCGTGCATCGCCCGCAGGATCGCCGTAACACAGCTGCTGGAGATCCGGTTTACGCCAGAAAGCCGCATTCAGCTTGGCCCAGACCTCGAAAGGGAACAGGTCGAAAGCCGGAACACCCACCCGAAATGCACGGGGTGGACCGACGGGAGGCAAGGCCAAATGATTCCTTTCAACCCGCCCCAATGCGCCGCTGTGGATAACTTTGCTGGATGAAACCACAGGTAAATCCAGCCAATTTGTGGATAAGGCTGTGGGTAACCCTGTTGACAACCCTGTGGATACTTTTGTGGATAGTTTTTTCACCGACAACACTGATTGAGGCAATTGCGCGACATACGTCCCGTCACCCACACGCCCTTCAATAAAGCCCTCGGCGTAGAGCTGATCGTAGGCCCGGACCACGCTGTTTCGGGAAATCGACAACGCCGCCGCCAGATCACGACTGGCCGGTAATCGCGTACCGCTGGCCAGCCGACCGTCGAGCACTCGCACCCGCAAGGCCTGATAGAGCTGACGACTCAAACCCTGACGGCGATCGAGTTCGATACCCGCCGGGTTGAATGACAAGGACAGTGGCTCGCTGGTCATGGCAATGGACCTATGAAATTGGTCGTTAATGGCTCTTACAACAGACCAATAGCCTGCCTAGGATGCAGGCATTCGCCAAGGAAAATCTCCATGTACACGCCAAGTAGCTTTGCCATAGATGATTTGCATGAACTGCACCAGCAGATACTCGGTACCCGCCTCGCTGTGTTGGTCACACACGGGGAACAAGGTCTGCAAGCCAGCCATTTGCCGCTGCTGCTGAGTTCAGACCAGGGCCCGAATGGCACCCTTTTTGGACACTTTGCCAAGGCCAATCCGCAATGGAAGGAACTGCAGAACGGCGCCGAAGCCCTGGTGATTTTTGCCGGTGCCGACGCTTACGTCAGCCCGGGGTTTTACCCGAGCAAAGCCGAGCACGGCAAAGTGGTGCCGACCTGGAACTACGTCGCCGTGCATGCGTACGGCACGGCCGAAGTGTTCACCGACGCCGATCGCCTGCGCACTCTGGTCAGCGCGCTGACTGATCGTCATGAAGCGAGTCGCGCCAGTCCATGGAAAGTCGCCGATGCCCCCGCCGACTACATTGATGGGATGCTCAAGGCCATCGTCGGTTTTGCCTTGCCGATCCAGCGCCTGGAAGGCAAACGCAAGCTCAGCCAGAACCGCAACGCTGCAGACATCACCGGTGTGCGCGAGGGGCTTGCCGCCAGCCCTGATGTGCACGACCAGGCCCTCGCCCACTTGATACGTTAAGGAACGAACATGAGTCAGATCGACATCCGCCAGATCACCGCCGACGACCGCGCCGCCTGGTTGCCCTTGTGGCAAGCGTACCTGCGCTTCTACAACACCGAACTGCCTGAGGCCGTCACCCAAAGCACGTGGCAGCGCCTGGTCGACCCGAGCGAACCGACCCATGCCGCGCTGGCCTGGGCCGACGGCAAAGCGGTGGGCATGGTGCACTTCATCTACCATCGTTCGAACTGGAGCATCGAAAACTCCTGCTACCTGCAAGACCTGTTGGTAACGCCTGAAACCCGCGGCACTGGTGTCGGCCGACAGTTGATCGAATTCGTTTACGCGACAGCCAAAGAGGACGGTTGCTGCAAGGTCCACTGGCTGACCCACGAAACCAATACCACTGCGATTCAGCTCTATGAGCGCATCGCCGAACGCCCCGGTTTCATCCAGTTTCGCAAAGCCATTTAAGGTTCAAGGAGAGCAGCATGTCGATTTCACTCGCCGACTGGAAAGGCGTTCCGGCACCGTCGGTTCAAACCATCGAAGGGCGTTTCATCCGCCTGGAAAAACTCGACCCGGCGCGTCACGCCGACGGTTTGTGGAAGGCCCTGCAAGGCCCGGGTTCGGACCCAAAACTCTGGGACTATTTGCCATACGGTCCTTTCCCGGAGCGCAGCACTTTCAACGATTGGCTGAACAATCATGCGGCCAATAGCGACCCGTATTTCTTTAGTGTGATCGACCGTGCCAGCGGCGATGTGCAGGGCATCCTCAGTTTGATGTCGATTGTTCCTTCACAAGGTCGGATCGAGATCGGCCATGTCACTTTCGGTGCGCCGATGCAGCGCTCACCGAAAAGCACCGAGGCGGTTTATTTGCTGGCCAAGGAATCCTTTGCGCTGGGTTATCGCCGTCTGGAGTGGAAGTGCAACAACGGCAATGCCCGCTCCAAATACGCGGCCGAACGGCTGGGGTTCAGTTTTGAGGGCGTGTTTCGCCAGCACATGGTGGTCAAGGGTCAGAACCGGGATACGGCGTGGTATTCGATTCTGGACTCGGAATGGCCAGCGATCGGGGCAGGGTTTGAGCACTGGCTGTCCGATGAGAACCAGGCGGATTCGGGGCAGGTGAAAACCCTGGCCGAGTGCCGCAGGTAAAACATCGGCGCCTGGACGGACTACCTATATCGCGAGCAAGCTCGCGCCCACAATTGATCTGCGGCGATCCCCAATATTGCGTTCACCGAAAATCCCTGTGGGAGCGAGCTTGCTCGCGATTGGCTTCACGCTAATTTCTGGGCAAGCACCGCAATGTGCTCCGGCCCGATCCCGCAGCAACCGCCCAAATGACTGGCGCCGCGCTCTTTCCAATCCGCCGCCCACTGCAAGTAACCCGGCGGATCGAGATCGTCACGCAACGGGTCCAAACCGTCGTTGGCCGTGGCCTCTTTCGGTTGCGGCGGGAAGGCATTGGCGTACGCGCCGATGTGAATCTTCACCCCCAAACGCTCGAAGGTTTCCCGCGCGGCATCAATCGCAGCACCGATCACTTCCGGCTGGCTGCAATTGAACAGCAACGTCTCGACGCCCAGCTCAGCCGCCACTGCTGCGGCGTCAGCCACCGGCTCACCCGAACGCAGGCGCGGCACCTCATCCGTGTCCTCATCCTTCAGGGTAAACGACAGCCAGAACGGTTTGCCGTCCGTTGGCAGACCGGCATGGATCGCTCGCGCTTCAACGATCGAGCTCTGGGTTTCCGCCAGCCACAGATCGACATGAGGCGCGAGACCCTTCACCAGCGGCGTCAACAATTCAGTCACCCGAGCAGCATCGAAAAGGTCCGGACGGTAGGAGCCAAACAGCGGCGGCAATGAACCGGCCACCCGCACCGCTTTGCCCGAAACCTCTACAGCGCGCCGAGCCAGCTCACCGGCCAACGCCGCGAGCGCCTGCCCTTCGGCTGCAAAACGCTCTTCGCCAATGTGAAACGGCACCACCGCGTAACTGTTGCTGGTGATCACGTTCGCACCACTTTCGATATAAGCCGTGTGTACCGCCTGTACCGCTTGCGGCGCTTCGCTCAAGGCCAGCGCCGACCACTCGGGCTGCCTGAACGGCGCGCCTCGGCGCTGCAACTCACGACCCATGCCGCCATCCAGAATTACTGTGCTTGCTGCGCCCATATGCTTTTCACTCATAAGCTTATGAAAATAACTCACTACCAGAGTCTTACTTATAACTATTTAATACGCACCATCCGGTTAATAACAACCTCTTTTTTATCAGGGATCGACTGTGAAATTCCAACCACTCCTGGCCCTGGGCCTGACGATTCTGGCTGCCTCCACCCAAGCCTTTGGCGGCGCCACGCTGGATCGCGTCGAAAAAAAGAAAGAATTGGTGGGCGTGTTGATGGAAAGCTATCCACCCTTCTCGTTCCTCAACAATCAGAATCAACTCGACGGCTTCGACGTCGACGTGGCCAAGGCCGTGGCAGACAAACTGGGCGTCAAACTGCGCCTCGAAACCCCGTCCTGGGACGTGATCGCCGCCGGCCGCTGGAGTGGGCGCTACGACATCTGCATCTGCTCCATGACCCCGAGCAAGGCCCGCGCTGAGGTCTTCGACTTCCCGGTCGAGTACTACGCCTCGCCAGCCGTGATCGTGGTCAACACCAAGGACGACAGCATCCACAGTGCCAAAGACCTGAGCGGCAAGAAAGTCGGCCTCACCAGTGCCTCCAGCTACGAAAGCTACCTGAACAAAAACCTGGTGATCGAAGGCGCCGAGGACACTCAATTGCAGTACCCGTTCGAAGACGTGCAGATCGCGCCGTATGACACCGACAATGTCGCCTTCCAGGACCTCGGCCTGGGCGCTGGAGTTCGACTGGACGCGATCCTCACCAACCTTGTCACTGCACAACCGCGCCTGACCGAAGACAAACGCTTCAAGCTCGCTGGCGAGCCGCTGTACTCGGAGCCGAACTCGGTGGCCATTGAAAAAGGCGACGCCCAGTGGGACGCCAAAGTGCGTGAGGTCTTCGCTCAGCTGAAACAGGACGGCACCCTGAGCAAGCTGTCGCAAAAATGGATCGGTGCCGACATCAGTAAATGACTTCTTTCCCAAAACCTCCCCAGCCGCCGCAACCGGTGGCTGAGTCGCTGTTGCAACGGATCTTCGGTTTCCGCACGCGGCTGTACCTGACCTGGGCAGCGATGTTCGGGTTGTTCGCCAGTTTCTTCCTGAGCTTCGACCTGAAGTTCTCGATCATCCTCGACAAACTGCCGAACCTGATCGGCCTGCACCTGGCGCCCAACGGCTTTTTGCAGGGCGCGGCGCTGACGCTGTTTCTGTGCCTGTGCTCGATCGTGACCTCCTCGCTGCTGGGCTTCATCACCGCCCTGGCGCGGCTGTCGAAAAGCGCCGTGGCCTTCGGGATTGCGAGCTTCTATGCCTCGTTCTTTCGTGGCACGCCGCTGCTGATCCAGATCTTGCTGATCTACCTCGGCCTGCCACAACTCGGCATCGTCCCGGGCGCCATCGCCGCCGGCATCATCGCCCTGTCGCTGAACTACGGCGCATACCTGAGCGAGATCTTCCGCGCCGGCATCCTCGGCGTCCCCCACGGCCAACGCGAAGCATCCCTGGCCCTGGGCATGCGCGAAACAGTGATCTTCTGGCGCGTCACCCTGCCCCAGGCCATGCGCACCATCATCCCGCCGACCACCAACCAATTCATCTCGATGCTCAAAGACTCGTCGCTGATCTCGGTGATGGGGGTTTGGGAGGTTATGTTTTTGGCGCAATCGTATGGGCGGTCGAGCTATCGCTACATCGAAATGCTGACGACAGCGGCGGTGATTTATTGGGTGATGTCGATCGGGTTGGAGCTGATTCAGGCGAGGATGGAGCGGCATTATGGGAAGGCTTACTTGAGCCGTAGTTAGCGAAAGGCAGATGAGTTTCCGCGTTTGCGATAGCCGACCATGTCTCGATTTACTGTAAGAAAAAGCGTCAGCCCGAACGGGTAAAAACAGCCTTCCTCAGGAGGTTGGCAATTTTCTACACAACCTTCTGACAACCCCCGCAAGCCCACCGGAAGCAGCTGACATCGGCACCTATAGCCTCCCTCTTAGAGTTTGGCCTCCTGTCAAAAGAGGCCATACTCGATGCCCGTTCAACACAAATACCGACCACAACACTTGGCGCTGGCCATTGCGCTTGCGCTGGGTTGCGCTGAATTTTCGATGGCTCAGCAGATCTCCGCGGATACCACCGCACCACCGATTGAATCGCCAGAGCAGCTCATGGCGGCGCTGGACGCATTTATAAATGATCCCGCCACCAACAAGACCACCATCAACAAAGCAGCCGATGGTACTAATCGGACATTCGGCAATGGAGATGATCTGGTCATTGTGTCTGGCCGCGGAGCCCTTTCCGGATTGATCGACGGTGGTGACGGTCTCAACTTCCTGCAACTCGATACCGCGAGCGGTGGCACGTTAGGCGAGAGTCGTCGTTTTGAAGGCCTGGAGCTCAAACGAAGCACTTGGACCATGAATGGTTCCGGTGATTTCAGTACCGGTGTCTTGATACGTTCAAAAGCAACGCTAATCAATAATGGGCATATCCAGGGTGGGGCGTTGGCCCAAGGAACGCTTGTCAACAACGGAAAGATTGGCGGCGGAGCGACCGTGCAATCAGGAGGCATCCTGAACAACCCAGGAACTATCGAAGGCGCCGTCGTTATCCATGAAAAAGGCGCTTTTGCGGGCAACGGTTTAACGGGTTCCCTGAAGGTAAATGGAAAGCTTTCTGTCGACGGTTTGCACGGCGCACCGACAGTTAACGGTGACTTAAATCTCTCCAAAACTGCCGAGCTAACCTACGAGGTCAATGCCGACCGCAAAAGTGAAACGATATTAGTCGATGGCACCGCCAGCCTTGGCGGCGCCACACTGAACATCGTTGCAGCACCGGGTGACTACCCGCTAATCAGCGAAAACCACATCCTTGCTGCCAGTAAAGTCGAAGGAGAATTTGGGAAAGTCATCAATAACCTTGTCTTTTTAACGCCCAAGCTCGACTACGAAGAAAAGAGAGTCAACCTGATCCTCGTCCGTAACGATGTGACGATCGAGAGTGTCGCAACCACGGATAACGGGAAGGAAGTCGCCCAAAGCATTGAAGAGCCAAAGGACATACCTCAAGCACCCTCCGTCGCTGAAGCGCCGAATCCACCTGCAAGCTCCGAAACATCCGTTCCCGTCTCCACACCGACAACTACAGCTGAAAAACCTTCGACAGCCGCAACTCCACCTACCACCGACAAGCCCGTCACAGTCGCAACGCCACCTACCACCGACCAGCCCGTCACAGCCGCAACGCCACCCACCACCGACCAGCCCGTCACAGCCGCAACGCCACCCACCACCGACCAGCCCGTCACAGCCGCAACGCCACCTACCACCGACCAGCCCGTCACAGTCGCAACGCCACCCCCTGCTACCAATTCCGTCGCCATAGTGCCAAAGGCATCCAGCCCCACAAACGCTGCTGTCGCAGCCCTGCTCAGCGCTGACAAACAAACGGCATCTGTTGCCATCGAACAGCTGGCCGGCGGCCAGAACGCCAACCTTGCGAAAGCGACCCTGAACAGTGACAGCCCAATCAGCGCGACCATGCTCTCGGCCATGCGTCAGCTGGACAGCGCCAGTAGCTACAGCAATTCCACCAGGCGCAATGGACCACGCCTGGCCGCCGGCAGCGAAGACAATGGCCGAGTCTGGCTTCAAGCATTGGGTCACGGTGGGACACTGGATCGCGACCACGACGCTCTGAAACACACAACCCACGGCCTGGTACTGGGAGCTGATTGGGGCATCGATGAGGAATGGCGCATCGGGGTGATGAGCGGCAAATCCGAAACGCGCCTGGACAGCCGCGGACTCGACGGCGATCTCGACAGCTGGCATTTGGGAGCTTATGCCCTACGTCAAAACGGACCAATGTCCCTGCGCCTGGGCGCGACCTATAGCAACCACGACGGCAGCACTAAACGCCGGGTTGCCTTCAAAGGTTTCAGCGACCGTCCTGAAGGCCGTTACGATGCCAACACCCAGCAGGCCTTTGCGGAAGTGGGTTACAACCTGGGCCAGGCCAACGTCAGCATCGAACCGTTTGCCAGCCTGGGCTACCAACGCTATCAGCGCGACACTTACACGGAAAAAGGTGGCGCAGCGGCACTGAAGGTCCACGGTCAAACCCAGAACAACATGAACAGCACATTCGGCCTGCGGCTGGCGAAGCTCAACACTCTGGATAACGGCATGCAACTGACGCCGCGATTCAGTGCCGGCTGGAAACACACTTACGGGGACGTCTACAGCGATACCCGCCAACGATTGGTGACGGGCGGAAAAAACTTCACCGTTTCCGGTGCGACGCTGGATCGTGACAGTCTGCTGGTCGATGCAGGGCTGGACCTTGGATTGTCAGCAAAACACACCCTGGGCGTCGGCCTGACTGGCGAGATCGGCACCGACAGCCGAAACCACGGCGTCACGGGTCAGTGGCGAATGAGTTTCTAACAGCCACAAACCCGGGGCGAAAAAAAAGGGGAGCACGTGCCCCCCCGAGGTTTAAAGCGGTATATCGAGGCTGTTAACTCAGCCTTCGATCTCGATCAGTATTTCGCCCGGGTTCACCCGGTCGCCCTTGGCCACGTGGATGGCGGTGACTTTGCCGGCGATGGCCGCCTGGACTTCGGTTTCCATCTTCATCGCTTCGGTGATCAGCACGGCCTGGCCGGCTTTCACGGTGTCGCCTTCCTTGACCAGTACGTCGACGATGTTGCCCGGCATGGTGGTGCTGACGTGGCCCGGTGCAGTGGCTTGCTTGCGCTTGCTGCTGCCGCCGCTGACGAATTCGTTGAGCGGTTCGAACACCACTTCTTCCGGCATGCCGTCGATAGACAGGTAGAAGTGGCGCTTGCCTTCAGCCTTGACGCCGACACCGGTGATGTCGACGCGGTAGGTTTCGCCGTGGACGTCGATGACGAACTCGGTCGGCACGCCTTCGCCACCGGCCGAGGTCACGCCGCCTGCTTCAGGAATCGGCAGCAGCACTTCAGGGGTCAGGGTGCCGGCGGCGCGTTCTTCGAGGAACTTGCGACCGATGTCCGGGAACATAGCGTAGGTCAGCACGTCTTCTTCAGACTTGGCCACCGTGCCGATTTCGCCACGCAGCTTGATCATTTCCGGCTTGAGCAGGTCGGCCGGACGCACGTCGATCACTTCTTCGCTGCCGATGGCCTGGCGACGCAGTTTTTCGTTCACGGTGCCCGGCGCCTTGCCATATCCGCCTTGCAGGTAAAGCTTCACTTCGTTGGTGATGGTCTTGTAGCGCTCGCCGGCCAGCACGTTGAAGAACGCCTGGGTGCCGACGATCTGCGAGGTCGGGGTCACCAGCGGAGGGAAGCCGAGGTCTTCACGAACGCGCGGGATTTCGGCCAGCACTTCGGCCATGCGGTTCAGAGCGCCCTGCTCTTTCAATTGGTTGGCCAAGTTGGAAATCATCCCGCCCGGCACTTGGTTGACTTGCACACGGGTGTCGACGGCGGTGAATTCGCTTTCGAACTGGTGGTACTTCTTGCGCACAGCGTAGAAGTACAAGCCAATCTCTTGCAGCAGTTCCAGGTTCAGGCCGGTGTCGTACTCGCTGCCTTTAAGGGCGGCGACCATCGATTCGGTGCCCGGATGGCTGGTGCCCGAGGCAAAGCTGGAGATCGCGGTGTCGATGTGATCGGCGCCGTTCTCGATGGCCTTCAGTTGGCACATCGTTGCCATGCCAGCGGTATCGTGCGAGTGAATGAACACGGGCAGCGATTGCTCGGATTTCAACGCTTTGACCAGTTCGCCGGTGGCGTACGGAGTCAGCAGGCCAGCCATGTCCTTGATCGCCACCGAGTCGCAACCCATGGCTTCCATTTGCTTGGCTTGCGCCACGAACGCCTCGATGGTGTGCACCGGGCTGGTGGTGTAAGCGATGGTGCCTTGAGCGTGTTTGCCAGCCGCTTTCACCGCTTCGATGGCGACTCGCAGGTTACGTACGTCGTTCATGGCGTCGAAGATGCGGAACACGTCGATACCGTTGACCGCAGCTTTGGCGACGAAAGCTCTGACCACGTCATCGCTGTAGTGGCGATAGCCCAGCAGGTTCTGGCCACGCAGGAGCATTTGCAGACGCGTGTTAGGCAATGCCGCGCGCAGTTGGCGCAGGCGCTCCCACGGGTCTTCTTTCAGGAAGCGTACGCAGGCGTCGAAGGTCGCGCCGCCCCAGCATTCCAGCGACCAGTAGCCGACTTTGTCGAGCTTGTCGCAGATCGGCAGCATGTCTTCGGTGCGCATGCGGGTCGCGAGCAGCGATTGATGGGCGTCGCGCAGGATTGTGTCGGTAACGTTTATCTTTTTAGAAACAGGGGGCTTGCTCATTGTTCTATTCCTCACAGGCCTGCGTGGGCGGCGATGGCGGCGGCGATGGCCAGGGCCAGCTCTTCGGGTTTGCGCTTGATCGAGTAGTTGGTCAGTTCAGGGTGGCTTTCAACGAAGCTGGTGTTGAACTGGCCACTCCGGAATTCCGGGTTACGCAGGATTTCCTGGTAGTACGCGGCGGTGGTCTTGACCCCTTGCAGACGCATGTCGTCGAGGGCGCGCAAGCCACGGTCCATCGCCTCTTCCCAGGTCAACGCCCATACGACCAGTTTCAGGCACATGGAGTCGTAGTACGGCGGAATGGTGTAGCCGGTGTAGATCGCCGTGTCGGTGCGCACGCCGGGGCCGCCGGGCGCGTAGTAACGGGTGATCTTGCCAAAGCTCGGCAGGAAGTTGTTTTTCGGGTCTTCGGCGTTGATCCGGAATTGCAGCGCGAAACCGCGGTGCTGAATGTCTTCCTGTTTCACCGAAAGCGGCAGGCCGGACGCGATGCGAATCTGCTCGCGCACGATATCGATGCCGGTAATTTCTTCGGTGATGGTGTGTTCCACCTGCACCCTGGTATTCATCTCCATGAAGTACACCTCGCCCTCGGCGAGCAGGAACTCCACGGTGCCGGCGTTCTCGTAACCCACGGCCTTGGCCGCACGCACCGACAGGTCGCCGATGTAGGCGCGCTGTTCAGGGGTCAGTTGCGGGCTCGGGGCGATCTCGATGAGCTTCTGGTTGCGACGCTGGATCGAGCAATCACGCTCGAACAGGTGCACCACGTTGCCAAAACTGTCGCCGAGGATCTGCGCTTCGATGTGTTTCGGATTGACGATGCATTTTTCGAGGAATACTTCCGCCGAACCGAAAGCCTTGGTGGCTTCGGAAATGACTCGCGGGAATGCTTGTTCAAGTTCTTCGCGGCTATCGCAGCGACGGATACCACGACCACCACCACCGGAAGTCGCCTTGAGCATCACCGGATAACCGATGCGGTCGCCTTCGATCAAGGCTTCCGCGATATCCGCGACGTTGCCTTCGGTACCCGGGGTGACGGGTACGCCAGCCTTGATCATGCTGCGACGGGCTTCAGTCTTGTCACCCATGCGGCGAATCACTTCAGCCGATGGACCGATGAACTTAATGCCGCGCTCGGCGCAGATATCTGCCAGTTCAGCGTTTTCCGAGAGGAAACCGTAGCCGGGATGCAACGCATCACAACCGGTTTCTACCGCCAGATTCACCAGCTTGCGCGCATTCAGGTAACCGGCCAGTGGCTCGGCACCGATGCTGTGGGCCTCGTCCGCACGCTTCACATGCAGCGCATGGCGGTCGGCGTCGGAATAGATCGCGACCGAGCGAATGCCCATCTCGGCGCAGGCACGTACGATTCGTACGGCAATCTCACCACGGTTGGCGATCAGGATCTTTTTTATCACTTGGAGGTTCCCTTGAGCCGGTGGTACCCACGACCTGCTAGACCAGGTCGACGCGTGACCAAATGTTTCGATTCAGTCGCAGCTCCACACTAGCCCCCACAAGGGATTAACAAAAATGATTAATAATTGGGTCAGCCATAAGTAAAGACTTATAGTTGACGCATCAGCCTGCGGTGAGAGTGTCTATAAAATGCGTAAGTCCTTGATGCGTATGACTTTGCGTCAATTACAGATCTTCAATGAAGTCTGTGATTTGAGGTCCTATAGCCGCGCAGCCGACGAAATGTCTCTCACACAACCTGCCGTGAGCCTACAGATTCGTCAACTTGAAGAGCTGATTGGTCAGCCTTTGTTCGATTACGTCGGCAAAAAGCTCTACATGACCGAGGCAGCCGAGGCCCTTCAGCGCGCCAGCCGGGACATTTTCGGACGCCTGGAAAACCTCGACATGCAGCTTTCAGACATGCAGGGATCGCTGCAAGGACAGCTGAAACTGGCGGTGGAATCCAGCGCCAAGTATTTCGTGCCGCATCTGTTTGCCGCGTTCAAGCACCAGCATCCGGAAGTGAACCTGCACCTGACGGTGGTTAACCGCGGACAAGTGATTCGACGCCTGTCGGACAACCGCGATGATTTGGTGATCATGTCGATGGTGCCGCAAGACATGGGGCTGGAGTTTCTGCCGTTTCTCAACAATCCAATCGTGGCCGTGGCGCCGCCGGATCATCCGCTGTCCCACATGGGACCGCTGCGCTTGCAGGATCTGGAGCCTTATACGCTGCTGTTGCGCGAACCGGGCTCCGGTACGCGACTGGCTTGCGAGGAGTATTTCAAGGAGAAGCGCGTGCACTTCACGCAGACCCAAGAGGTGGCGTCGGCCGAAGCCCAGCGTGAATGCGTACGGGCGGGTCTGGGCCTGGCGCTGTTGACGCGCCACGCCCTGAACCTTGAATTGGCGACCGGCGCACTCATAGAGCTGCCGGTCGAAGAGCTGCCGCTGTACCGCAGCTGGTGCCTGGTACAAGCCAAGGCAAAACGGCTGTCACCGGTGGCGCACGCATTCCTTGCGTTTATTCGCAGTGAGCGGGTGCAGATCAGCGCGCTGGTTGAGCGTTTCGACGGGAAGTTGCCGGTGCCGCCTGCCAGTAATTGAGCTCCAGCTCAGGGAATTCACCGATCTCGGCCAGCAGTTGGCGACGTTCGCAGCGATCTTCGATAGCGCGGCGAAATTCCATGCGGCGCTGGTCTTCCTGCTGACGACGGGTTCTGGCGGCGCTGTTGCGTTCTTCGTAGGGCTGGGCCATTTCGAGTCTCCCAAGGCGATTACGGGAGTTTCAAGATAGGCGCGAGGGATGACGGTTTGGCGGCGGACGGGTTACAGGGAGATGAACCTTGCCGAGTCATGTGAACCCAAAAAGCAAAGATCGCAGCCTTCGGCAGCTCCTACAGATGTACACATTCCCATGTAGGAGTTGCCGAAGGTTCGGGCCGCGTTCGGACGATCTTTTGACTTTAATCGTCCAGCGCTTTTACCGATTTAGGCGACAGCCGCAAGCTGCGCAGGCTGCGCTTGACGCTCTTGAGGTGGTTGACCAGGCTCGGCCCGCGCGCCATGGCCACGCCCATCGCCAACACGTCGATCACCACCAGGTGGGCGATGCGCGAGGTCAGCGGCGTATAGATCTCAGTGTCTTCGTGCACATCGATCGCCAGGTTGACCGTCGACAGTTCGGCCAACGGTGTCTGGCTTGGGCACAAGGTAATCAGCGAAGCGCCGCTCTCGCGCACCAGGTTGGCAGTGATCAACAAATCTTTGGAGCGCCCGGACTGGGAAATACAGATCGCCACGTCGGTCGGTTTCAACGTGACCGCCGACATCGCCTGCATGTGCGGGTCGGAATACGCCGCCGCCGTCAGCAACAAACGGAAGAACTTGTGCTGGGCATCGGCCGCCACTGCGCCCGAAGCACCAAAGCCATAGAACTCGACCCGCTGGGCCTGCGACATGAGCGACACAGCACGCTGCAACTCCACCGGATCAAGCTTCTCGCGAACCTCCATCAGCGTGTGCAGGGTGGTGTCGAAGATTTTCAGGCTGTAGTCAGCGACCGAATCGTCTTCATGAATCGCAAACTGCCCAAAGCTCGCGCCAGCAGCCAGGCTCTGTGCCAGTTTCAGCTTCAAGTCCTGGAAACCGGAGCAACCGATGGCGCGACAGAACCGCACGATGGTCGGTTCGCTGATGCCCACGTTGTGGGCCAGGTCGGCCATGGAGCTGTGCATCACCGCCGCAGGATCAAGCAGCACGTGGTCGGCGACCTTGAGCTCCGACTTGCGTAAGAGGTGGCGTGACTGGGCGATGTGTTGCAGCAGATTCAAAGGGCTGGACTCTTTGTTATTGGCAGGTGCCGGGGATGTAGCACGCTTGTAGTTATACTACATGAATCGGCTTTTTGCCTGCTCAATGCGTAACTCGATGTCCCCATTTCACGCCACATGCGCTCCATGTAGCCCCTACAAGGGTTTCGCGTCCGCACGCAACAGCGCCGCCAGGCCGTCGGCCTCGACCGGGCGGCTAATCAAATAGCCCTGCACTTCATCGCAGTGCTCGGCTTTCAAAAACTCCAACTGCTCTGCCCGCTCCACACCCTCGGCCACCACTTTGAGCGACAAGCCATGCGCCATGGCAATGATTGCCCGGGTGATCGCCGCATCCTCGCTACCCTCCCCCAGACCGCGGATAAATGCCTGATCGATCTTCACGTAATCCACAGGGATGCGTTTGAGGTAGCTCAGGGACGAATACCCGGTGCCGAAGTCATCAATCGCCAACTTAACCCCCAAATCACGCAATTGCTGGAAGGTCGCGATGATGTGCTCGACGCTGTCCAGCAACTGACTTTCGGTGAGTTCCAGCTCGAGGTAGTGCGGCGCCAGACCGGTTTCCTCCAGCACCTGACGCACCAGGCTGACCAGTTTGCCCTGACGCAATTGATGCACCGACAGATTGACCGACACCCGAATTGGCGCAAGCCCCTGACGCTGCCACTCACAGGCTTGCCAGCAGGCCTGACGCAGCACGAACTCGCCGATCGGGCCGATCAATCCGGTTTCCTCGGCCAGGCCGATGAAGTCACCCGGCGGTACACGGCCCATGGTCGGGTGATCCCAGCGCACCAGCGCCTCGGCGGCATTCAACCGACCCGTGGCGAGGCACAGCTTCGGTTGGTAAAACACCTTCATCTGCTTCTCTTCGATGGCCTTACGCAGCTGATTTTCCAGCTGCAAGCGCTCCAGCGTGCTGGCTTGCAGGCTGTCGGTGTAGAACTGGAAGTTATTTCCGCCCAAGTGCTTGGCGTGCTGCATGGCCATATTTGACTGCTGGACCAGCGCGGAAATTTCTCGCGCGTTGTCCGGCAACATACTGATGCCCATGGACGCGCTAACCACCAGTTCATGGCCATCGACAGTGATAGGCAAGCGCAGCTTGGTTGACAGTCGGGTCGCCACTCGCGCCAGGCTCGACAGGTTGCCGTAGGCATTGAACAACACGGCAAACTCATCGCCGGATAAGCGAGCGATGGTGTCTGCTTCAGGCAACGCATTGACCAGACGCCGGGCCATCTTCTGCAAGAGCTGGTCGGCGATTTCATGGCCAAGGCTGTCATTGAGCAGTTTGAAACGATCCAGATTGATGTGCAGCAACGCCAGACTGCGGTAGCCGCCCTGGCGCACCCGCTGATGAGCCTCGCTTAGCCGTTCTCGGAATAGTGAACGGTTAGCCAGACCCGTCAATTCGTCGTAATGCGTCAGGTAACGCATGCGCTCTTCAGATTCGCGCCGAGCCGATAGGTCGGCGAAGAAGCCCACGATATGGCTTACATTTCCTCGAGTATCGCGCACAGCGTTCAGTTGCAACCATTGCGGATACAACTCGCCATTCTTGCGGGTTTCTACCAGCTCGCCCTGCCAGCTGCCGTGCTGCTCCAGCGCCTGATGAATCGCAGCGTAGTGCCGGCGGGCATCGCGGCTGCACGGCAACTCGACCACGTTGCGTCCGATCATGTCTTCAATGTCATAGCCAGTGACTCGGCTGAAGGCCTGATTGACCGCGATCAACGCGTAATTCGGATCGAAAATCACGATGCCTTCGCTGGCGGCTTCGAATACCGTCGCGGCCAGTTGCCGTTGCTCCTCCAGAGCTTTGCTGACGCTGATGTCGCGACGGGTGCCGACCATGCGGATCACCCGTCCATTTTCGCCGCGCTCAACCGCTCGACCTCGGTCCTCGATCCAGACCCAATGGCCATCGCCGTGGCGCACGCGGTACTCAATCTGGTAGTCCTCGCTGCGGCCCTTCAAATGCTCGACCAGCGCGCGCTTGAGCGATGGCAAGTCATCGGGGTGCAGGCGCGGCTTGAGGTGGCGAAGCATCGCCGTCACGAATTCCGGCTCCAGGCCGAACAGCTCTTGAAGCTGGGTGTGATGGACTTCATCGGTTTGCAGGTTCCAGTCCCACAACCCGAGCTCACTGGCCTTCAACGCCAGCGCCAGACGCGCTTCACTCTTGCTCAGGGCCTGATTGGCAACGTCCAGCTCCAGGCTGCGCTGGGCAACACGGCTTTCCAGCTCGATCTGAATTTGACGTAGCTCGTCTTCGGCACGTCGGCGCTGGTCGATTTCCTTGGCCAGCTTTTGATTGAGCTGGTCGCTGCAGCTTTGCGCCTGCTGCAAGTGCTCGATCAGCGCCTGATTCTGGAAGCGTCGCAACAGTCCGCTATCGATGAGCCGATTGACCTGCCAGGCGACCACACTCAACGCGCCCAGTAAAATCAGACCAAACCAGCCCCAGCCCTGACTCTGTTCATCGCCGCCCCAGAACAGATAGCCGATGGCCGGCAACAGACAGGGCAAGGTAAAGGACAGGAACGCCGGCAGGCTGACCGCGTAGGCAACGCTGGCCGAAAGGGCGGCGGCGCCGATCAGACCGAACACCCAGGCTTGTTGAATGAAGTTATCGGCGGGTACCAGCGCAATGCCGGCGCCGGCCAGGGTCAGGCCGGTCATGGCCGAACCCAGCAAAAACATGCGGCGCCAGATCGGATGGGCCTGACGATTGGGTATCGCCGAATCGAAGGCCGCGACTTGAATCACCCGCAACGCCACCAGCGACAACAGCCACACCAGCCAGACGCTGACCAGGAAGTAACGCTGCGGACTCCAAAGCAAGCCAGCGCAGACCAGACCGTTGATCAACATGAATAACGTGGGCAGCAACGAGCCCTGATAAAGCAGACGCGTGCGTTCGACCGCCATTTCCATGGCGTACTGTTTGCGGATAACCCGGGGCTCCACAACGGGGCCCGACAGGTCGGTGCTGAGGGTCATAGGCAATGTTCTTGTTCTTATAATGGTGAGCATGAGCCCGAAACGTCGACGGAGCATACACAAGCAAATGCCCGGACCAAACTGCTCCAGATCATAAAATCGACAAAAACTGCAACCCCCCATACCCGCTGAAAAGCCTCGAAGCGAGCCCCGCCAACGCCTGTAGCCAGTGACCGACCGGTCGTCATCCGTGCTTCTTTCATCGGCTAATGCAAAGCTCGGTTTGCCCGGTGTGACGGCGCACCCTAGAATGCCCCGATGCGCGATGATCTCTCCCTTCTGCTGAACTCCCTCAACGATGCCCAACGCCAGGCCGTAGCTGCCTCCGTGGGTCGTCAGTTGGTCCTGGCCGGTGCTGGTTCCGGTAAAACCCGAGTGCTGGTGCACCGTATCGCCTGGTTGATCCAGGTCGAAAACGCCTCGCCCCACTCAATCCTGTCGGTGACCTTCACCAATAAGGCCGCTGCCGAGATGCGTCATCGCATCGAGCAGTTGATGGGTATCAACCCGGCCGGCATGTGGGTCGGCACCTTCCACGGCCTGGCGCACCGCTTGTTGCGGGCGCACTGGCAGGAAGCCGGCCTGAGCCAGACTTTCCAGATTCTCGACAGCGACGACCAGCAACGGCTGGTCAAGCGGGTGATCCGCGAGCTGGGCCTGGACGAGCAACGCTGGCCGGCCCGTCAGGCCCAGTGGTTCATCAACGGGCAGAAAGACGAAGGTCTGCGTCCGCAACACATTCAAGCCAGCGGCGATCTGTTCCTGGCGACCATGCGCAGTATTTATGAAGCCTACGAGGCTGCGTGCCTGCGTGCTGGCGTGATCGACTTCTCCGAATTACTGCTGCGTGCCCTCGATCTGTGGCGCGATCATCCGGGCCTGCTGGCGCACTACCAGAAGCGCTTCCGGCACATTCTGGTGGACGAGTTCCAGGACACCAACGCCGTGCAGTACGCCTGGTTGCGACTGCTGGCCAAGGGCGGCGACAGCCTGATGGTAGTCGGCGACGACGATCAGTCGATCTACGGCTGGCGCGGCGCGAAAATCGAGAACATTTATCAGTATTCCGACGATTTTCCGGATGCTGAAACCATTCGTCTGGAGCAGAACTACCGCTCCACCGCCGGCATCCTTAAAGCAGCCAACGCCCTGATCGCCAACAACACGGGACGCATGGGCAAAGAGCTGTGGACCGATGGCGGCGAAGGCGAAGCGATCAACCTGTACGCCGCGTTCAACGAACACGATGAAGCACGCTACGTGGTGGAAACCATCGAAAGTGCGCTAAAAACCGGCTTGGCCCGCAGCGATATCGCGATTTTGTACCGCTCCAACGCCCAATCGCGCGTTTTGGAAGAAGCCTTGTTGCGTGAGCGCATTCCGTACCGCATCTATGGCGGTCAGCGCTTCTTCGAACGGGCAGAAATCAAAAACGCCATGGCCTACCTGCGTTTGCTGGAAGGTCGCGGCAACGATGCAGCGCTGGAGCGGGTGATCAACGTTCCGGCCCGTGGTATCGGAGAGAAAACCGTTGAAGCGATCCGCGACCATGCCCGTCACAGCGATGTGTCGATGTGGGAAGCCATGCGTCTGCTGGTGGCTAACAAAGGCTTGACCGGCCGTGCTGCCGGTGCTCTTGGGGCGTTTATCGAGTTGATCGAGAACCTCGCCGCCAAGTGCATGGAAATGCCGCTGCATCTGATGACCCAGACCGTCATCGAGCAGTCCGGTCTGATCGCCTATCACGAAGCGGAAAAAGGCGAGAAAGGCCAGGCTCGGGTAGAAAACCTTGAGGAACTGGTCAGCGCCGCGCGCAACTTCGAAAACGCTGAAGAAGACGAAGACCTGACGCCATTGGCGGCGTTCCTCGGTCACGCGTCACTGGAGGCCGGAGATACTCAGGCCGACGAGCACGAAGACAGCATTCAGTTGATGACTTTGCACAGCGCCAAGGGTCTGGAATTCCCTTACGTGTTCCTGGTGGGCATGGAAGAAGGCCTGTTCCCGCACAAGATGAGCCTTGAAGAACCGGGTCGTCTTGAAGAGGAGCGCCGTTTGGCCTACGTCGGAATCACCCGGGCCATGCAGAACCTGGTGATGACCTATGCTGAAACCCGACGCCTGTACGGCAGCGAGACTTACAACAAGGTGTCGCGTTTCGTACGTGAAGTGCCGAAAGGCCTGATCCAGGAAGTGCGGCTGTCCAACAGCGTCAGCCGTCCGTTCGGTGGTGGCCAGCAGCAGAGCTCCAGCAGCCTGTTTGGCGGTAGCGAGATCCCGGATACCGGGTTCAGCCTCGGCCAGGCCGTACGGCATTCGGTGTTTGGCGACGGTGTGATCCTGAACTTCGAAGGTGCCGGGGCTCAGGCGCGGGTGCAGGTGAACTTCAGCGAAGGCAGCAAGTGGCTGATGCTGGGTTACGCAAAGCTGGAAGCGATCTAAAGGCGACCGTCAGGGAGCATTTCTGTGGGAGCGAGCCTGCTCGCGATGAACGATGACGCGGTGTTTCTGCTGTTCCGCGGTGCGACTATCGCGAGCAGGCTCGCTCCCACAGTTTGATCGCGCAGTGGCACTGATCGCCTTTCCTACAGAACTTATCCGCTCGTCCTACGGACCAAAGTTAACAGGCCTTATTGCGCTGACTGAAGCTGAACGCAACCTGTCAGGCAAAAGCCCGAAACACTCTGCCGCTAGCCAGTGACACTTCAGCTGTGCAACATGGCGCGCGTGCCTTCCACAAATGGGAATTCCCTTTATGAAACGTTTTCTTAGCATCGCCATGGCGTTGTGCATTGGCCTGACGATGAGCCTCGACGCCAATGCCGCCAAGCGCTTTGGTGGCGGCAAGAGCTCCGGCGCTGCGCCGACTCACCAGACCAGCCAAATGGCTCCTTCTTCTGCCGCGGGCGGTGCTGCCGCCACTGCGGGCGCGGCCGGTGCCGCTGGCGCTGCCGCCAAGGCCGGCGGCGCTTCGCGCTGGCTCGGCCCTCTGGCCGGCATCGCGGCCGGTGGCCTGTTGGCCTCCATGTTCATGGGCGGCGGCTTCCAGGGCATGCAGATCTTCGACATCCTGATCATGGCCGTCATCGCCTTTCTGGTCTTCCGCTTCATCGCCGCTCGTCGTCGCAAGCAGCAGGAGCACATGGCTCCAGCTGGCGCACCGATGCAGCGTGAAGTGTTCGAGCAGAAGCCAGCGGCCATGGGTTCGATCTTCGGCGGCTCGGCAGCACCGGCTGCCGCTCGTCCGGTAATCAATGCTCCGGCCTGGTTCAATGAAAATAACTTCATTGAAGCGGCCCGCAACCACTTCCAGTCCCTGCAGCAGCACTGGGACGCCAACGAAATGGACAAGATCGCCGAGTTCGTGACCCCGCAACTGCTGGAGTTCCTCAAGCGCGAACGTGCCGACCTGGGCGAAGGTTTCCAGTCCACCTACATTGATAACCTCAATGTTCAACTGGACGGCGTAGATGACCGTGCCGACAAGACCATCGCCACCCTGACCTTCACCGGTGTGTCGAAGACCTCGCGTTTCGACCAGGGCGAAGTGTTCAGCGAAAGCTGGAACATGGAACGTCCGCAGGGCGAGAACCAGCCTTGGCTGGTCGCCGGTATCCGCCAGAACGGCTGATCCCTCCTGCGTTAAGCATGCTGTAATAAAAACCCCGGCCTCGGCCGGGGTTTTCTATTTCGCGGTTGCATCTATAGCGAGCTACTGTATAACCCGCCCCAACTAAACCGCGCCATCAAGCAAGAGGATCCCGGACGTGGAAGAAATCATCGAACAACTGCGTGAAGCCAACGAACCGGTACCGGTCCCCTTGGAGTTACCCGACGAAGATCAACTGGTGGAAATCGAAGAACAGCTGTTCATCGACATTCCATTTGTCTTCAGAGAATTTTTGCTGACCGTCAGCGACGTCGTCTACGGCAGCCTGGAGCCGGTGACCGTTACCGACCCGCAATCCCACACCTACCTGCCGGACGTTGCCGCCAACGCCTGGGATGCAGGTGTTGATCGCAGCATGATTCCGATCTGCCAGGACGGTGACAACTACTACCTGGTCGAAGAAGACGGCACCGTGGTGCTATGGTTGGCCGAAGAAGAGCTGATCGCCGAAGAAACCTGGGAATCGGTGTGGCACTGGGCGCGGGACGTCTGGCTGGAAAGCTGATCCGCCTCGACTTTGTAATTGGATGGACTCGCCCAAGCCGAGGCGTCAATGCGCCACGGTGGCAGTCTAATCAGCCAACGACAGCGAGGGCGAGTCCATGAAAAAGC
>NZ_JBIWAM010000012.1:65541-191410 GCF_044760065.1 Pseudomonas sp. NPDC098740 | reverse complement strand
GGTCGCATCATGACGTGCTGGCTCCAGAGAGAAAACGGAGTACAGCTTCGGGGATCAACTGCTGGCTTTGAATGTGGGGTTCATGGAGCGGTTACGCTAGACTCGCTGACTTCATCCAAAACTTTGAGGCTATCCCGCATCAGTTTGTTGAACGGTACGACGTGCAATGAACGCTCACCCTCGATACCTTTGCCTTTGCTTTTGCCCTTCCTATTTCGGATTATCAAATGATCATCCAAGTATTGGCGCCGCTCGGTTGCCAAGACCTGCTCCGGCCGCTGACCACCCGAAGCAATGAGAAATTTCAGAAGCTCTGATGTCACCAGACTCAAATGCTCAGGTAGTAACTGCCAAAGTGTTGCCAATTCCTCGGTGGAAAGGGCGCGATCGCCAGGTTGTTCCCAGTCGTCCTGGACCGGTACGCTGGCCACAGGGTTGCTGATCAGGCCAAACTTCACTTGGACATCCAGATAACTGCGCGGGTTGTACTCCTGCTCCAACCCTGCCTGAAATGCCGCATGGAGCTGTGAGCGGACGCGATTGCAATATGTGGTAATGCCTGCATCGATCATTTTCACAATGATGTTGCGAATCTGAACCGGACCGATCAGCGAGGCGGGTTTGCTTACCAGGTCTGGGAATGCGTCGCTTACATAATGCTTGAGCGACCACTTCACATCGCCCGCCGAAACTGCCTCCTCGGTTTCGAGCTTCTTGACATACGAATCAAGCAAATCCTGAAAGGTACCTGGTGAAGCTTTCACCCCCTTTTCCTCACGGCACTTGTCACGGGCGATTGTGAGTTTCATCTCAGGCCACGTACCGAGCTTGGCCATCTTCTTTTTACCAGCGACATGCCGCTGAAAATAAAACTCTTTGGTCCCGCTGGGGCGGACCTTGAGAACCAACACCCCTTCCCCCTTTGCGGTACGTCCGTCGGACATGACGTAGTCCCTTTCGCGAGGCTTCAGCGCTTGAATCTGCTTTTCCGTGAGCATTGGTGACAGTTCCTGGTGACAGTCGGCCAGATCTAAGGTGATACCGCGTGAAACAACACGATTGAACACCACCCTCTGAGAGCCCCGATTCTACTGGGCTACAGACAGAAATTGATATCCCCTGTGACGCGCTGAGACTGCACTAGTAAAAGCTTCCCAAGCTGATAACGAGGGTTCGATTCCCTTCACCCGCTCCAATCGAATTTTGGTCTCACGTCAGGAGGTTTTGACGGGAGACGCAGGAACACAAAAACCGGTCCGTTGTGACCGGTTTTTTTGTGCCCAGAATTTGGGGTGCCGGGGAACCTGTCAGGAGCATCAGACCGCATGCTTCCCGTCCCCATGCCTGAATGATATGCAGTGCTATACTATTTTATGGTTTGAATGAAGCGTACAGCGTTCCCCACGGGTACTGATACCGACTGCAAGTCTCGACTGGCAGCTGCAAGACAAAGGAGGTCTACGGCAAGCACGAGATGGGAGGTGTGGCATGAATCGACACTATTACATCAGCAATAATCTCGACGATCTTGAAGCCGTTGAAAATGAACTGGAAGCCAGCGGCATCAATTCCGAACAAATTCATGTGCTCAGCGAACACGTTGCCGATGTTGAACAACATCACCTTCACGAAGTTAACTCGTTAATGGAACAGGATGTTGTCCACTCTGGCAAAATTGGTGCAGTGATCGGTGTGCCACTCGCGGCGCTGGTTCTTGGCGGCGCCTATTGGCTGGGCTGGACCGAATCCGCCGCAGGCTGGATGCCTTTTATCTTTCTTGCCATTGTTGTATTGGGCTTCTGCATCTGGGAAGGCGGTTTTTTTGGTATCCAGGTGCCAAACACTCACTTCAGCAGTTTTAAACAGGTGGTATCAGAGGGAAAACATATTTTCTTCGTAGATGTCGAGCCGGATCAGGAGTCGTTATTGGACGGGGTTATCGGACATCACCCAACGCTGGAGATTGCCGGCACGGGAACTGCCGCCCCCCACTGGACAGTAGCCTGGCAGCACAAATGGCATCAGTTCAAGCGAGTGATCTCGGGTTAGACCCTGGAGACTGAAGGCCATCCGGAAGCTGCTTATTGGCCGAAGGAAATGACCCGGCTGAGGAAAACATAGTCCGCCTCGGTGGCCATCAGTCCGACGAGTACCAGCAAACACAAAGGTGGCAACAGTATGGCGTAGACCAGGGCCAACCGTTCCCAGGCCATATGCATGAAGATGGAGACAATTAAACCTGCCTTCAACAACATGAAAGTGATAATCAGGGACCATCGAAGGTAACCCTGGAAGTGGAAATAGTCGACAAGGTACGACAGCGTGCTGAGGACGAATAACAGCCCCCAGATTTTAAGGTACAAGCTGATTGGATGTTGCTGACCCTGAGCATGTGCCATCACGCGTGCTCCTCTACCATAAATAGAAGAAAGCAAAAATAAACACCCACACCAAATCCACGAAGTGCCAGTAAAGCCCGGCTATCTCGACGTTCTGATAGTTTCCGGAGCGCTCATAATCTCCCCGCCATACTTTCAGCGCCACAATGCTGAGGTAGATGGCGCCGATTGACACATGCAGTCCGTGGAAACCGGTAATCATGAAAAAACTGGCTCCAAACTGCGCCGCCCCCATAGGGTTCCCCCAGGGACGCACCCCTTCTGCGATGAGCTTGCTCCATTCGAATGCCTGCATGCCGACGAAGGTCACACCCAAGGCAGCGGTCGCCAGCATCAGGGCAGCGGTTTTCGCACGATCACGGCGATAGGCGAAATTGACTGCCATGGCCATGGTGCCGCTGCTACTGATCAGCACAAAGGTCATGATAGCGATCAGAATAAGTGGGATCGCCTGACCGCCGATCGTCAATGCGAACACTTCACTGGGGTTCGGCCAGGCGGTGGTGATGGTCATGCGGACCGACATGTAGCCGGTTAAAAAACAGGTGAATACAAAAGTATCGCTGAGCAGGAATATCCACATCATCGCCTTGCCCCAGGGGACCTGCTTGAAAGCCTCCTTATCCGAGGACCAGTCGCTGGCGATGCCCTCCCATCCCGGTACAAGTGGAGAGCCGGGTGGATTGGATGAACTGGACTCGCCTGGGGTTGCTGGGTGCGATGCCATGGCTTTTCACCTCAGGCCGCAGAATCTGGCGATGGCTTCATAGGTTTCCGGTGTGCTGGTTAGCAGCGCGAATAGCACGAACCAAAGACCCAGTAAGTAATGCCAATAGATGGCACACAGTTCTACGCTGGTGCTGAGTTGCGGCAACGGCACGCGCTGCAGGAATTTAGCAACGATTATGCCCCAGGCTATGAGCCCGCCCAGCAGGTGGAGCGCATGCATGCCGGTCAACAGGTAGAAGAAGCTGTTGGCCGGATTGCTGGCGAGAAAGTACCCCCAGGCGACAAACTGCTGCCAGACCCAGAGCTGCCCCGCCAGAAAAACAATGGCGAATACGCCCGCCAATGCAAAGCCAATCACAGTTGCACCCAGTCGAGCCTGTCGGGCCGCCATACGCGACCACTGCAGTGCGACGCAACTGAATACCAGAAAAGCCGAATTCAGCCATAGCTGCCAGAGATTGGCTAACGGCGCCAAGGGCTCTGTCAGGGGTAGCCAGTCGGTCATTTGTGAACGGGCGATAAAGGCGAGCAAGAAGAGAAAGAATAGCGAGCTCACCACGACCAGAAGTAAGCGCAGGCCTATTCTTGCGGTTTGGTTTCGATCGGCACCCTCGCCGGCCTGAATACCCTCCGGATCGCGATTCCAGCTGCCGCCGGGGTCAGCGCCGTCGGCGTTTCTCAATAAAAACCTGCTCATGTTTTAACGTCCGCTATCTTGGTTCCGGCACTCAGTTGCCGCATATGCTCCAGCTCCTCGGCGGAGACTGTTTGCGGAACGAAATCCTGTTCTATCCCCGGCACACTGTAGTCATAGGCCCAGCGATGCACGACCGGCAGCTTCGCTCCCCAGTTACCGTGTATCGGCGGGGTGTTCGGCGTTTGCCATTCCAGACTGGCAGCGCCCCAGGGATTACTGCCTGCGGGCCTGCCTTTAAACACACTCCAGGCCAGGTTAAACAGGAACAGCAACTGGGAAACGCCGACGGCCAATGCGACCACCGTAATGAAGGCATTCAAATCTTGCGCCGACTGCGGGATGAACGCGTAGTTTTCATAGGCGTAGTAGCGGCGTGGCATACCCTGGAATCCCAGGTAGTGCATGGGGAAGAAGATGGCGTAGGTGCCCAGAAAGGTAATCCAGAAATGCAGCTTGCCCAGGGTGTCGTTCAACATGCGCCCGGTGACTTTCGGGAACCAATGATAAATGCCGCCGAACACCACCAGTACCGGTGCGACCCCCATGACCATATGAAAATGGGCGACGACGAAATAGGTGTCCGAGAGCGGAATGTCCACGATCACATTGCCCAGAAACAAGCCGGTCAGACCGCCGACCAGGAAAGTGACGATAAAGGCCAGGGCAAACAGCATCGGCACGGTCAGATGTATGTCGCCCTGCCACAGGGTCAGCACCCAGTTGTAGACTTTCAGTGCGGTCGGCACCGCGATGATCAAGGTGGTGACGGCGAAGAAAAAGCCAAAGTACGGGTTCATTCCGCTGACATACATATGGTGTGCCCAGACCACAAAGCTGAGTACGCCAATCGCAATAATGGCCCACACCATCATTCGGTAGCCGAAGATATTTTTACGCGCATGCGTGCTGATCAAGTCGGAGACCAGACCAAACGCAGGGAGAGCAACGATGTAGACCTCCGGGTGGCCGAAGAACCAGAACAGGTGCTGGAATAAGATCGGGCTGCCACCCTGGTGATCGAGCTGCTGCCCCAGCGAGATCATCGCCGGCATAAAGAAGCTGGTGCCCAACAGCTTGTCAAACAGCATCATGACCGCACTGACGAACAACGCCGGGAAAGCCAACAAGGCCATGATCGAGGCCATGAAGATTCCCCATACCGAGAGCGGCATGCGAAACAATGTCATGCCGTGCGCGCGCGCCTGCAACACCGTGGTGACGTAGTTCAACCCGCCCATGGTGGTTGCGACAATAAAAATCGCCAGTGAGACGAGCATCAGGACGATGCCCCACTCGGTCCCCGGTGTCCCCTGAGTAATGGCCTGTGGCGGATAGAGCGTCCAGCCCGCACCGGTGGGGCCGCCAGGGACAAAGAAACCGGCGAGCAACACTATTACCGCTAGCAGGTAGAACCAGTAACTCAGCATGTTGACATAAGGGAAGACCATGTCCCGGGCGCCCACCATCAGCGGGATCAGATAGTTACCGAAGCCACCCAGAAACAAGGCCGTCAGCAAGTAAATGACCATGATCATGCCGTGCATGGTCATCGCCTGATAGTAAGCACTGGCGTCCATGAACTCCAAAGTGCCGGGGAAGCCAATCTGTATGCGCATCAAGCCGGACAACACCACGGCGATAACGCCCACGAATATAGCCGTCAAGGAATATTGAACGGCGATGACCTTGTGGTCCTGACTCCAGATATATTTGGTCAGGAAACTCTTGGGTTCGTGCAGTGCTTCTGTTTCGGCTTGCTCCGCATAGGCCATCACGTCATCCTCCTGTCGAAGTTTCAGTGCATTCCTGGCTGCTTTACGACTACTTCCCTGGCTCCGCCTTGCTCGCATCAGCGTCGGCATTCGCTTTGGATTTGATAAAAGCGATCAGTGCGTTCAACTCCTGATCACTCGGGGTAAAGGCCGGCATGACGGCTGCGTAGCCCTTGACGATTTTGGCACCGGGATTAACAACCGAATCTTTTATATAGCCCTCATCGGCCTTTATCGTCGAACCGTCGGCAAGGGTTACGGTCTCGCCATACAGGCCCTGCCAGCTGGGGCCGATACCCTTACTACCATCGACACTGTGGCAGGCCAGACAGCCGAGCGACTCGGCCAGCCGCTGCCCCTGCGTCGCCAAGTCGTCACCTGGGCTCGACGCTCGGCCGGGAGCAGGTTCGTCGTCTTGCTGCACGGCACCGAGTGATTTGATCAGGGCGACGAGAGCACCCAGTTCATCGTCATTGAGAGTATAGGCCACCATGATCGGCGGGTAGCCCTGTACCAGTCGGGCCTTCGGATCGAGGATCGACTCTTTCAGGTAGGCCTCATCGACCAGCACGCTGGTGCCATCGACAAGCTGTTCAGTGCGGCCGTACAGCCCCTTCCACCCCGGGCCGAGACTGGCACTGCCATCCTGGCTATGGCAGGCACCGCAGCCGAGGTTTTCGACCAACAGGCGGCCTTTTTCCAGCACGCTGTCCCGACTGGGCTTGGCAGCTGACGTTAATGTCTGCGCAAAAGTCGGTTGGCTGTTCAGCCATTGAGCGAAGGCGTCCCGTTCTTCCACGATCATATGGCCGCGCATGTTGTAATGACCTACGCCACAATATTCAGCGCAAAGGACTTCATATTTCCCGGTTTTAGTCGGCGTAAACCAAAAGTGCGACACCATCCCTGGCACCATGTCCATCTTGCTGCGAATTTGCGGTACATAGAAATTGTGCAGTACATCTTTAGAACGCAGTAAGACTTTCACCGGCTGATCGAGAGGAAGGCGAACTTCATTGTTTTTTATAAGCACATCGTCCTGCCCGGCAGGATCCTTGGGATCAAGGCCGAGGGGATTAGCGGAATCAACAAACTTGATATCCGATTTGCCCAGCTTCCCGTCCTGGCCGGGAAAACGAAAGGTCCACTGCCACTGCTGGGCAACCACTTCAAGTTCATAAGCATTTTTCGGCACCCGGACGAAGTCACTGTAATCAACCAGACCTGGCGCCAACATCGCGGCAATACCTACCGAAGTCACGATAATTAACCAGAATTCCAACTTTTTACTTTCTGGCTGGTAGGCCGCCTTGGCACCCTCCTTGTGGCGAAAACGCATCACGGCTACCGCCATAAATACCGTGATGGCAATGAAAAATATTCCGCTAATGATCAGGGTGATGAACAGGGTGGTGTCTATTGACCCCCAGTTGGAAGCTACCGGCGTCGCATGCCAGGGCGCTAATAGATGGAACAGCACTGATGCAATAACGATTAGTACAAGAATAATTGCCATTGCCATTTTGCTTTCATCCTATTCCTGTTACTCATCGGTATGCATAAGCATCGCCACAGAACAACATCGTCAAATCAATATTAATTTGACGCCAAAACAGGCTAGACAAATACCACCTATCTTCGTGGCAAAGTCCGCAGGAAGTATAGTTCATGGCCGGAACAAGCGCTTTCCCTGAAAAGCCTTGTTGCCTGGATATTCCAACTTCAGCGTCAACTTGATCACTTGAAACCTATTCGCTATATATAACTGTAACTATTCAGCAACACATCTCGCCTGAACGACACATCGAGTAAGCGAGGTCCGGTTGCCAGCTATAATCAGGTCAGATTACGGAAGGCAAAGATCGGCTAAAAACGCTCGCAAAGATCCTCGCCTATGCATAGCGGTCAGACAAATGACGGCCAAGAGATATAGAGTCAAGCCGTCCACAACGGAGATTTCGTCATGAGTGCCTTGACGATCGAAGGCTGGTGCAAAGTCAACGGAGAACAGAAGTCGACCCCAATGGGTGAAATCCATTTGTACGTCGATGGCCCCCTCCATTTGGGTCTGGAGCAAGCTGAAGAACGCCTGCAGAAGACCCATGAGCGTGAAGCCATGGTCGATGTCGACATGAGCACACTGGAATTGATCTTGCCAGAGGGATACGGCCCTTTGTCCGACTGCCAAATGCGCGTCTATATACACAACGAGCGCGGTCAGTTCCATTTGGTCGGGCATCGAGCGAGTGATGGAAGCTTGATCTATAGCAACGCGGTTTTGATTGATCAGCTGATTGACGCCTAGCTACGACGGAATTCTTGGCCATTGGTACGCGAAAGGGACAGACGAAAAGAGCGGGATCTGTCCCTTTTTCATTAACGCATCAGCGCGTCGCAACGATAAACAACCGTGGGAACGGCAGCAGCACTGAACCATCGGCCAACGGCGGATAGGCGAGCTCGATCGCCGTCTGATATTGCTTGAGATACTGCGCCCGTTCCGCCTCATCCAGCGGATCAAGAAACGGTCGCAATCCGCTGCCCTTGAACCACTCGACCACACCAGACGCGCCGCCAGCAAGTGGATGATGGTAAGTCGTGCGCCACACATCGACACGGGAACAGTGGGCTCGCAGCATCGAGTAATAACCACTGGCATCTGCCATCTCCGTCCGCTGCCCGGCGGCGCCCGCCAGTTTGCCAACCCATGGACCATCGGCTGCAACTTCGCGCATCAAGCGATGCGAAGGTTCGTTGAGATTGTCCGGCATCTGGATCGCCAGGCTGCCACCAGACGCCAGCTTGCTCGCCAGTGCAGGCAGCAACTTCGCGTGATCAGGTAGCCACTGCAACACCGCGTTAGCGAAAATCACATCGAACGGGCCGTTTTCGTTCCAGGTATCAATATCAGCCGTATCGAATTGCACCTGCGGCAAGCGCTTGCGGGCGGCGTCGATCATATCGGTCGAACTGTCCAAACCACGCACCGCGGCATTGGCGAAGCGATCAACCAGCAACTCGGTCGAATTACCTGGGCCGCAACCTATGTCGATTGCAGAGCGCGCTTCCACAGCGGGGATCGCGGCCAGCAGGTCACGGGCGGGACGTGTGCGTTCATCTTCAAAAGCGACGTATTGTTTGGCGGACCAACTCATTGCGTTCTCCTGTAGGTGCGTTGTTGTAGCAAGAGGCGGAAAACCGGTTCGCTACGATACCTCGACCGGTGCGCTCTGCCCTATCCGACCTATGGCGAAAGCGGTCAATTAACCCGCCAACACCCACGGGACCAAACGTACAAAGAAGATTTGAATGAGCATTTTTTTATCGCAAAATCTTCTGAAGTCATAACCAAACCGACCGTTCGTCGAACTAGAAGCCAAGCAATTTTGACAGCCTAAAATTCACATCTATAGTCCAATCGCGGCCCGTCGGAAGGAATCCGAACCCGTTAGTTTGCACGCAAGGAGCAAGGCCAGCTCATACCCGTGACAGGTGGGTTCCGCCCGTAGTGTTTTCGCAACGGCCGTAAGGCAAGCAAGCGTTGTTGTGCCTGAAAAGTAACCAGGTATTCACTATGAACAAGGAGCTTTACTATGTCTCGAGTCACGGATGTACTTGTTTCAATCGACACTGAAACCATTCTGAAAAACTACCCGAACATCAGCAAAAACCCTGCCTCGCCGACGTTAATCGACGTCAATCATGTGTACATGGTGACCAATCAGAACAACGTGGTCAGCGGCCAGGCCGGTGGCGAACTTAACTTGAAAGCCCAGGTAGGCGACTTGATTCGCTGGCGTGAAACCAGCCTGTCGCAGAGCTTCGAGACGGCAGTTATTTTCTACAAGTTCGTTGGCAATGCCGGCAACGAGTTGATCTCCACACCCACGCCCCGCAAGGCCACAGCGTGCGTTGCCGTCCCCAACACCAGCAACCCGTCGGTGCCGAGCTGCCAGAAAGTCGATAACCATTACTGGTCTTCGGAAACACTTTCGTGCGGTAGCGTGACCTACCACTTCCATTTCCTGATCGTTGATCGCGACTGCAAGATCGTAGGCTGCTGCTCGTGGGATCCGTTCATTAACATCCGTAACTGACGATGACCAGGCCCCTTGGCGACGAGGGGCCTACCGAGTTCGTTGCCGCTTCGGCCGGGACGGGATGTCTTGCTTGAACCGATGCGGCTGCCGTCTTGAATCAACATCATGAAAGGAATCCATGATGACTTCCGAACCGATTGCCTCCCCCTCGACGAGTATCGCGCCAGCCAATAATGTGCTGCTGATCGTCGATGCCGAATCACTGCTTTCACGCTATCCGCAACCCAGTCTTGAGCCGCAAAACCCGACCGAAGTTGAAGAAGGTTTCATCTTCGCCATCATCGGTACAAAAACAACACAGATCACAACAAATGACAGCTTTATGACGCTTGCCGCCAGTAACGGAAAGAACTTCCATATCCGTGGCAGGACCGTCAGCTTGCTCGCCGAACACAGCGTGGTGTTCTACGAGATGTCTGTAGGTGATGCCGGGGTACTTTCACCGCCCGAACTGGTCGTCCACGCAAACCTGACAGTCCCCGCACCCGATCCCGAAAACCCGACCCAACCGGGCAGCCACACGGCCGATGATCATTATTGGCACTGCACGCAATTGGCGGCCGGGGTGGCAGCGTGCGAACTGAAATTCATGCTGATCAATAAAAGCTGCGAGGCATTGGGGTACTTCAGTTGGACGGTGGACGTGAAGTTGTCGGAGTGAATGGACTCCTAAAAACCGGCCTCAAGGGCTAATGCCAATCAGTTAAGGAACGACACAATCCGTAGCAGCTGGCGAAGCCTGCGTTTGGCTGCGCAGCAGTCGTAAAACCTGAGTTTGCGGTCTTCCTGAAATACCGCATCGTCTGATTTCACGACTGCTTCGCAGCCAAACGCAGGCTTCGCCAGCTGCTACGGATCGCGTTTTGGCTTAACTGATCGGCATTAGCCGCCACTGCCCCGGTATTTACCCATGCGAAATGAGTTTTACCGCCTGCACCTGGGCGCTCCTCGGGTTTATCAACAGCGTCTCGGCTGATCGTTCCGGGAACATCCCCAAATACCTGGCCGAGCTTCATGCTTCAGCCATGCATTACGTCCAGCCTCATCGACGGGAGGACCGCGTTTATCCTCGCGCTATCAGACTTAAATCACCGAAGTATCCGATCAGGAAGAAAAATGCCAGTCAGCTTAACTGACTGGCATTAGCCGTGATGGCCGGTTTTTTTCGCACCGAGCAAGCTCGGTTAGTCGTAATATCCAACAGTCTTCTTCAAGTGATCCGAGTATTCGTAGATATCGTCTATCGAGTTAATTGCGTGCCGGGTTTCATTCTTTTCTTCGTCAAAAATACCGATGTACTTCTGTGAACGATTGAAGTGCAGACGACAGATCGGTTTGCGGTTGTTGTCGTCGAGCAGAATGCCGAAGTAACTCTGGGTGTCGCGCTGAACAATCCGCTTCGCATCGACAACAGACCGAACGACGGCACGGACGATGTGATACCCCTCCAGTTCTTCCAGCGTTGTCAGAACCTTGTCCTCTGACTCGTCTCGCAAATCCGGCTGCTCAGCACTGCTGGAAGAAACCGACAAAGAGGCTAACGCGGGTTGAATAGCACCGCTCATGGCCGACTTAAGCCTATCGTTGATTTGGTCGTTGAGAAACTGCACCACGGCCTTTCTCGTTAGCTCATGGAACTGCTCACGGACGTGCTGATAAATGGCATGACAAACGCGTTCTTGGTCGCTTCTTCCGTCTTAATGGCAGCGCCTTGCAAACGAACTTGGCGGCTAAGCTTGCTAACTTTTCGAAGAATTCCATGAGTGGCCTCTTATCTGGTTCGATCCGTGTGTTTGCATGCTGGCAAATTGATTGCCTTTGATACTAGACACAAACCGGCACAAAGAAAGAATCCAGCCAAGAATTGAGAACGCTCTAGATTTCTTCTACCCAGCCCTGGCTCAATCCGTCTTTGACATCACCAAGATCGCAGCCTTCGGCAGCTCCTACGCCAACCATATTCCAATGTAGAAGGTACCAGGCTCAGATAACCGTTTTTTCAGTGGGCATAGGTAAGTAATTAGAATTTCCAACTCGCCGTCGCTGTCTGAAAATCAGGCGCATCCCTATAAGGAACACGGCTATGAAATTCGCAAAAGTCGCTCAGAAACTTGCCCTGTGGGCGGGCAGCCCAAAGACGTTCATGGGGGCGATCATTCTGATTTTTCTATGGGGTCTGAGTGGGCCGATTTTTCATTTCGACGACACCTGGCAGCTGATCATCAATACCTCGACCACCATCATCACCTTCCTGATGGTGTTCCTGATCCAGAACACCCAGAACCGCGACACGGACATTTTGCATTTGAAGATCGATGAGTTGCTGCGGGTGACGAAGGATGCGCAGAACGCGATGCTGGGGCTCGAAGCACTGGACCTCAAGCAGTTGGAAGCGCTGAGAAAGCAGTATCGGCAACTTGGCGAGGGCGAAACGATTTCCCTGGACGGCACCGTCATCCAGGAAAAAGGTAAGCAGGATTTGAATGAGTGCTGATCGGACATCGCGGGTGGCCCGAGGTCACCCGCGTACTTCGTGGGTTAGCGACTGGCTTGCAGCGCCTTGGCCATTTCCAGGTGGTTCTGCAGTTTGGGCAACGCTTCTTCGGCGAAGGCTTTGATTTCAGGCACGTCGGTGGTTTGCGCTGCCTGTTGAAGCTGTTCGATGGCTTCCTGGGTGGTTTTCACCTGACTGGCCGCGTAGGCCTGGTCGAAGCTCGCGCCGTCCTTCACGTCCGGCATCAAGGCTTTGGCTTTATCGACTACCTCTTCGCGCGGAGCCACCGGCAAATCCAGTTGCTTGGCGATTTTCGTCAGGTGCTGGTTGGCGGTGGTGCGGTCGTTGATGACGACGATGGTGTAGTCCTTGACCTCTTTGGATTCGGTTTTCTGGTGCGCCAGGCGGCTGGCTTCGATATCGGCCATGCCTTTGGCCGATGCATCGTTGATGAATTCGGCGGGGGACTGGGCAAAGGCACTGCTCGCGCACAGGCCCAGCAACGTGGCAAAACTGGCATTGCGTAATCGGGTGGCCATCCGGCTCATGGTCGCGCCCTCCTCGTAAAAAATTCAAACGGGAGCTTACGCTCCCGCCTCTCAATCAAAACTACCTTCACCGCTACTTCGATTTCTGGCCACCTTTGCGGCCCATGTCGGGTTTCGCAGGGTCTTTATCGACAGTCGTGGTGGTAGTTTTCCCACCTTTGCGACCGGCTTCAGGCGCCTTCGTTCGATCGTTGGCGAAGTTTCCCGAGTTCGAGTTTCTTGAGTTAGGCATGATTCTCTACCTCTTGGTGATGATCGCGGCGAGCAGGAGCCCGCATAGGATCAGAATTTCGATCACCGCAAAGGTTTAGAAAAGTTGAAATCGCCGCGACGAACGGTGGCAGATTTTTCAGGCCCCGAGGCGCTGGTGATGTTCGCGCTTGGCGGCATACATGGCCTCATCGGCATGCCTGAACAGCTGCTTTTCCTCGGTGCCGTGCTCGGGGTAATGAGCGACACCGATACTCGGCTGGATGTTCACGCTGTGCCCATCCAGACGCAAGGGTTGAGCCAGAACCTGATGGATTTTTCCCGCCACGTTGTTGGCGTCTTCCGACGCGTGGATGCTGTGCAACAACACCACAAACTCGTCACCGCCAATGCGCGCCACCGTGTCAGTTTCGCGCACGCAGCCTTTGAGCCGATTGGCGACCGCTTGCAACAGCATGTCGCCGACTGCATGGCCGTGGGTGTCGTTGACTTGCTTGAAGCGGTCGAGGTCGACGTACAGCAGGGCCATTCGGCCGGAGTCCGCCCGAGCCAGCGTCAGTGAGTCTTTGAGCCGGTCCCGGAGCAACTCTCGGTTGGGCAATTGAGTCAGTTGGTCGTACTGCGCCATCCGTTGCAGTCGGGCATGCAATTGCTTGCGCTCGATCGCTGTCGCGACCTGGGCGCAAACGTATTGCAGCAGCTCCTTGTCCTGTTCGGTGTAGCGCTCACCACCGGGCACGCTTTTAACGATCAGCGCACCGATGGTGCCGTTTTGTGAACTCAACGGCACACCCAGCCAGCAAGGTGAATGCTGGCCCGCGACCAGCGCCTCAAACCCCTCCAGTGGATTGTCCTGATCCGGGGTCAGCAGAATCGGCTGGCCACTGCGAATTACCTCGGCGCAGAGGCGCCCGGTGATCGTTCCGGGCTGCTCGGGTTGCTGCTCATGGTCGTTAACGTGATAGGGGAAATTCAGCTGCGCACAGTGTTCGTCATACAGCGCCACGGAGAAATTCAGCGCCGGCAGCCATTCACCGATGATCAAATGGATGCGTTTGAACAGCGCCAGTAAATCTTCCGCCGCGTGGGCCGCTTCGGAGATCGCATACAACGCCGCTTGCCGGGACTCGGCCTGCTTGCGCTCAGTGATGTCGCGTGCAACGGCGATGCGCAGTTGGTCGACCTCCGACCAGCGCGCCGACCAGAGGATGTGCACCACTCGGCCATCCTTGCGCAGGTAGCGGTTTTCGAAATTGAGCTTGGGTTCGCCGCCCATGATCTCCCGCGCGGCGTCGAGGGTGCGCTGACGATCGGCGGGATGCACCAGGTCGATCATCGGCTGACCGATCAGCTCCTCGGGGGTATAACCGAAAATACGCTCGCAGGCCGCGCTGACAAATACGAAGCGACCTTGTTTGTCGACCGCACAGACGGCATCTAGCAAGAGATCGATGAAGCTCGCCGACGGCGCGGAATTTCTGGTTGCCATGGTGCAGAGCGCATGTCCGAACAATGCAGCAATAAAAAACCATCCCTTACCGGTCATTCGCCCGTGCGATGACTCTGCAACTGACGCCTCCCTGCGATCAGCTTCAAGCCTTGTTCGTCAACAGCCCCGGCAATGCATGCGCCAAGGCGTTGATGGCGAATCCGATAAACATCACCCCACACAACCGGGTGATCAACAGCTCATGGCGCTGGTACAACATGCGCACCTGCCGCGCACCGACAATGCCAATGAGGATAGCGTAGGCCATGAGGCCACCGACGAAGCTCAGGACAATCAGCCACGGCAGCATCGACCAGTGCAGCAATTCAACACGGCTGGACAGCAGCGCCGTAAAAGTCGCTACCGCCACCGGGTAAGCCTTCGGATTGGTCAGGCCAAACAGAATGCCGTGCCAGAACGGCTGCCGCGCCGGGCCCTGTGGTGCTTCAACACTGCTGCGACGGGCACGAACCGCACGCAGACCGAGCCAGAACAGATACAGCCCGCTGAACACGCCCAGCACATCGAACGCGGTACTGCCGATTTCCCGTGCACCGACAATCGCGATCAGCGCGGTGCTGCACCAGACCACATCCCCCAGCAAATGCCCGCAGAGAAACCCCGCCCCGGCCCTCCGACCACGCGCCGCACCGATGCCGAACACCGCCAACACACCCGGCCCCGGCGTGATGCCGTAGATAAAGCCCGAGGCGAGAACAGCCATTAGCAGCGATGGGGTCATTGGAAGTCCTGTTGAGCCGGGGTGAATGCACGCAAGTCTATCTCAGGTTCCCGGAACCCGACTTACAGATCGTCGAAGAACTTCATTCCCGCATAGGGCCGCTCACGACAGGCTGCCAGCCGTGATGCCAGGTCACCGACATGGGCTTCAAGCTTGTGGCCGTCCGGGTCGAGGAAATAGAAGGACGCGCCTTCACTGCGGTTGTCGCGCCATTCCTGCACGTTGGCGGATTGCAGGCGCTCGACGAACAACGGGAAATCCGATGCGCTGATGCCGAAGGCGTAATGGGTGTAGTCGGCGGCGGGTTCGGATTTGCGCAGCGGATCGAGGGAAAGGCATAGCCACAGGCCCGGTAATGAGAGATAGGCACCGGTGTCCCAGATAGCTTCGAGGCGCAGTTGCAGCAGATCTTGATAAAACGCCACGCTGCGGTTGACGTCGGTGACGGCGAGGGTCAGGTGGTTGAGGCCAGTGAGCAATTTTTTTACCTCAATCGTTAATTGATGAGCCAGTGGTTTGGTCGCCGCGCACTATCCCCTCCTCAATCCGCCCATTCAACCAGTTCAACGCCTGATCCCCGCCCCGCCGCTTGTGCCAAACCAACACAAATGTAAACGACGGAATGTGAAACGGCGGCGGGACCACGATCAACGACTGTTCATCGATATTGAGCAACCCTCGGGACGCAACGGTAAGAATCAGATCAGTGCCGCTGATGAACTCCGGAGCGACGCTCCAGTGCGGCAGGCTGATCGCCACGCGACGGCGTTCACGCAGGGAGGTCAGGGCCCGTTCGATTTCCGGGGTGCCGCTGCCGCGCATTTCCAGCAGGACGTGGGGGCGGGCGAGGTAGGTCGGCAGGTCGAGCACGCCATCGGCAGGCAGGCTGTTGCGGTCGACCAGACAGGCGTAGTGCTCTTCGAACAGCGGGCTGCTGCGCAACTCGTTCGGCAACTCTGGAAAGACGCCTGCCGCCACGTCGATGTCGCCGTTGAGCACACCCTCGAGCATGCCTTCGCGGCTGGCATGGCTGATTTGCAGATCGATGCCCGGCGCTTCCCGGCGCAAGGTCCGTATCAACCCCGGCAGGACGATTGCAGCGCCATAGTCAGACATCGCCAGTCGAAACGTGCGCTTGGCAGTGGCCGGATCGAAGGTATTCGGTGCCAGCAGCGATTGCACCTGAGCCAGGGCTTCGGCCAAAGGTGCCATCAACTCCAGGGCTCGCGGGGTTGGCACGAGGCCGGCGCCCGCCCGCACCAGCAAAGGATCGCCGAGCAGATCACGCAACCGCGCCAAGGCATGACTGACGGCCGGCTGACTCAGGTGCAAGCGCTCGGCGGCACGGGTCACGTGTCGCTCGCTGAGCAAGGCGTCGAGGATCACCAGCAAATTGAGGTCGACGCGCCGAAGATCATTCATCTGATGCATGTTCTGGATAGCGATTTGGAGTTTAAATCTGCGCGACGAATACTCTAGAGTCCAGCAAAACCTGCTGGAGAATCTTCATGAGTACGTTGCATTGGGCCGGGCTGTTGCTGCTGGCCGTGATAGCCGGGGCGGTGGTGCCTTTTCAAAGTGCGATCAACGCCAACCTCGGGCGCGGTTTGGGCCATCCGTTGTGGGCCACCCTCGCGTCGTTGCTGGTGAGTATTGTGGTGTTATTGCCGGTTATGTTGGCGCTGCGGTTGCCGTTGCCGTCGCTGGCGTTCATCAGCAAGGCGCCGCTGTGGATGTGGACCGGTGGCGCGTTTGGGGTGTGCTTTATTTCATTGGCGCTGATGTTGCTGCCCAAACTCGGGGCATCGGGGTTTATGGCGTTGGCGCTGGCCGGGCAAGTGGTTGCGTCGCTGGCGCTGGATCACTTCGGAATGTTTGGATTGGTCGAGCGGCAGATGACCGTGTCGCGGGGGGGTGGCGCTTTGATGCTAGTGGCGGGAGTGGTGTTGATTCAGTTCAGCGCTACACCGGCCAAAGCGGTGATTGCAGCCTCTTGAAAATCAAAAGATCGCAGCCTCCGGCAGCTCCAGGGATGCGTGGTCCCAGGTAGGAGCTGCCGAAGGCTGCGATCTTTTAAAACTTGTCGAGCGTGCGCAGCTTCTGCGGCAACCCCCACAGCAGCAGCGCAACGGCGATCAGCGCGCAAACTCCGATGACGTATAGCGCCGGCGTGGTGCTGCCCGTCAGGTCTTTAATCCGCCCCACCATCACCGGGCTGACGATGCCGCCGAACTGGCCGAGGGTGTTGATTACTGCGATCCCGCCCGCAGCCCCTGCGCCAGCACCGGCCAGCAGTTTTGGCGGCAGGGTCCAGAAGCTCGGGATGGAGGCGATGATCCCGGCACCGAGCAAGCCCAGCGCGGCAATCAGGAAGGTCGTGTGGTTAGCGAAGATCCCCGCACAGAAGAACCCTACCGCGCCCACCGCAACCAGACCTGCGACAAACTTGCGCCGCTCGCCAGTCGAGTCGGACAACCGCCCGATCACCACCATGCTGATCGCGCCGCAGATGTAAGGGATGGCGGTCAGCAAACCAATCATCACCGGACTCTCGGTGCCGGCGCTGCGAATCAGTTGCGGGGCCCAGAAGTTCAAGCCGTAGGACGCCACCTGAATCAGGAAGTAGATCAGCCCGAGAGTCAGGAAACCCGGAATCCGCAGTGCGGCGAGCAACGAGCCGCCACTCTTGTGCGGTTCATGGTGAGCGATGCGACTGGCCAGCAGCGTTTTCTCTGACGGCGTCAGCCAATGGGCGTCTTCGATACGGTCCTTGAGCAACGTCAGCACCAGCAAGCCGAGGCCAATGCACGGCACGCCGCCCAACAGAAACAGCCAGTGCCAGCCACGCATATCGAGGAAGCCGTCGAGGTGTTGCAACACCAGCCCGGAGAACGGTGCGCCGACCAGACCGGCAAACGCCGACGCCAGAAACAACATCGACGTGATGCGCCCGCGATAGTGCTGCGGAAACCACAGCGTCAGGTAATACAACACACCCGGCGCAAAACCCGCCTCCATCGCGCCAATCAAAAAGCGCAGGGCGTAGAACTGCCATTCGCTATTGACGAAGACCATGGCCGCGGTGGCGAGGCCCCAGGACATCATGATCCGGGCGATCCAGCGCCGGGCGCCGACCTTGTAGAGCATCATGTTGCTCGGCACTTCGAAGATCACGTAACCGACCACGAACAACCCGGCGCCGAGGCCGTAAGCGGTGTCGCTCAGGCTCAGGTCGGTCTGCAGCTGGAACTTGGCAAAGCTGATGTTAATGCGGTCGAAAAACGCGAACAGGTAGCAGACCATGATCAACGGCATCAGGCGCCAGGCGACTTTGCTGACCAGGGCTTTTTCTTCGTCGTGGCTTACGGACGGGCTCGCGCCCGCCTCCAGTACATTAAGGCTCATGATGGTTCTCCAGGCGGACTGCCCGTGGGTGTCCGATTGTTTTTGTTGTCTGGTTGAGAGGATCGGGTGTGAATGCTTTTACTGTGGGAGCGAGCTTGGTCCGGGCGGCGATCCGACGATGACTGAGTCATATCCGACAGAGCAATTGGCTGACCCACCGCTATCGCGAGCAATCTCGCTCCCACAAGGTTTTGAGTTGGGTCAGGACGGCGTCGGATGCAGATCGCAATTGCGTCCGGCCTTGACCAGCTGACCGGGCACTTCGTGGCCCAGCAGCGCGGGTAATCCTCGCGATAATTGCAGCAACAGCGGCAGATCGATGCCGGTGTGAATGCCGATCTCATCGCACAGGTTAACCAGGTCTTCGGTGCAGATATTGCCCGAGGCACCCGGCGCGAACGGGCAACCGCCGAGCCCGCCCAGTGCCGCGTCGAAGCGACGGGCACCGGCCTCGTAGGCGGCCAGCACGTTGCACAGACCGAGCCCCCGAGTGTTGTGGAAATGCAGGGTCAAATCAGCGGGCGAAACTCGCTGCAAGACCCGCCGCACCAGACGATCAACCTGCCGCGGATTGGCCATGCCGGTGGTGTCGGCCAGGGTAATGCCCTGGATCCCGAGTTCCTGATAAGCCTCGACGATTTGCAGCACACGATCCTCATCGATCTTGCCCTCAAACGGGCAGCCGAAGGTGGTGGCGATGCTGGCGTTGAGTCGCACCGTCGTCCCGCGAACGTATTGCACGATCTCGCCGAACGCGGCCAATGAGGCTTCGCAACGCATGCGCATGTTGGCCAGGTTGTGGGTCTGGCTGGCGGACATCACCAGATTCAACTCGTCAGCCCTGGTCGCCAACGCCCGCTGCGCGCCTTTCAGGTTGGGGATCAACGCGACATAAATCACCCCCGGTTGCCGGGTGATGCCCTTGAACACCAGCTCACCGTCGCGCAGGGCCGGAATCGCCTTGGGGGAAACGAACGAGCCTGCTTCGATGCGGCTGAAACCGGCCAGCGACAGCTGATCGATCAAGGCAATCTTGTCGAAGGTTTCGACCCAGGTCGGCTCGATCTGCAAGCCGTCGCGAGGGGAGACTTCCTGAACAATCAGGGTCTCGGAAAAATCAGTGATCATTGCACCACCCCTTGAGCTTTCAGCCGTTCGATGTCCGAATCTGTAAGGCCCAGTCCCGCGAGGATGCCGTCGGTGTGCTGGCCCAACGTAGGACCGGACCAGTTCACGCCACCGGGCGTCTCGGACATTTTCGGCACAATGCCGGGCATCTTCACCGTGGCACCGCCGGGCAGGTCGGCGTTGAGCAGCATGTCCCGCGCCTGATAGTGCGGATCGGCGACGATGTCGGCGACTGAATAGATACGCCCGGCCGGGACTTCGGCAGCTTCCAGTGCCGACAACACATCGTCGATCGACAGGCTGCTGGTCCAGTGAGTGATCGCCGCATCGAGCACGTTGCTCTTGGCGGCACGCCCGTCGTTATGGGCAAACTCCGGCGCATCGGCCAGATCACGGCGACCGATCACGTCCATCAAGCGCTTGTAGATCGGATCGCTGTTGCCGGCGATCACCACGTAGGCGCCATCGGCCGTCAGATAAGTGTTGGACGGCGCGATGCCCGGCAAGGCCCCGCCGCTGCGCTCACGAACATGGCCGAGCATGTCGTATTCCGGCACCAGGCTTTCCATGACGTTGAACACACTTTCAGCCAGCGACACATCGACGACTTGCCCACCGCCCTGCCCGGTCTTGACCCGCAGCAACGACATCAAGGCACCGATCACCGCGTGCAACGAAGCCAGGGAATCGCCGAGGCTGACGCCCACCCGGGCCGGTGGTGAACCGGGCGTGCCGGTGGTGTAGCGAATCCCGCCCATGGCCTCGCCGATCGCACCAAAACCCGGACGATCACGGTACGGGCCGGTCTGGCCATAACCGGAAATACGCACCAGCGTCAGGTCAGGGTTGAGGGCGTGCAACACGTCCCAGCCCAAGCCGAGTTTCTCCAGAGCGCCGGGACGCAGGTTTTCGATCAACACGTCGGCGCTAGTCGCCAGTTGCTTGACCAGTTCAATGCCTTCGGGTGATTTGAGATTCAGTGCGAGGGACTTCTTGTTTCGCGATTGCAGGTACCACCACAGCGATGTGCCTTCGTGCAGCTTGCGCCATTTGCGCAGCGGGTCACCCTGACCCATGGCTTCGATCTTGATCACGTCGGCGCCGAACTCGGCGAGCATGCGCGCGGCGAACGGCGCGGCGATCAGCGTGCCAATCTCGATCACTTTGATTGCACTCAAGGGGGCAGTCATCGCGGGGTACCTCATGTTGTTCTTGGAATATGAGCCAAGGCTAGAGGACCACGGGGCCTGGAATCCAACCTTCAGTTGGCAACGAACGTTCGCGAAACGCGAACGCCTTGAAGATTACCGCGACCTCAAGTCAGTCTTCGCGGGCAAGCCCGCTCCCACAGGGAATCGCCTGTGTACACAAAAACTTGATTCACTGGAGGTCAACTGTGGGAGCGGGCTTGCCCGCGAAGAGGCCAGCCCATTCAATAGAGATTTATCAGACCGCTCCGCGCAACTGCTCGAACAACATCCGGCTCACCGGCGACAGCGCCGCTTCATCGCGCACCACCAGTACCAACGCGCGATCCGACCAGTCATCCGTCAACGGCACCGCGTGCAAGCCCAGCGCCCGGCCAAACAGTTCATAGGCCTTTTGCGGCAGAATGCCGATGCCCATGTTGGCCTGAACCATCCGGCACATGGCGTCGAAACCCGGTACATGAATCCGTAGCCGCAGCACTTTGCCAGCCTGACGCGCCGCCGCGTGGGTTCGCATATTGATCGAACTGGCGGAGTGCAGACCGACGTAATCGCTGTCCAGCGTATCGGCGAAAGCCAGGTTGGAACGACTCGCCAACGGATGATCGGGCAGCATCAACACCACCAGTTTGTCCTGTCGATAAAGCACGCTGTGCAGGCCTTTGACGTCGCTGTCACTGGAGCAGATCCCAAGGTCGGCCACGCCATCCAGCACACCCTGAATCACCCCGCTGCTGGGGCGCTCTTCGAGGTCGGTCTTGACCTGAGGGTGACGCTCGGAAAAGTCTCGCAAGTCTTCGGGCAGAAACTGAATGATCGCCGACAGGTTGGCGAGCATCCGCACATAGCCGCGGATACCGTGGCTGTGTTCGCCCAGTTCGAGCGACATTTTCTCGACGTTGAACAGCATCTGCCGGGCATGGTGCAACAAGGTTTCACCGGCCGGCGTCAGGGTCATGCCCTTGGCCTGGCGCACGAACAGACTAATGCCCAGCGCTTCTTCCAACTCCATCAGCCGCTTGCTGGCCGCCGACACGGCGATGGCTTCACGCGCGGCGGCACGGGTCAGCGTGCCCTCCTCATGAACGGCGACAAACAGCTGGAGAGTGATCAGGTCGAGGCGGCGGATCAGGCTTTTTTGCAGCATGGAGGGCTCGATGACTTCTGTTCGACTGAGTCGGCAGGATAGCCCGGTTTCTACGCGACTCGGCAAAGCAAATTGCCCACAACATCACGAGGTATCGCCCTACACATAAATCTCTTGTAACACTCAGCCGTACCGGAAACAGCCGATTCAAAGCCTCCGCCGCGCTCTGTAAAGTCTGGAAACACACACGAACTGCAACACACCCATGGATCGTTTCACTCAAGGAAAGTCATTTTCATATGGACCAGACAGCACGGGCGGCAAACCGCTACACCAACTACCGCAAAGTCATCGCGTTGGCCGATCACGATTGGGAGAGCGCTGAAGCCGGGAAAATTTCGGGGCTTAACGTCGAAATCAAAAGTGCCAACCGGATGCTCGATCAGCACGGGCGCGCGTTTCATCATTTCTGCACGACGTCGTACCTGGGCCTGGATCACCATCCCGACATTCTCGACGGCGCCATGAATACACTGTGGGAAACCGGCACCCTGCGCGTCGCCAACTCAAAGAACCGCTGCAAGCTGGCAATTCTGGAACAGTACGAAACCGAACTGTCCGAGTTGTTCGGCGCCAGTTGCCTGAGCACCTTGTCGTGCAGTGCGGCGAGTGCCGGAATCCTGCCGTTGCTGGCCAGCGGCGTGTTCACGGAAAACCGCCCTCCCGTGATGGTCTTCGACCGGTTGGCGCACTACTCGATGAATCACCTCAAAGCCGCCTGCGCCGATGAAACCACGGTCGTGACCTGCCCTCATAACGACATGGATTTTCTCGAGAAGCAGTGTCAGCAACACCGCACCGTCGCGTATGTCGCCGACGGCGCCTACAGCATGGGCGGGGTCGCGGACATGGACAGTCTTTTGTATCTCAAGGACCGCTATGGGTTGTTTCTCTATCTGGACGATTCCCACGCGCTGTCCGCCGTCGGAACATTCGGCGCAGGCCTCGTGCGCCCCAGGTTGCATGCCCTGGAGGATGACTGCCTGATCGTCGCCTCGCTGGCCAAGTCGTTTGGCGCCAGCGGTGGTTTGGTGATGCTGGGCAATGAACGGCAGAAGAAGCTCATTGCGCGTTACGGCGGCCCCAGCAATTGGTCGCAAAGCCTGAACAGTGCAGCCATTGGCGCGGGCAGAGCGTCCATCCTGCTTCATCGCACGCCGGAATTTGCCGCGTTACAGGAAAAACTTCAGGTTAATATCCGGCTGTTCGACAGCCTAATACGTACCGATCAACACAACAGCAACATGGCCATTCGACTGGTCAACTGCGGCGAAGCAGCGTTGGCCAACAGCATCGCCATGGAACTGGCCAATCACGGTTTCTTCACCTCGGCAGTATTTTTTCCGGTGGTCGCACAAGGCAAGGCGGCCATCAGAATCACCCTGCGCGCCGACATGGAGCCGACGCTGATCCGCCACTTTTGTGAACTCATCACCGAGCTTTTACGCACGCGTGGCCGGGACATCGGCTGTTGAACTGAAACCAGGGAAGATTCAATGAAGAGCAGCACCACCCTCCTTGTCACCTGCTGCACGGTTTTCCTCGCCCAATTGGGTATGAGCATTTACCTGCCGGCGTTGCCGGAGATTGCCCGGGATCTGTCCGCCGACGCCTCGCAGGTTTCCTGGGGGCTGGCGGTGTATCTGATCGGCATGGCGCTGCCGATGTTGTTCTGGGGCAGCCTGGGTCAGCGCATCGGTCGCAAACCGGTGCTGCTCGCCGCGCTGGGCATCTACGGGTTGGGCAATCTGGCGCTGCCCCTGGGCCAGACGCTTGAATCGTTCCTGGCGTTTCGACTGGTTCAGGGCATTGGCGCCAGCGGCATTTCGGTCATGGCCCGGGTGCTGATCCGCGACAGTTTCCGCGGCGACCTGCTGGCCAAGGCGTTGTCCTGGATTTCGATTTCCTTTGTGGTGGCGCTGGGGATTGGCCAATACCTGGGGTCGATCATCCAGGTGGCGCTGGGCTGGCCAGCGATTTTCTACCTGTTGGGTGCTGTGAGTCTGATGATGGGGCTGGTCGTGGCTCGGGTTACGTTCCCGGTGCTGGCCGAGGAGAATGCCCCGTCATCCGCCTGGCCGAGTTACTGGCGCATTTTGCGTCATCGAGCCTTTCTGTTGCCGGCCCTCACCGGCGGCCTTGGGTACGGGGTGATTGTGGCGTTCAACACCGCAGCGCCGCTGATTCTGCAAGGACCGTTCAACTGGTCGGCCGTGGAATACGGGTTGTTGGGCTGGCCGATCAGCACGGCCTATTTTCTGGGGGCTTTGGCGGTGAATGGCTTTGTACTTCGCACCGGTCAACGCGGGTTGATGACGGCGGGCGTAGGGCTGGTGCTGGCTGGCAGCGCGGTGATGTTGCTGGGGAGTTTGGCGGGTACTTCAGTGGCGCTGCTGTTCTGGTTGCCCTATTGCGTTGCGGTGTTGGGCCAGTCTTTGACTTATCCGATCAGCCTGTCCCTGGCCAATGACGGTTCGCCGGTCGGCGGTGCGTATGCGATGGCGTTGAGCGGCTTCATTCATCAACTGATGGCCGCGGTTATCGGCGGGATCGCCAGTTTGATCGCGAGCCCGCAAGCATGGCCGTTGTCGCTGTTGTGTACCTTGCTGGCGTTGGGCGCGATGCTTTGCGTAATGCTCGCGCCCGGCCGTAAAACCTCCTAAAAGGCGCTGCGAAAAATTTCCTCGATCTGGCGCTGATCCGCCACGCGAGGATTGGTCAGGCCACACGCATCTTTCAAGGCATTGCTGGCGAGGATCGGGATGTCGTTGAGCTTGGCGCCGAGCTCACGCAAACCGGCGGGAATCTCCACGTCTTTGGACAGGCTGCGGATCGCCACGATGGCCGCCTGGGCACCCGCTTCCGGGGTGAGACCGTGAACATCGACGCCCATCGCAAGGGCGACATCGGTAAGGCGATCGGCGCAAACCAGCGCGTTAAAGCTTTGTACGTGGGGCAGCAGTACCGCGTTGCACACACCATGAGGCAAGTCGTAGAACCCGCCCAACTGGTGAGCCATGGCGTGGACATAACCCAGGGATGCGTTATTGAACGCCATGCCGGCGAGGAACTGTGCGTAGGCCATGTTTTCCCGCGCGGCCATGTCACTGCCGTCGCGGACGGCCAGGCGCAGGTTGTTGCTGATCAACGTGATCGCCTTCAGTGCGCAGGCATCGGTGATCGGATTGGCCGCCGTGGAAACGTAGGCTTCGATGGCGTGGGTCAGTGCGTCCATGCCAGTGGCAGCCGTCAGACCCTTGGGCATGGCGACCATCAACGCCGGGTCGTTGACCGACAGCAGCGGCGTGACGTTGCGATCGACAATGGCCATTTTTACGTGACGGGAGTCGTCGGTGATGATGCAGAAACGCGTCATCTCGCTGGCGGTACCGGCGGTGGTGTTGATGGCGATCAACGGCAGTTGCGGCTGGGTGGATTGATCGACGCCTTCGTAATCGCGAATCTGCCCACCGTTGGTCGCGCATAACGCGATGCCTTTGGCGCAGTCATGGGGCGAACCGCCGCCAAGGGACACCACGAAGTCACAGCGGGTTTCTTTCAGCAGCCCCAGACCGCTCTCGACGTTGGCGATGCTCGGGTTAGGCTTGGCGCCATCGAAAATCACCGAATCGATGTCCTGCATCGCCAGTTTCTCGGCAATCATCTTCGCTACGCCCGCCTTGGCCAGCCCGGCGTCGGTAACGATCAGCGCCTTGCGAAAACCATACTTGCGAATGGCGTTCATGGCTTCGTCGAGGCAACCGATGCCCATGATGTTCACGGAGGGGATGAAAAACGTGCTGCTCATGAGCGAGTCTCCTGGCTGAGGCCGAACCGGCAGCGCCGATCCAGCGGGTACCCACAGGATCGACCTATCGGTCACGCAGTAACTTGATCTGGCTCAAGTCTTGGTCGTGATAAAGTCGCCGCCCATCAGACCTTTTGCTTTGAGACTTTGACCGCAATGACCGATTTCCAGGATGTTGATGCCCAACTTGAAGACTGGAACGCCTTGCGCGCCACCGCCTCGTTCAGTGGCCTGCTGGTGGGCAACGGCGCCAGTCGCGCCGTGTGGGACGACTTCGGCTACGACTCGCTGTTCGAAAACGCCCGTACCGTAGAAGAAAAACCCCTGAGCCAGTCCGAGCTGAGCGTGTTTGACGCCCTGCAGACGCGCAGCTTCGAGCAGGTGCTCAGCGCACTGAAAACCACCAGCCGGGTCAACAAGGCCCTCGCCGTGAGCTCCGCCGCACCACGCAATCGTTACTACGCGATCAAGGAAGCGCTGATCAACACCGTGCACGCGGTGCACATCCCGTGGCGGCTGGTGGTGCCTTCGACGCTGGCGACGATCAATCAGGAACTGGGCCGCTACCGGACCGTGTTCACCACCAACTACGACCTGCTCAATTCCTGGGCGATCCAGCACCAGCCTGATGCGATCAGCGACCTGTTTCAGGGGGCAGAGCCGAGCTTCGATCTGAGCGCCACGGCGACCGATAAAACCCGCCTGCTTTACCTGCATGGCGGGTTGCATCTGGTGCGGAATCAGGACGGCACGGCGCGCAAACTGATGTCGACCGAGGGCACGCTGCTCGGCAGTTTCGCGATCAACAACACGATCAAGACCCTCGACGACGTGCCGCTGTTCGTCAATGAAGGTCCGGCGCAGGACAAGCTCAAAACCATTCGCAGCTCAGACTATCTGTCGTTCTGCTACGACCAGCTACTCGGTCATGGCGACGGGTTGTGCCTGTTCGGTCATGCCCTGGGTGAGCAGGACAGCCACATCATCCACGCCTTGCGCCAGGCGAAACCGCAAAGGGTGGCGATCTCGATTTATCCGCGCAGCAAGGCGTTCATTCAGCACCAGAAGCGGCATTACGCGAAGGTGTTTGACGGGACCGGGAGTGAGTTGCGGTTTTTTGATTCGAAGACGCATGCGTTGGGCAGCCCGAAGCTGACCGTGCCGGTCGAGCTTTAAATCAAGATCAAAACTGGCGGCTCATTCCTCGGCGCTATGCACCACCACCAACAACTGCGCCTGAACCTCGCCCACTGACCGTATTCGGTGAGGTTTCTGCGCATTGAAATGCAACGCATCCCCACGATCGAGCAGCACCCGCTCGTTCATGAAGTCCACTTCCACCTGCCCCTCATGCACGAACAGAAACTCCTCGCCCAAATGTTCCTTGAAGGTCTTGTCGGCAAACTCGGTCGGCGGGTAAATCATGAACGGCAGCAGGCTGCGCTCACTGACCTGATGAGCCAGCACCGCGTAACCCGGGCTTTCATCGTTGGCCGCCAGAGACTGGCGTTCGTCGCTGCGCACCAGGCTGTAACTGTCGAGGCTGACGTTGTCTTCGGAGAACAACTCCTCGACCTTCACGTTCAGTGCCTTGGCCAGTTTCAGCGCGGCAGCAATCGACGGGGTGTTGAGCCCGCGTTCGACTTTCGACAGATAGCTCTTGGTCATGCCGGATTTTTCGGCCAAGGCCTCCAGCGTCACGCCGAGTTTTTTTCTCAGTAATTTCAAACGGATAGACATGTAGAGCGATTAATCCATCAAGGGGGCAACGATTTTTCCTTGTTTATGACACAAAGTGTCATATAGCATCACTTGTGTCATTGCATTCACCCACGACCTTGCGAGCAACGAGTGAACGGCAAATCCGACGTCCATTGAACCACCCAAAGGACACCGATATGGCCAAGACCTTAGCACTACCCAAAGAGCAACTGGTCAAGCAAGCGCTGACCCAGATGCAAAATACCCTGGCGGATAATACGTGGACCGACCGGCAAAAGCTGGCCCTGACCTGCCGAATTCTGTTCGAGAACGGCCACGACTCCGGCCTGGCCGGGCAGATCACCGCCCGCGGCCCGCAACCGGGCACCTACTACACTCAACAACTGGGACTGGGTTTCGACGAAATTACCGCCAGCAATCTGCTGCTGGTCAACGAAGACCTGGACGTGCTTGAAGGCCACGGCATGCCCAACCCGGCCAACCGTTTCCACAGCTGGGTGTACCGCGCGCGGCCGGACGTGAACTGCATCATTCACACTCACCCGACCCACGTTGCCGCACTATCGATGCTCGAAGTGCCGCTGCAGATTTCCCACATGGACCTCTGCCCGCTCTACGACGATTGCGCGTTTCTCGAAGGCTGGCCGGGCGTGCCGGTGGGCAACGAGGAAGGTGAACTGATTGCCGGAGCTCTGGGCGACAAACGGGCGATCCTGCTTTCGCACCACGGCCAATTGTCCACAGGCGCGACCATCGAAGAAGCCTGTGTCATTGCGCAACTGATTGAACGAGCGGCCAAGCTGCAATTGCTGGCCATGAGCGCCGGGACCATCAAGCCGATCCTGCCAGAGCTGGGCCGCGAAGCCCATGACTGGATCGCCAGGCCGAAACGTCACGCCGCCGCTTTCAACTACTACGCTCGGCAGAACCTGCGTCAACACGCCGATTGCCTGAACTGAAACCACTCATTTTCAAGAGGAGAGTCGCCATGTCGACCCCAAACATTCACGGCATCATCGGCTACACCATCACTCCGTTCACCGCCAACGGTGAGGGCGTTGATCTTGAAGCGCTCGGGCGTTCCATCGATCGCCTGATCGACGACGGCGTCCACGCCATCGCACCGCTGGGCAGCACCGGCGAAGGCGCTTACCTGAGCGACGCGGAATGGGATCAGGTCAGCGAATTCAGCATCAAACACGTGGCCAAACGCGTGCCGACCATCGTCAGCGTGTCTGACCTGACCACCGCCAAAGCGGTGCGCCGCGCACGTTTCGCCGAAGCCCACGGCGCCGATGTGGTGATGGTGCTGCCGACGTCCTACTGGAAACTCAGCGAAGCGGAAATCCTCGCCCACTACCGCGCCATCGGCGAGAACATCGGCGTACCGATCATGCTCTACAACAACCCGGAGACCAGCGGCACCGACATGTCGGTGGACCTGGTCCTGCGGATTTTCAATGCCGTGGACAATGTGACGATGGTCAAGGAAAGCACCGGCGACATCCAGCGCATGCACCAGCTGCAACGGCTCGGCGAAGGTCGGGTGCCGTTCTACAACGGCTGCAATCCATTGGCGCTGGAAGCCTTTGCGGCAGGCGCGAAAGGCTGGTGCACGGCGGCACCGAACCTGATTCCGCAGCTCAATCTTGATTTGTATGAAGCGGTATTGGCCAACGACCTGGGCAAGGCACGCGAACTGTTCTACCGCCAGTTGCCGCTGTTGGATTTCATTCTGAAAGGTGGTTTGCCAGCGACGATCAAGGCCGGCTTGCGCGCCACCGGGCTGGAAGCGGGCGATCCACGGTTGCCGGTGTTTCCACTCGGCGAGGCGGGTTGCAGCCAGCTGCAGGAATTGTTGAAAGCATTGCGCTGATCTACCGGCACATACAAAACCAATGTGGGAGCGAGCTTGCTCGCGATGAGGCCATAACATTCAACAGAGATGTTGATCGTCAGTCCGCCATCGCGAGCAAGCTCGCTCCCACAGGGGATTTGCATTCATGCTTCAAACGGTGTGTTTAGAGCACCGGCAAGGTCTTGTCCTTGATCACCGTGGTCGGCCCGTTGGCCTTTACGCTGGCGATGCCTTTCTCCAGCGCGGCAGCGGAGGCGTACGCCTCGCTGCTACCGATGATCTCGTGGTTACCAGCCTTGAGGTTGAAGTAAGGATGGCCATCCTTGGTGGTTTTCTTCTCATAGCGTTCATCCTTCGGGCTGCTGCTCTGAACCGACACGATGCCTTTGTCAGCGGCAGCGCGGGTGGTGTACAGCTCGCTGGTCAGAATGGTTTCCGCGTTAGCGGCCTTCAGTACAAACTTGAACTGACCATTGCTGCTTTTGCTCACTTCATACCATCCAGACATGCTCTTTCTCCTTGGCAATTGAGAGGTTTCGCGCTTCAGAGTAAAGACCAACCTGCCCTACTTCACCACCGCGCGCACTACCGATAATTCCGGTGACTGCACCCGTCGCTGACTAAGGTACCGCGTACAGCTGACCCGTAAAAACGAGGCAAAATTCACCACCTCGCCGCGGTAGTCCATCACCTCTTCATACAGCTTGGCGATCAACTGGTTGGTGGTCATGCCGTCGACCTCGGCGATTTCGCTGAGGATGTCCCAGAACTGATTCTCCAGCCGCAGGGTGGTGACCACCCCGCAGATGCGCAGCGAGCGGGAGCGCGATTCATAGAGAATCGGATCGGCTTTGACATAGAGCTCGCACATGGAAAGGTCCCTCGTTACAGCGTGATTTTGGTGCCCAGCAACCCGAGGAAACCGGCGAGCCAGCTCGGGTGCGCCGGCCAGGCCGGAGCAGTGGCCAGATTGCCCTGAACGTGACCTTCCGTCACCGGGATATCGATGAACGTACCGCCCGCCAGGCGCACTTCCGGAGCACAGGCCGGGTAGGCGCTGCACTCGCGACCTTCGAGAATCCCCGCTGCCGCCAGCAATTGTGCGCCGTGACACACAGCGGCGATCGGTTTGCCGGCATTGTCGAACGCGCGCACCAGTTCCAGGACTTTTTCGTTCAGGCGCAGGTACTCCGGCGCACGACCGCCCGGCACCAGCAGGGCGTCGTAGTCCTCGGACTTGACCTTGGCGAAGTCGAAGTTCAGGGCAAACAGGTGACCGGGTTTTTCGCTGTAGGTCTGCTCGCCTTCGAAGTCATGGATCGCCGTGCGCACGGTCTGACCGGCGGTTTTGTCCGGGCAAACGGCGTGCACCGTGTGACCGACCATCAGCAGCGCCTGAAACGGCACCATCACTTCGTAGTCTTCGACGTAATCGCCGACCAGCATCAGAATTTTTTTAGCCGCCATGGGGAGGACTCCTCTGGGAAATACGTGGGCCTGCAGGAGTATTCAAGGTAGTCCTTAATCAGCATGGCAGGTAATACCCGACTACTACGCAGCTCCTACGTTGCGAGCATTACTCGCAACTGTACGGATAACTCTGCGCCTAGCTGTAACAGCGCCCCCCCGCGGTTTATGGCTAGATGAAGGTCTTCCCGCCACCCTCGATTCTGGTTGCCATCATGTCCTCGCGCGAAAACACCGGCATGGCCCTCGGCCTGCTCGGCGTTGTGATCTTCAGCCTCACCCTGCCCTTCACACGGATCGTCGTGCAGGAACTCCATCCGCTGCTCAACGGCCTGGGCCGTGCGCTGTTCGCGGCGGTTCCGGCGGCGTTGCTGTTGCTGTGGCGCCGGGAAAAATGGCCGACCTGGAAACAGGTCAAAGGCCTGACCCTGGTGATTGCCGGGGTGATCCTAGGCTTCCCGGTGTTGTCGGCCTGGGCCATGCAAACCTTGCCGGCGTCTCACGGTGCGCTGGTCAACGGCTTACAGCCGTTGTGCGTGGCGCTGTACGCCGCGTGGTTGTCCCACGAACGACCGTCGAAAGCCTTCTGGGCCTGCGCTGCGCTGGGCAGCGCGCTGGTGCTGGGTTATGCGCTGATCAGTGGGGCGGGCAGCATTCAGGCCGGTGATTTGCTGATGCTCGGGGCGATTGCCGTGGGCGGTTTGGGGTACGCCGAGGGCGGCCGATTGGCCAAGGAGATGGGCGGTTGGCAGGTGATCTGCTGGGCGCTGGTGCTGTCGACGCCGTTGCTGATCGGGCCGGTGGTGTACCTGGCGCTGCAACATCAAGGCGAGATCTCGGTCAAGACCTGGTGGGCCTTCGGTTACGTCTCGCTGTTCTCGCAGTTCATCGGTTTCTTTGCCTGGTACGCCGGGCTGGCGATGGGGGGGATTGCCCGGGTCAGTCAGATCCAACTGTTGCAGATCTTCTTCACCATCGCTTTTTCGGCGCTGTTCTTCGGCGAACACATCGAGCCGATCACCTGGCTGTTTGCCGCCGGGGTGATCGTGACCGTGATGTTGGGACGCAAGACCGCCGTGAAGCCCGCTCCCACAGGGGTCAGAGGTAGCCGTCAGCCCGCAGCAGGGTTTCGAGGCAATGCTCGCTGATGCGGTAGAAATCCTTCAGTTCCTGAATCTTCACCAACAACTGGGCCGGATCAACCGGCTCGGCACGTTTGACCGCCAGGATCATCTTGTTCTTGTTGGTGTGGTCCAGTGAAATGAACTCGAACACCTTGGTCTCGTAACCACAGGCTTCCAGGAACAACGCACGCAAACTGTCGGTGACCATTTCCGCTTGCTGGCCCAAATGCAGACCGTATTGCAGCATCGGCTTGAGCAGCGCCGGGCTCTGGATTTGCAGGCGGATCTGCTTGTGGCAGCACGGCGAGCACATGATGATCGAGGCGCCGGAGCGAATGCCGGTGTGAATCGCATAGTCAGTGGCGATGTCACAGGCATGCAGCGCGATCATCACGTCCAGCTCGCTCGGCGCCACACTGCGCACATCACCGCACTTGAACACCAGCCCCGGATGCTCGAGCTTTGCGGCCGCGGCATTGCACAAATCCACCATCTCTTCGCGCAACTCGACGCCGGTCACCACGCCTTCGGCCTTCAAGGTGTTGCGCAGGTAGTCATGGATCGCGAACGTCAGGTAACCCTTGCCCGAGCCGAAGTCCGCCACCTGAACCGGTTTGTCCAGCGCCAGTGGTGAGGTGGTCAGCGCATGGCTGAAGACTTCGATGAACTTGTTGATCTGCTTCCACTTGCGCGACATCGCCGGGATCAGCTCGTGCTTGCTGTTCGTCACACCAAGGTCGGCCAGGAACGGCCGGCTCAGGTCGAGAAAGCGGTTCTTCTCGCGGTTATGCTCAGCGGATGGCACTTCACGCAATTGCTGAGGTTTGCTCTTGAACAGCGAAGACTTGCCCTTTTTGCTGTATTCCAGCTGAGCTTCATCAGTCAGCGACAGCAAATGCGCATTTTTGAACGATGCTGGCAAGAGTGCGGCGATGGTCGCTACGCCCTCGGCAATCGGCAAATTCTTGGTGATGTCGCGGGTTTTGTAGCGATAGACGAAGGACAGGCAGGGCTGATCCTTGACCGTCAGTTGCTTGATGATCAGCCGCTGCAAGTCCACTTCAGTGCCGACGTACTTGGCCAGCACCAGTTTGATGAAGGCGTTCTGATCAAGGCTGGATTGCAGCAGATCGATGAACTGGGCGTGATGATCCGGCACGAGGCTGGCGGGAGTGGCGGTGACAGACATGGGAAAAGCGGCCTCGGGCGGTGCGGATCGGGGAATGGCGGGTATTTTAGGGGGGATGGGGATTGAGGGCACGGGTAATTTCCCGAACGGTGCGATCTGTAGCAGCTGGCGCAGCCGAACGCAGGCTTCGCCAGCTGCTACAAGGAATGTGTCGCTGCCTAGACTCAGCCCAACACCACCAACCGATTCGGCAACTCATTCCTCACATGCGTCACCGGCACATGCACCTTGAGCAACTCGCCACACGCCTCGACGCAGGTGACAAACCCCTGCAACGTCTGCCCCTGCTTCACCTGCTGAGTGAACGCCGCAACAATTCCATCCCAGTTCTTGTTGTCCAGCCGTTTCGAAATCCCCTCATCCACCAGAATCTCCACATAGCGCTCAGCCTCGGAGACGAAAATCAGCATGCCAGTGCTGCCCACCGTGTGGTGCAGGTTTTGCTCCAGAAACTGCCGGCGCGCCAGGTTCGAGGCGCGCCAGTGACGCACCGAGCGCGGGATCAGGTGCGTGGTTATTTTCGGAATCCGGAACACCAGGCACAGCACGATGAACGTGATCCATTGCACCAGCAGCAAGCTGTGCATGGTCAGCCAGCCCGACAGGTAATGCACGATACCCGGTACCACTAGCGCCACCAGGCTGGCCCAGAGCAGCGGGATGTACGCGTAGTCGTCGGCGCGGGCCGCGAGCACGGTCACCAGTTCGGCGTCCGTATCGCGCTCGACCCGGGCAATCGCCTCGGCAACTTTGCGTTGTTCGTGTTCAGTCAGTAATGCCATGTTTAAGAATGCCCACTCGCTATTGTTGTGTGATCACCAGCCGCCCGACGAACCGCCGCCCCCGAAACTGCCCCCACCGCCGCTGAAGCCCCCGCCTCCACCGCCGCCAAAACCTCCACCGCCGAACCCGCCGCTCGAACCGCCTCGACCACCGCCACCGCCACCGCTGGGCAGGATCCCGAGCATCTGGCAGACAAACATCGTCAGGATGAACAGCATCACCAGAAACACGAAGATCCCCGGATGCCGTGAGACAAAGTCGCTTTCCTGATTGCCGCCGGAGTCAAACACCGTGGACGGCTCATCCAGCGGATTGCCGCCCAGCACCACGAGCATTGCCGCGACCCCGTCGCTGATGCCCTTGCTGAAGTTGCCGGTCTTGAACGCAGGGGTGATCACCTGATTGATGATCACCGAACTCTGCGCATCGGTCAGCCGATCTTCCAGGCCATAACCGACTTCAATCCGCAGCTTGCGATCGTCACGCGCAACGATCAACAACGCGCCAGTGTTCTTGTCCTTCTGGCCGATGCCCCAGTAGCGCCCCAGTTGATAACCGAAGTCCGCAATGTCGGTGCCCTGCAAATCCGGCAACGTGACCACCACCAGCTGCTCGCCGGTGGCTTTTTCATGGGCCTGAAGCTGTTGCGTCAGCTGCTCACGCACCGCAGGCTCGATCATCTGGGCGTTATCGACCACCCGCCCGGTCAGTTCCGGAAACTTCAACTCGGCCTGGGCCGTCAGGGCAAACACCCACAGCAACAGCACCAGGCCAACTTTCAACACGCGCATTGGCAACCTCATCCGTGGTGACGCTACAAACCCATCTCGATACTTACTTGAACTTCACTTCTGGCGCTTTTTGCGCATCGGGGCTGGTGGCCTCGAAGGTTTCGCGGATCGGCAAATCGCTGTACATCACGGTGTGCCACAGGCGACCGGGGAAGGTACGCAGTTCCGTGTTGTATTTCTGCACGGCGAGGATGAAGTCCCGACGCGCCACGGCGATGCGGTTCTCGGTGCCTTCAAGTTGCGATTGCAACGCCAGGAAGTTCTGGTTGGCCTTGAGGTCCGGGTAACGCTCGGACACCACCATCAAACGGCTCAAGGCACCGGTCAGCTGATCCTGGGCCTGCTGGAACTGCTTGAGCTTTTCTGGATTGTCCAGCGTGCTGGCGTCCACCTGAATGGACGTGGCCTTGGCCCGGGCTTCGATCACCGCAGTCAGGGTTTCCTGCTCATGCTGGGCGTAGCCCTTGACGGTTTCCACCAGGTTGGGGATCAGGTCGGCGCGGCGCTGGTACTGGTTCTGCACCTGGCCCCAGGCGGCCTTGGCCTGTTCGTCGAGGGTCGGGATCGTGTTGATGCCGCAGCCGGCCAGCAGTGTAGTCAGCAACATCAAGGCTGCAACCTGCAGGCTCGACCGATAGTGGTGTCGTACATTCATCTGGTTGATGCTCCCTTGCACATTCCGTTGAAAAACAACCTTCGAACTTTGAACCCGGCTCTTCGGGCATAATCTGCCGCCGCCACTGGATTGCATCGCGCCAATGGGCTAAAAGATGCCCCAGCGCAAAAAACACTGCCGAAGTGTGCTGCATTTACCTGAACAACAATAGTCGCTCCCTAAATTTTGGCTGACCGGCGCGTATTCACTGCCGTTTAGGCTTTTGAGAAAACTATTCATGAAGAAGCTGTGTTTGCTGGGCCTGTTCGTCAGCCTGGCCAGTCATAACGTATTGGCCGCCACGACCCCCGCACCTCTGGAAAACAAGGACGCTTTCATCAGCAATCTGATGAAGCAGATGACCCTCGATGAAAAGATCGGCCAGTTGCGCCTGATCAGCATCGGCCCGGAAATGCCTCGGGAGACGATCCGCCAGGAAATCGCAGCCGGCAACATCGGTGGCACGTTCAACTCGATCACCCGCCCGGAAAACCGTCCAATGCAGGACGCGGCCATGCGCAGCCGGTTGAAGATCCCGATGTTCTTCGCCTATGACGTGATCCACGGCCACCGCACCATTTTCCCGATCCCGATAGCCTTGGCCTCAAGCTGGGACATGGACGCCATCGGCCTGTCCGGGCGCATCGCTGCCAAGGAAGCCGCGGCGGACAGCCTCGACATCACCTTCGCACCGATGGTCGACATCTCCCGCGACCCGCGCTGGGGCCGGACTTCCGAAGGATTCGGCGAAGACACGTATCTGGTGTCGCGCATCGCCGGCGTGATGGTCAAAGCCTTCCAGGGCACGGGCGCGAACGCGGCCGACAGCATCATGGCCAGCGTCAAGCACTTTGCCCTGTACGGCGCGGTCGAGGGCGGTCGCGACTACAACGTCGTCGACATGAGCCCGGTCAAGATGTTCCAGGACTACCTGCCACCGTACCGTGCGGCTATCGACGCCGGTGCTGGCGGGGTGATGGTCGCGCTGAACTCGATCAACGGCGTGCCGGCTACCGCCAACACCTGGCTGATGAACGATCTGTTGCGCAAGCAATGGGGCTTCAAAGGCCTGGCCGTCAGCGACCACGGGGCGATTTTCGAGCTGATCAAACACGGCGTTGCCCGTGACGGTCGCGAAGCCGCGAAGCTGGCGATCAAGGCTGGCATCGACATGAGCATGAACGACACCCTTTACGGCAAAGAGCTGCCGGGGCTGTTGAAGGCGGGTGAGATCCAGCAAAGCGACATCGACAACGCCGTGCGTGAAGTGCTCGCCGCCAAGTACGACATGGGCCTGTTCAAGGACCCGTACCTGCGCATCGGCAAGGCTGAGGATGATCCGGCCGACACTTACGCCGAAAGCCGTCTGCACCGCACCGAGGCCCGTGACGTCGCGCGCCGCAGCATGGTGTTGCTGAAGAACCAGGGCGAAACCCTGCCGCTGAAGAAAACCGCGAAAATCGCCCTGGTCGGCCCGCTGGCCAAGGCACCGATCGACATGATGGGCAGCTGGGCCGCCGCTGGTAAACCCGAGCAATCGGTGACTCTGTTTGATGGCATGACCAACGCACTGGGCGCGCAATCGACGCTGATCTACGCCCGTGGCGCCAACATCACCAGTGACAAGAAGGTGCTGGATTACCTGAACTTCCTCAACTTCGACGCGCCGGAAGTGGTGGACGATCCGCGCTCGGCCCAAGTGCTGATCGACGAAGCTGTGAAAGCCGCCAAGGATGCCGATGTGGTGGTGGCAGCAGTGGGCGAGTCCCGTGGCATGTCCCACGAATCGTCGAGCCGCACCGACCTGAACATTCCGGCCAACCAGCGCGATTTGATCAAGGCCCTAAAGGCCACCGGCAAACCGCTGGTGCTGGTGTTGATGAACGGCCGTCCGCTGTCGATTCTCGAAGAGAAGGAGCAGGCGGACGCGATTCTGGAAACCTGGTTCAGCGGCACCGAAGGCGGCAATGCCATCGCCGACGTACTGTTCGGCGACTACAACCCGTCGGGCAAATTGCCGATCACCTTCCCGCGTTCGGTAGGCCAGATTCCGACCTACTACAACCATCTGAGCATTGGCCGGCCGTTCACGCCGGGCAAACCGGGCAACTACACCTCGCAGTATTTCGATGACACCACAGGTCCCCTGTTCCCGTTTGGTTTCGGCCTGAGCTACACCGATTTCAGCCTGAGCGACATGGCGCTATCGTCGACCACGCTGAACAAAACCGGCAAGCTCGACGCCAGCGTCATGGTGAAAAACACCGGCAAGCGTGACGGCGAAACCGTGGTGCAGTTGTACATCCAGGACGTGACCGGCTCGATGATCCGCCCGATCAAGGAACTGAAGAACTTCCAGAAAGTCATGCTCAAGGCCGGCGAACAGAAAGTCGTGCGCTTTACCATCACCGAGGATGACTTGAAGTTCTTCAACGCCCAGCTCAAGTACGCGGCAGAACCGGGCAAGTTCAACGTGGAGATCGGCCTGGATTCCCAGGACGTGACGCAGCAGAGCTTTGAACTGCTGTAACCCTTAAAGCAAAAGATCGCAGCCTGCGGCAGCTCCTACAAGATGTACATCATCCCAATGTAGGAGCTGCCGCAGGCTGCGATCTTTTGATCTTGCCCTACCCGCGTCGATCCAGCAGATTCACCACCAGCCGATCCACCCATCCCCAAATCCTTTGCTTCACTCGCCGCCACAGCGGCCGGCGTTGCCATGCTTCCAGGCTGACTTCCTGGCTCTGCGCAAAGTCCTTCTCGAAACTTGCCGCCACCGCACGCGTCAGCTCCGGGTCCAGCGCCTCAAGGTTGGCTTCCAGGTTGAAGCGCAAATTCCAGTGATCGAAATTGCACGAGCCGATGCTCACCCAGTCGTCGATCAAGACCATTTTCAAATGCAGGAAACACGGCTGGTATTCGAAGATCTTCACCCCGGTCTTGAGCAATCGCGGGTAGTAGCGATGCCCGGCGTAGCGCACCGACGGGTGATCGGTGCGTGGCCCGGTCAGCAGCAGACGCACGTCAACACCGCGGCCCGCTGCCCGACGCAGTGAGCGGCGGACTTTCCAGGTCGGCAGGAAATACGGCGTCGCCAGCCAGATCCGCTGCTGGCCGCTGTTCAACGCGCGAGTCAACGACTGCAGGATGTCCCGGTGCTGGCGGGCGTCGGCATAGGCGACCCGGCCCATGCCCTCGCCCATGGACGGCACGCGTGGCAGACGCGGCAAGCCGAAATGCGAAGCCGGTTTCCAGGCGCGCCGATGCCGGTTGGCGATCCATTGGCGGTCGAACAGCAACTGCCAGTCGGTGACCAAGGGACCGCTGATTTCCACCATCACTTCGTGCCATTCGCTGGTGTCTTCGCCCGGCGTCCAGAATTCATCGGTCACCCCGGTGCCGCCCACCACGGCCATGCTCTGATCGACCAGCAACAGCTTGCGGTGATCGCGGTAGAAGTTGCCCACCCAACGCCGCCAGCTCAGGCGATTGTAAAAACGCAGCTCCACGCCCGCCGCCATCAATCGCTGGCGCAAGGTCAGGGTGAACGCGAGGCTGCCGTAATCATCGAACAGGCAGCGCACGCGCACCCCACGTTCGGCAGCCTGGACCAACGCCTGAACCATCGCTTCGGCACAGGCACCCGCCTCCACCAGGTACAACTCCAGCTCGACCTGCTCTTCGGCGCGGGCAATCGCGACCAACATCCGTGGAAAAAACTGCGGACCGTCAATCAGCAGTTCAAAACGGTTGCCTTCACGCCAGGGGAATATCGCGCCGGCCATGTCAGCGCGCCGTGAAAATCAGTACCGCACCCACCGGCACCGACAGACTGATGGCCGACAAACCGGCGACCTTGCGCAAACTTTCCAGGCCGGGGGCCAGGTCGAAATCCGCGGCATTGATGATCAGCGGTTCGAGGGTCACCACCTGGAAGCGTCGGTCATCGAGACGAGTCGCCAGCAGTTCGGCATTGTATTCATGTTGTTTGCCATGGAGGTTGACCGTCAGCGGCAAACGCAATTCAAGTTGCGCGCCGGGCGCCAGATCGTTGATCGGGCGTAGATCAATCTGCGCGGTGATCAGTGCTTCGGGGAAAGTCTGGATTTCAAACAGGTCCTTGCGCATGCGTTCATCGCGCAGCGGGATGCCACTGTTGACCGAGTCCATCTCGACTTCCACCTCGGCCAGGCCTTTGGGATCGACCTTGCCGTGCAGCACCAGAAAGCGTTGCACTTCGGAAATGTTGGCGTTTTTGGTGCTGATGAATGACAGCCGCGAGGACTCGCCATCCAGATACCAATCGGCATGCGCCGACAGGGTGGCACCGGCCAGCAGCAGGAAAGCGAGGGTTTTGCAGAGGAAGCGGTTGAACATAGAGACTCGTGGGGCAGATAAACCTGCACGAACCTTAACCGCCCGTGAGCCAATTGCAAACTTGTGTAGCAGCTGCCGAAGGCTGCGTTCGGTTCGGGCCGCGTTCGGACGAAGCAGTCGCCAATCCAGCCACCTCGGTCTCCCTGTAAAACCGCAGCGCCTGATTTCACGACTGCTTCGTCCGAACGCGGCCCGAACCGAACGCAGGCTTCGCCAGCTGCTACAAGAACAGTGGTGTTCAGGGTGATAGGCGGCAGCCTTGCCGTTCTCCGACCCACACGGCGCTGTTGCTGCGACCCATGCCGCTGACAGTGACGCGCTTGCTGGCGGGGTCATCGGTAAAGCCACTGGTCGGCAGCCACTGTGTCACATAGCTGTGGCAGTACTCGGCCGGGTTGTTCATCACGTAACGGCACGAACAATATTCCTTGGCGGTATAGCTGCTGATGATGTCCGGGAATGCCCACAGCGCCACCCGTTCCTTCCAGATCCAGCCGAGCAAGGCGATCAGCAGGACCGACAACAGCGTGCTGAACGGTCGGCGACGAACAAAATTGCGACGCTTCATGGCTGCCCCTTCGCGGCAAATGCCTTGAGTGCGAGTTTGAGCAAATCGTTGTGCTGGTAGCGGCCGTCGCGGTCATCGCCGTAGCGCACGATCACCAGGTTTTCGCTGGGAATCACGTACATCGCCTGACCCCAATGACCCAGCGCGGCGAAGGTATCGTCGGGTGCATCGGGCCAGGGTTTTGCCGCGCCTTCCACCGCGCGGTTAAGCCACCAATGGCCGCCGGGTACAGCATCGTCCTGATGGGCTTGATAGCGGGCGAACGGTTCGCGGTTGAAAATAACCCAGTCCTTGGGCAGCAATTGCCGCTCGCCCCAACGACCATCGCGAGCCATCAACAGACCGACGCGGGCCAGATCCCTGGCGGTGAGGTAGGCATAGGATGAAGCGACGAATGTCCCCGTGGCGTCGGCCTCCCAAACGGCGTGGCGAATCCCCAAGGGTTCGAACAGAGCAGTCCATGGATAGTCCGGATAGCGGGTCGGGCCGACGATGGTTTTCAGCGCGGCGGACAACAGATTGCTGTCACCGCTGGAGTAACGGAATGCCTGACCGGGTTTGGCGTATTCACCGTGATCGGCGGTGAACGCGGCCATGTCCGGGTGGCCGCGGGTGTAGAGCATCGCGACCACCGAGGATTTCAACGGCGCGTATTCATAGTCTTCCTGCCAGTCCAGACCCGAGGCCCAATGCAGGAGGTCGGCCATGGTCATCGTCGGGTGTTTTTCCAGTGGTGGATAAAATTTCTGCACCGGGTCCTGAAGCTTGAACAGACCTTCGCCATAGGCCACGCCGAGAACCGCGGCCATCAGGCTTTTGCTGATGGACCAGGTCAGGTGCGGGGTGTCGGCGGTGGTCGGGGTGGCGTAGCGTTCGTAGATCAACTGGCCGTCGCGGATCACCAGCAAGGCGTCGGTGCGGAGGCCTTTTCGGGTGGCCTCATCACGGGGTGGGAAGGCGTAAGTTTCCAGCGCTTGAAGCGCCGGCCCGGTGACTGTCGGGCCGGTCGACCATTGCTCGGCAGGCCAGTATTCGGCGTGGGCCGTGAGGCTGAGCAGGAGCAGGAAAATCAGGGACAAGCCTTTGAACATGGTGGGGGCTCGGAGGGATGGACCTGCTGAGCCTAGTCGCGGTTGATGACAGTTCGAAAATTTGTGTTGCCCATCAGACCGCCATCGCGGGCAAGCCCGCTCCCACAGGGATTGTGTGTTGCTCACCATCTGTGTCACACCACCGCCCCCTGTGGGAGCGGGCTTGCCCGCGATGAGGCCAGTCAATTCAATGAAGATCCCGCGAGTGCCTTGGCCAAACGCTTCCCCCGCGCACCCGCCGCCAAATCCATCACACCCTGATCGCGCTGCCACATCGCGACCCAATGCTGCGGGCCATCGGCCAGTGCCTGAGCCACCTCAGCCTTGAGCCCATCGAACTGCGCAAACAAGCCACCGAGCAACACATGCCCGGACGGATTATTCGGCGCCTGCCGGCTGACTTCCGCACACCCGGCCAGCAGCGCCAGCAAACGCAGTTGCAGGGCTTGCGGCCAGTCGCTGTCCTGACCGATGCCGTACAGCCAGGCGGTCATGGCGCTCAGAACGTAAATGTCTTCAAGGGTGCGAAACGGTTTGACGTAAGCATCCCAGCCATCCCCCGCCAACAGTTCGCACTGAGCGTTATCGAGAAACAGCCGGCCATGGCTGATGTCTGGCATCAACGGGATCGCCGGTAGCTTCTCCAGACGCACGCCCGGCTCATCGGGATAGACCACCGCCAGACTCAGGCGCGGTTTTTCATCGGGGGCTTCACTGCGAGCAGCGATCAGCAGCCAATCGGCGGCATCGCCTGCGGTGACAAAATCCTTGCGCCCGCTCAGACGCAAATCGTGCAGGCGGGTCTGCATGTCCGCCACCCGCAGGCTGCGCTGTTCGGTCGCGCACAAGGCGCCGAGGCTCAGCGGCGCGCTCGGCCAGAGCATGCGCAACGCCGCCTGATAGCCCACCAGAAACGCCAGCCCCGGCGTCGACATCAAACCCCCGCCGGCCACCGCCAGTTCAAACGGCGTGACGTTGCCCAACTGGTGCAACAAGGTCGCGAAACCCTCGCCCAGGTCCGGGTTGGCGGGCAAACGATCGCGGCGGCTCAGCAGGTTTTGCCAGGGCATAAGAGGCTCCTCGTGGGCTGTCATATAAGCATCACCAAAGCTTCATGGCGATGACACCGGGGCTACATAGCCTGACTTTGCACAACACGGCTGCATAAAGAAAGTCGATCGGCTGCAACCCAAGACGGGTGACCGGCCCGTATGGAGATTCGCAATGACTCAGATCGCCCGCATCAGCGACACCGGCAATGAACGCCGCCTGCAAGCCGAACGCCTGGTGGGCGCCGAGGCCTTGCAGGAAGCCCAGGCCCTGCGCTTCAACGTGTTCAGCGGCGAATTCAACGCCAAGCTGAAAGGCGCGGAGCTGGGTCTGGACATGGATGACTATGATGTTCACTGCGCCCACATCGGCGTGCGTGACTTGAACACCGGGCGCCTGGTGGCGACCACCCGTTTGCTCGACCACACGGCCGCCAGCAGCCTGGGCAAGTTCTACAGCGAAGAAGAATTCAGCCTGCATGGCCTGGTCCATCTGAAAGGCCCGATCCTGGAAATCGGCCGCACTTGCGTCGACCCGGCGTACCGCAATGGCGGCACCATCGCCGTACTCTGGGGCGAACTGGCCGAAGTGCTGAACCAGGGCGGCTACAGCTACTTGATGGGATGCGCGAGCATTCCAATGCAGGACGGCGGCATCCAGGCCCACGCGATCATGCAGCGCCTGCGCGAACGTTATCTGTGTACGGAACACCTGCGGGCCGAACCGAAAAAACCGCTGCCGAGCCTCGACATCCCGTCCAACGTCATCGCCGAAATGCCACCGCTGCTCAAGGCCTACATGCGTCTTGGCGCGAAGATCTGCGGCGAGCCGTGCTGGGACGAAGATTTCCAGGTCGCCGACGTATTCATCCTGCTCAAGCGCGACGAACTCTGCCCGCGTTATGCCAAGCACTTCAAGGCGGCCGTGTGATGAGCCGGCTACGGGTGTACGCGCGGATTGCGCGAGTGTTGGTGGTGGTGGCGCTGGGTTTGAGCATGGCCAGTGTGTTTGGGCTATTCGAGCGTTTGGGGATTGCTCATTCGATGGTCCGTCGCCAGCGCTGGTCGCGATTTTTCATGGCACGCCTGAGCAATGCCCTGCCCTTTCGCGTGACCCTGCACGGTGAATTGCCGAAGGCGCCGATGCTCTGGGTCAGCAACCATGTGTCCTGGACCGACATTCCGCTGCTGGGCATGCTCACGCCGCTGTCGTTCCTGTCCAAGGCCGAAGTGCGCACCTGGCCGGTGGCGGGCTGGTTGGCGGCCAAGGCCGGCAGCTTGTTCATTCGCCGAGGGTCGGGTGACAGTCAGTTGATTCGCAAACAGATGACCCGTCATCTGGAGCAGGAACATCCGCTGCTGATGTTCCCGGAAGGCACCACCACCGATGGCCGTTCGTTGCGTACTTTCCACGGTCGGTTGCTGTCTGCGGCGATCGACTCAGAAGTGAAGTTGCAGCCGGTGGCGATTCGTTATCTGCGCGACGGGGAGCTCGATTCGCTGGCGCCGTTCATTGGCGATGATGATTTGCTCTCGCACTTGATGCGCTTGTTTGCCCATGATCGGGGTGAGGTGGAGATTCATCTGCTCAAGCCGATCGCGTGTGAAGGTCGCGAGCGTGCGGCACTGGCGTTCGAGGCGCAGCAAGCGGTGCAGAAGGCGTTGTTTGGGGCGATCCCGCAGGCACAACCGGAACCGCTGCGCCCCGCAATCGCGGCTTAAACACACATCCCCTGTGGGAGCGAGCTTGCTCGCGATTGCGGTGTGTCATTCAACATCTTTGTTGAATGTGAAGCCGCCATCGCGAGCAAGCTCGCTCCCACATTGGTTTTATGTCGTTGAATGGTTCTGCGCGAAGTCCTGAAGCTGCGGATAGAACAACCGAAAGTCATCGCTCAACGGTTCATACAACACCCGCAATTCCTGCATCGCTGCGGCCAGCTCCTCCGGTCGCGTCAGCCGCCGTGAAATCCCCCGCAGCACCTGCTCCAACACCGCAAACTCCCGGTAAGAACCCAACCAGTCATTGGCGACCATGTGCGGCGCGATCTGCGCCAGCCGTTCCGGCAATTGCGCCTCGGCGGACAACACCCGATACACCCCCGAAGTGAATTGTTCCAGTGGCTGATCGGCGTACAGCGTCCAGTCCCGGGCCAGGCAATGGTCGAAAAACACGTCGAGCACGATCCCGGCGTAACGCCTGCGGGTCAGGGAAAAACGCGACAACGAGATATCCACCAACGGATGGCGGTCGGTAAAGACATCGATGCTGCGATGCAGCTGGATGGCCGCTTCGATCTCCGGATCGAACTGCCCTTGCAGCCGCCCTTTGACGAAATCGCCATACAGACTGCCGAGCAATTGACCGGGGCGCTGGCCACCGAGGTGCAGATGTGCGAGATAGTTCATGCGCGCAGCTTAGCACTGCGCCTTTGTATCGTTACACCCAACATATCGTTATAACTCGATATACCGAATTACTCGGTCGTCAGACCAAAATCATATTGGTATATCGCGAAGTACCGATTTAAAGTTCGCCTCATCGCGATATAGCGTTTTACTCATCACGAGCCCAAACCATGACCATCGACCTCGACGAAATAATAAAAGCCCTGGCACACCCAGTACGCCGAGACATCCTCATCTGGCTGAAAGACCCCAAAGTCCAGTTCCCGGAACAGATCCACAACCACGAGTACGGCATTTGCGCCGGACAGATCGATCAACGCTGCGGCCTGTCGCAGTCGACCGTGTCCGCCCATTTGGCGAACTTGCAACGTGCGGGACTGATCAGCAGCCAGAAAGCCGGTCAATGGCACTTTTTCAAACGCAACGAGGACGTGATTCAGGCGTTCCTCGACGCCATCGTCAAGGAGCTCAGCGCTCCGACAAGGAACTGAACAATGCCCCTCTCGCTACTCATTCTGGCCTTGAGTGCCTTCGCCATCGGCACCACCGAGTTCGTCATCATGGGCTTGCTGCCCGATGTGGCGGCCGACCTCGGTGTGTCGATTCCCGGCGCCGGCTGGCTGGTGACCGGTTACGCCCTGGGCGTGGCCATCGGTGCACCGTTCATGGCGCTGGCGACCTCTCGATTGCCGCGCAAGGCCGCGCTGGTAGCGTTGATGGGCATCTTCATCGTAGGCAACCTGCTCTGTGCAATGGCTACCGACTACAACGTGCTGATGTTTGCCCGTGTGGTGACCGCCCTCTGCCACGGTGCGTTCTTCGGCATTGGCTCAGTGGTGGCAGCGGGTCTGGTGCCAGCGAACAAGCGCGCTTCGGCCGTGGCATTGATGTTCACCGGCCTGACCCTGGCCAACGTGCTCGGCGTTCCGCTGGGCACCGCGCTCGGTCAGGAAGCCGGCTGGCGTTCGACCTTCTGGGCGGTGACCGTGATTGGTGTGATCGCATTGATCGGCCTGATCCGTTTCCTGCCGGCCAAGCGCGATGAAGATAAACTCGACATGCGCGCCGAACTGCGCGCCCTCAAAGGCGCCGGGATCTGGCTGTCGTTGAGCATGACCGCGTTGTTCGCGGCTTCCGTATTCACTCTGTTCACCTACGTCGCCCCGCTGCTCGGCGATGTCACTGGCGTCTCGCCCAAAGGCGTGACCTGGACCCTGATGCTCATCGGCCTGGGCCTGACGGTCGGCAACATCATCGGCGGCAAGCTGGCTGACAAAGGCATGGCCGCAACGTTGATCGGCGTCTTTATCTCGATGGCCGTGATCTCGACCGTGCTGACCTGGACCAGCGTTGCGCTGATTCCGACCGAAATCACCCTGTTCCTCTGGGCCACCGCGTGCTTTGCCGCCGTGCCCGCCCTGCAAGTGAACGTGGTGACCTACGGCAAAGCCGCACCGAACCTGGTGTCGACCCTGAACATCGGCGCTTTCAATATCGGCAACGCACTGGGTGCCTGGGTCGGTGGCAGCGTCATCGCCCACGGTTTCGGCTTGACCAGCGTTCCTCTCGCGGCAGCAGCACTGGCGGTACTCGCCCTGCTGGTGACCCTGATTACCTTCCGTCAGAGCGGCAATCCCGAACTGGCCCCTGCTACCAACTGATCTCTACAAGAGAGCTATTTCATGACGACTATTTTCGATCCGATCAAACTGGGCGACCTCGAGTTGGCCAACCGCATCATCATGGCGCCGCTGACCCGCTGCCGCGCCGACGAAGGCCGCGTGCCAAACGCGCTGATGGCCGAGTACTACGTGCAACGCGCCTCGGCCGGTCTGATCCTCAGCGAGGCCACTTCGGTCACGCCGATGGGCGTCGGCTACCCGGACACCCCAGGTATCTGGTCCAACGATCAAGTGCGTGGCTGGGCCAATGTGACCAAAGCGATCCACGGCGCGGGCGGCAAGATTTTCCTGCAACTGTGGCACGTCGGCCGTATTTCCCACGGGTCGTACCTGGACGGTGAAGCGCCGGTCGCACCAAGCGCCATTCAGCCAAAAGGCCATGTCAGCCTGGTTCGACCACTGGCCGACTTCCCAACCCCACGCGCCCTGGAAATCGCTGAAATCGCCGACATCGTCGACGCCTACCGCGTCGGTGCCGAGAACGCCAAGGCGGCCGGTTTCGACGGTGTGGAAATCCATGGCGCCAACGGTTACCTGCTCGACCAGTTCCTGCAAACCAGCACCAACCAGCGCACCGACAACTACGGCGGTTCCGTGGAAAATCGTGCGCGCCTGTTGTTGGAAGTGACCGATGCCGCGATCGAAGTCTGGGGCGCGGGCCGCGTGGGTGTGCACCTGTCACCCCGTGCCGATCTCCATGACATGGGCGACGACAACCTGTCCGAGACCTTCACTTACGTCGCTCGCGAACTGGGCAAACGTGGCATCGCCTTCATCTGCTCCCGCGAGAAAGAAGATGGCGACAGCCTGGGTCCACAATTGAAAGAAGCGTTCGGCGGCCCGTACATCGTCAACGAACGCTTCACCAAAGACAGCGCCAACGCCTGGCTCGCCAGCGGCAAGGCCGATGCGGTGGCCTTCGGCGTGCCGTTTATTGCCAACCCGGACCTGCCGGCACGTTTGAAGGCCGATGCGCCGCTGAACGAAGCGCGTCCGGAACTGTTCTATGGCAAGGGGCCGGTCGGTTATATAGACTACCCGGCGATGTAAGCTTCAACATTGAAATGAAAAAGCCCCGACTCGAAAGAGCCGGGGCTTTTTTGTTGCTCGCGACTATCAAAGAAAACTCGATAACAACTCACATGTCGCTCGACTTAAAAATATTCAGAAAACAATATTAAACATTGAAAGCTTGTTGGATCATCCACAGCAAATCATTATTCACACCGCTAGCACACCGTATCTTTCTAACATGACAAAACCATATAAACTCTTATTATCAACCCACTTTCAATAGAGTAAAAACATGAGCAATGAAGAAATCGACAACACCAATCCCAAGCCCTATATTCCAGGTTTAACAAACAGCTTCAGCTGGTCCCTGCTTGGGCACTTAGCTACCGGACTGGTCAACGCAACGAAGGACCCGTCGTTACTCCAGCAAATATCAGAAGCCCAGACAGCGATTAAAAAAGAATCACAACGCATTGAAGAAGAAGAAAAACTTCAAGCCGAATATGAAGCGCACAAAAATACGCTATGGGGGAAATTCAACCAAGGCAAAAACGAAATAAAACTATTGACCTTCGTCCATAACAATACTGATGAAACGATCCAGCTGATTGATACAGACTTCGAAGTCGAGGATATGTCCGAATGTGACATTCCGCCTTACTCAATCGCCACGATGGATGCAAAAAAGTACTTTAACTCCAACAAACTTTCAGCTGTTACTGGCCGGGACCAAACGTTTATCAAGAAGTTTTTCACTTATGGCGCAGGCGACATGAAATGTCGTTTTGATACAAGCATGGTAGTGAAGGTTTCGTTCGGTATTATTGCGACCACATTGACGCCGACCTGGAACCATCAGGCACGCTCCATAGGCCGCAAGAAACTGGTATGCACATCACGATTGAGAGCGAACGCACCCGAAACGCCATACAGCTACTGCCTGGATATCCATATCGGAGAAGAGTAGTCGCCCATCCAGTAACGCTGCCTACCTCGTACATCGAGTAGAACCTGAACAACCTTCAAAAAACAGGATGCCGTTGGTTGGCCGCACGGCGCCCTCTAAAACGGGATCGCTCACACTCGTTCACAGACTCGCAACAAATCACCTACAAAATACGTAGCTCACTACCTATCAACCCGACCAGCATCCATATATAACAGCAGCCTATGGCGAGAAGGCGAGCGAAGGCATGAACCTTCGCTCGCCTAAAGTGTTGACACAACCGGACTCAATTACGCATTTTGTCGAAGGCTTGGACTCAAGCGCAGCATGTCCAACCCTGTATCGGCCCAACGCTCGGCGTCGATGTGCAGTTCAAAGCTGTCGGGCGCCAACAGCCACTGATACAGGATGCCGTCGATGTACGCATGCAGGCTGATGGCTGCGCGCGCAGTGTCGAGGTTCTCCGGTAACTGCCCCCGATTCACCGCATTACTCAGGGCCAGGGCGATCCGCTCATTGCAATCAAGGCTGACCTCTCGACGCTGCTGGCGCAGGTCGCACATTTCATCGGTGAATTCGCACTTATGAAACAGAATCTCATTGATGCGTCGGGTTTTCGGGTCCAGGGCAACTTGATGAAACAAATGAATCAGCAGCTTGCGCATGCAGCCGAGGGGGTCGAGTTCATCTTCGCTTTCACTGGCCTTGGCCATTTCATCCAGCGGCTCTTGCAAGGTATCAAGCATGGCCTGCACCAAATCCGCCTTGTTGCTGAAATGCCAGTAGATGGCCCCGCGGACCCCGGCCAAGGTAGCGATATCCGCCAGTGTCGTGCGCGCCACGCCCCTTTCGTAAAAGGCTTTTTCTGCCGCTTCCAGTATCTGGCTGCGGGTTTCTTGAGCTTCCTCTTTGGTACGACGGACCATGGCAGTACAACCTCAATCAGGATGCTTCAGCGATGCCTGAACATCAGCTGAATAAAAGTGGGGCGCGCGTTCTTGGGCGTCGTCCCCGGCCTACAATTCGAACCCTTGAACGGCTTTTGTAACGGTGTGGATACGCGGCCAAGGTATTTACAAACAACCATGAACGTAAGTATATTCCTTAGCAAGCTACTTATCCACTCAGCGCACATTTTTTACCTTTCCACATTTCGAGTGCGCAATTTGCGCGCCTGACCCGAGGATTTTCATGCAATTCAAGCCAGCTGTTACCGCTCTGGTCACCGCCCTCGCCTTGGCATCGCTGCTCAGCGGATGCAAAAAGGAAGAGGCGGCACCTGCCGCACCACCCCCTCAGGTCGGCGTCGTTACTCTGCAACCTCAAGCTTTCACCCTGACCTCCGAGCTTCCGGGCCGTACCAGCGCGTACCGCATCGCCGAAGTTCGCCCTCAGGTTAACGGCATCATTCTCAAGCGCCTGTTCAAGGAAGGCGGCGACGTCAAGGCCGGCCAGCAGCTGTATCAGATCGATCCGGCGGTTTATGAAGCCACCCTGAAAAGCGCCGAAGCCAACCTGCAACAGACCAAATCGATCTCCGACCGCTACAAGCAGTTGGTCAGCGAACAGGCTGTGAGCCGTCAGGAATACGACACGGCCCTGGCCAACCGGTTGCAATCGGAAGCCTCCCTGCAAAGCGCCCAGATCAATGTGCGTTACACCAAGGTTTACGCGCCACTCTCCGGCCGCATCGGCCGCTCGACCGTGACCGAAGGCGCGCTGGTCACAAGCGGCCAGGTCGACGCGATGGCGGTGATTCAGCAACTCGACCCCATCTACGTCGACGTCACCCAGTCTTCGGTAGAGCTGCTGGAACTGCGCCGCGAACTGGAAAGCGGTCGTCTGCAAAAATCTGGCGACAACGCGGCCAAGGTCAAGCTGACCCTCGAAGACGGCAGCCAGTACAAACAGGAAGGCAAGCTCGAGTTCTCGGAAGTCTCGGTAGACCAGACCACCGGTTCCGTGACCTTGCGTGCGGTATTCCCGAACCCTGACCACACCCTGCTGCCAGGCATGTTTGTACACGCCCAATTGCAGGCCGGTGTGAACAGCGCGGCGATCCTAGCTCCGCAACAAGGCGTGACCCGTGATCTCAAAGGCACCCCGACCGCGCTGGTCGTCGGTCCGGACAACAAGGTCGAACTGCGTCAGCTCAAGGCCAGCCGCACTATCGGCAGCCAGTGGCTGATCGAAGACGGTCTGAAGGCCGGCGATCGACTGATCACCGAAGGGCTGCAATACGTCAAACCTGGCATTGAAGTAAAAGCCAGTGAAGCGACTAACGTTGGCGCAAAGAACCCGGCCCCCGCACAGGCAGCTAACAAGGCTTCCAGCGGCAAAGGGGAGTAAATCATGTCGAAATTTTTTATCGACCGTCCGATTTTTGCCTGGGTAATTGCCCTGGTCATCATGCTGGTCGGGGCACTATCGATCCTCAAACTCCCGATCAACCAATACCCGAGCATTGCGCCTCCGGCCATTGCGATCCAGGTGACCTACCCGGGCGCGTCCGCACAAACCGTGCAGGACACTGTGGTGCAGGTGATCGAGCAACAGCTCAACGGTATCGATAACCTGCGTTATGTCTCATCGGAAAGTAACTCCGACGGCAGCATGACCATTACCGCGACCTTCGAGCAGGGCACCAACTCCGATACCGCGCAGGTTCAGGTCCAGAACAAGCTGAACCTGGCCACCCCGCTGCTGCCGCAAGAAGTGCAGCAACAGGGTATCCGCGTCACCAAGGCAGTGAAAAACTTCCTGATGGTGATCGGCGTGGTGTCGCGCGACGGCAGCATGACCAAGGACGACCTGTCCAACTACATCGTGTCGAACATGCAGGATCCGATCTCGCGGACCGCCGGTGTCGGTGACTTCCAGGTCTTCGGTGCGCAGTACGCAATGCGGATCTGGCTCGACCCGGCCAAGTTGAATAACTTCAACCTGACCCCGGTGGACGTGAAAACCGCCATCGCCGCGCAGAACGTCCAGGTGTCGTCCGGTCAACTCGGTGGCTTGCCTGCCGTGGCCGGTCAGCAACTGAACGCGACGATCATCGGCAAGACCCGCCTGCAGACCGCCGAGCAGTTCAAGGCGATCCTGCTCAAGGTCAACAAGGACGGTTCGCAAGTGCGTGTCGGCGACGTGGCGGATGTCGGTCTGGGCGGTGAAAACTACTCGATCAGCGCCCAGTTCAACGGCAGCCCGGCCTCCGGTCTGGCGGTGAAACTGGCCAACGGTGCCAACGCCCTCGACACTGCAAAAGCCCTGCGCAAAACCATCGAAACCCTCAAGCCGTTCTTCCCGCAAGGGATGGAAGTGGTGTTCCCGTACGACACCACGCCGGTGGTGACCGAGTCGATCAAGGGTGTGGTTGAAACCCTGGTCGAAGCGATCGTGCTGGTGTTCCTGGTGATGTTCCTGTTCCTGCAAAACTTCCGCGCCACCGTCATCACCACGATGACCGTGCCAGTCGTATTGCTGGGTACCTTCGGGATCCTCGCGGCGTTCGGCTTCAGCATCAACACCCTGACCATGTTCGGCATGGTGCTGGCCATCGGCTTGCTGGTGGACGACGCCATCGTCGTGGTGGAAAACGTCGAACGGGTCATGAGCGAAGAAGGCCTGTCACCCAAGGAGGCCACCAAGAAATCCATGGGGCAGATCCAGGGTGCACTGGTCGGTATCGCCCTGGTGCTGTCGGCCGTATTGCTGCCGATGGCGTTCTTCAGCGGTTCCACCGGTGTGATCTACAAGCAGTTCTCGATCACCATCGTCTCGGCCATGGCCCTGTCGGTACTGGTCGCGCTGATCTTCACCCCGGCGCTCTGCGCAACCATGCTCAAGGCGATTCCGAAAGGCGAGCACGGCGTGCCGAAACGCGGCTTCTTCGGCTGGTTCAACCGCAATTTCGACCGTGGCGTCAAAAGCTACGAGCGTGGCGTGGGCAACATGCTCGCGAACAAGGCCCCGTACCTGCTGGCGTACCTCATCATCCTGGTCGGCATGATCTGGCTGTTCACCCGCATCCCAACGGCGTTCCTGCCGGAAGAAGACCAGGGCGTATTGTTTGCCCAGGTGCAAACCCCGGCCGGTTCCAGTGCCCAGCGCACGCAAGTGGTCGTGGATGAAATGCGTGAATTCCTGCTGCGTCCGAGCAAGGACGGCGGTGAAGGCGATGCGGTGGCCTCGGTGTTTACCGTGACCGGCTTCAACTTCGCCGGCCGTGGCCAAAGCTCGGGTATGGCGTTCATCATGCTCAAACCGTGGGACGAACGTAACGCCGAAAACAGCGTGTTCAAACTCGCAGCCCGTGCCCAACAGCACTTCTTCACCTTCCGTGACGCCATGGTGTTTGCTTTCGCACCGCCGGCGGTACTGGAACTGGGTAACGCCACCGGTTTCGACGTGTTCCTGCAAGACCGCGCCGGTATCGGTCACGACAAGCTGATGGAAGCGCGTAACCAGTTCCTCGGCATGGCGGCGCAAAGCAAGATTCTGTCGCAAGTGCGTCCCAACGGCCTGAACGACGAACCGCAATACCAGCTGGAAATAGATGACGAGAAGGCCAGTGCCCTGGGCATCACCCTCACCGACATCAACAACACCCTGTCGATTGCCTTGGGCAGTAGCTACGTCAACGACTTCATCGACCGCGGTCGGGTGAAGAAGGTTTACGTGCAAGGCCAGCCGGGTGCGCGCATGAGTCCTGAAGACGTCAAGAAATGGTATGTGCGCAACAGCGCCGGCACCATGGTTCCGTTCTCGGCGTTCGCCAAGGGTGAGTGGATCTACGGTGCACCGAAGCTGTCGCGTTACAACGGCGTAGAAGCGATGGAAATACTCGGTGCCCCGGCGCCCGGTTATTCCACCGGTGAAGCCATGGCCGAAGTCGAAGCCCTGGCCAAGAAACTGCCGGCCGGTGTGGGTATTTCCTGGACCGGTCTGTCATACGAGGAACGGTTGTCCGGTTCGCAAGCGCCAGCGTTGTACGCCCTGTCGCTGCTGATGGTGTTCCTGTGTCTGGCGGCGCTGTACGAAAGCTGGTCGATCCCGATCGCGGTGATGTTGGTGGTACCGCTGGGGATCATCGGTGCGCTGATGGCGACCAGCCTGCGCGGCCTGTCCAACGACGTGTATTTCCAGGTGGGCCTGTTGACGACCATTGGTCTGGCGGCGAAAAACGCCATTTTGATTGTCGAATTTGCCAAGGAACTGCATGAACAAGGGCGTAGCCTGCGCGATGCCGCGGTCGAAGCCTGCCGGATGCGTTTGCGACCGATCATCATGACGTCGCTCGCTTTCGTCCTCGGTGTGGTACCACTGGCAATTTCCACGGGTGCAGGTTCGGGTAGCCAACATGCGATCGGTACCGGGGTGATTGGCGGTATGCTCACGGCCACGATCCTGGCGATCTTCTGGGTCCCACTGTTTTTCGTCACCGTATCGGCCATGGGGCAGCGCAAAACCGCTGACCAGGACGACGCTATTGAACCTTCTAAAGAGGCTGGCTAATGAGCAAGTCGCTACTCTCCCTGGCTGTCGCCGCCTTCGTGCTCGGCGGCTGCTCGCTGATTCCCGATTATCAGCAGCCTGAAGCACCGGTGGCGGGCCAGTACCCGCAAGGTCCGGCGTATTCGCCGGCCCAGGCGCCTGCCCAGGCTGCCGCCGAACAGGGCTGGAAGCAGTTTTTCCATGACCCTGCGCTGCAACAGCTGATCCAGGTCGCCCTGGAAAACAACCGTGACCTGCGTGTCGCGGCGCTGAACATCGACGCGTTCGCGGCTCAATACCGCATCCAGCGTGCCGATCTGTTCCCGGCGGTGTCGGCCAACGGCACCGGCAGCCGTCAGCGGGTCCCGGCACGTGCCTCGCAAACCGGCGAAGCGGGTATCACCAGTTCCTACTCGGCCACGGTCGGCATCAGCGCCTATGAACTCGACCTGTTCGGTCGGGTTCGCAGCCTGAGCGAAGAAGCCCTGCAGAAGTACTTCGCCACCGAAGAAGCACGCCGCACCACCCAGATAAGCCTGGTGGCCAGCGTGGCCAATGCCTACCTGACCTGGCAAGCCGACAAGGAGCTGCTGAAACTGACGCAGGACACCCTTGGTGCATTCGACGAGAGCTACAAGCTCACCGCCCGCAGCAACGAAGTGGGTGTCGCCTCGGCGCTGGACCTGGCCCAGTCGCGTACCTCGGTGGAAAACGCCCGCGCGCAAATGGCCAAGTACACCCGTCAAGTCGCCCAGGATGAAAACAGCCTGGTGTTGCTGCTCGGCACTGGCGTCCCGGCCAATCTGCAAGCGGCCAAGCCATTGGCTGACGACCTGCTGAGCAAAGTGCCGGCCGGCCTGCCATCGGACTTGCTGCAACGACGCCCGGACATCCTCCAGGCCGAATACAACCTGAAAGCCGCCAACGCCAACATCGGCGCGGCACGGGCGGCGTTCTTCCCAAGCATCAGCCTGACGGCCAATGCCGGCAGCCTGAGCCCGGACCTGTCCGGTCTGTTCAAGGGCGGTTCGGGCACCTGGCTGTTCCAGCCGCAGATCAACCTGCCGATCTTCAACGCCGGCAGCCTGCGCGCCAGCCTGGATTATTCAAAAATCCAGAAAGACATCGGCGTGGCGAACTACGAGAAGTCCATTCAAACGGCCTTCCAGGAAGTCGCCGACGGCCTGGCTGCCCGCCAGACCTACACCGATCAGTTGCAGGCCCAGCGTGATTTCGTCACCGCGAACCAGGACTACTACCGTCTGGCCGAGCGTCGCTATCGCATTGGTGTCGACAGCAACCTGACCTTCCTCGATGCCCAGCGCCAGCTGTTCAGTGCTGAACAGGTACTGATCACCGACCGTCTGGCGCAACTGGTCAGTGCCGTCAATCTGTACAAGGCACTGGGCGGTGGCTGGAACGAGCAGACCGCGAAGAACGAGCCGTTGAAAGAAGAAGCGCCGAAGCTGAAGTTGTTCTGATAGCGCTGTAAAACAAGAAGCCCACCGATCGGTGGGCTTTTTGTTGTCTGCAGGAAAAGGGGGGTTGTCTGGTCTGGCGCCTTCGCGAGCAAGCTCGCTCCCACAGGGGATTTTGGGTGAACACATCATTTGAATTCACACCGGAAAACTGTGGGAGCGAGCTTGCTCGCGATGGCGTCAGCTCAGATACCGCAAATCGCCAGGATCACTCCCGCGATTCAACCCCCAACTCATCCCACACCGACTCCGCCAGATGGAACGTCGCATTCGCTGCCGGAATGCCGCAGTAGATCGCGCTCTGCATGATCACTTCCTTGATCTCGCCGCGGGTCACGCCGTTGTTGGCGGCGGCGCGCAGGTGCAGTTTGAGTTCTTCGTTGCGGTTCATGCCGATCAGCATGGCCATGGTGATCAGGCTGCGGGTATGACGCGGCAGTCCCGGACGGGTCCAGATGTCGCCCCAGGCGTGACGGGTGATCATCTCCTGAAACTCCGAGTTGAACTCGGTCAGCGCGTTCAGGCTGCGGTCGACATGGGCGTCGCCGAGTACGGCACGGCGGACTTTCAGGCCTTCGTCGTAACGTTGTTTCTCGTCCACAAAATAACCCTCAATGGCCTGACAAAAATGCCAGAACCCGTTCGCTGAACGCAGCGCCGGCCTGGACGTTGGACAGGTGCGCCGCATAGAACTCGGCGTACTCGGCGCCCTGCACGTGTTGCTGAATGAAGCGCCCGCCGGACGGCGGCGTGACCGCGTCTTCGGTGCCGGCGATGACCAGCAGCGGCACTTTGATCGAGGACAACTGATCGCGGAAATCGGCATCGCGCACGGCGGCACAGTTCGCGGCATACCCTTCAGGCGAGGTGGCTGCGAGCATGTCAGTAATCTTCTTCGCGGCAGCAGGATTGGCTTCAGCAAAATCCGCGGTGAACCAGCGCGCAATTGACGCATCACGAAGGGCGACCATGGCGGCCGGACCGTCACGCAGCACGGTTTCAATGCGTGGGTTCCATACCGACGGATCACCGATTTTCGCCGCGGTGTTGCACACCACCAGTGTGTTCAGGCGATCACCAGCGTTGATCCCCAACCACTGGCCAATCAGCCCGCCCATGGACAGACCGCAGAAATGCGCGCGTTCGATGTGCAACGCATCCAGCAGCGCCAGCACGTCATGGCCCAGTTGCTCGATGCTGTACGGCCCCGGCGTGACCAGCGATTGGCCATGACCACGGGTGTCGAAACGCAGCACGCGCAAATGCTCGGTGAACGCCGCAACTTGCGCGTCCCACATGTGCAGGTCGGTGCCCAGCGAGTTGGACAGCACCAGCACCGGCGCATCCGCCGGGCCATCGAGTTGCGGCCCTTGAATTTGGTAGTGCAGTTCGCCCTCGGCGAGTTGTACGAAAGCCACAGCAATCTCCTTCAGGCAGTCAACGCAGAATGTTCAGCCACCGCTCGCTCGACCCAGGTATGGGCCTGACCGAGGTAATGGGCGGGGTCCAGCAGATGATCGAGTTCAGCATCCGACAGTTCGGCGGTTACTTGCGGCTCGTCGCCGAGCACCGCTCGCAGATGACGTTGTTCAGCCACTGCGCGCTTGCAGCATTGCTCCAGCAAATGGTGCGCCGTGTCGCGCCCCACTCGTTGAGCGAGGACGATGCTCACCGCTTCGGCGAGCACCAGCCCTTGAGTCAGATCGAGGTTGCGGGCCATGCGCTCGGCGTCCACTTCCAGTCCATCCGCCACCAGCATCGCTTGTTTCAGGCTGCCGGACACCAGGCAGCAAATCTCCGGCAGGGTTTCCCACTCAGCATGCCACAGACCCAGGCTACGCTCGTGTTCTTGAGGCATAGCGCTGAACAGGGTCGAGAGCAAACCCGGAACGCGCGTCGCAGCACCGATCAACACCGCCGCGCCCACCGGGTTGCGTTTGTGCGGCATGGTCGAAGAACCGCCCTTGCCCGGCGCGGAAGGTTCGAACACTTCAGCGGCTTCGGTCTGCATCAACAGGCTGATGTCGCGGCCAAGTTTGCCGAGGCTGCCGGCGATCAAACCGAGTACCGATCCGAACTCCACCAAGCGGTCTCGCTGGGTGTGCCAAGGCTGCTCCGGCAACGTCAGTTGCAACTCTTCGGCCAGTGCCTGGGCAATTGGCATCGCCTGCTCGCCGAGGGCCGCGAGGGTTCCGGAGGCGCCGCCAAATTGCAGCACCAACAATCGTGGTTTGAGCTCCAGCAGACGTTGGCGGCTGCGGGTGACAGCGCCCAGCCAACCGGCGATCTTCATGCCGAGGGTGACGGGCGTCGCGTGCTGCAACCAGGTGCGCCCGGCCAATGGTGTGGCGACGTAACGCTGGGCTTGGGCCGAGAGGATTTCGCCCAGTTGCGCCAGATCGCTTTCGATCAGCTCCAGCGCGCCACGCAGTTGCAACACCAGACCGGTGTCCATCACGTCCTGACTGGTCGCGCCCAGATGCACATAGCGCTCGGCTTCGGCGTTGCTGGCCGCGATCTGTTTACCCAACGCCTTGACCAACGGAATCGCCGAATTGCCCGCCGTGGCAATCGCCTCGCCGAGAGCAGCGAAGTCGTAATGCCCGGCCTGACATGCCGCTTCAATATTCGCGACAGCCGTTTGCGGAATCAGCCCGACCCGCGCCTCGGCCCGGGCCAGTGCCGCTTCGAAATCAAGCATCGCTTGAATCCGACCCTGATCGCAGAACACCTCACGCATACCGCGTGCAGTGAAATAGGCATCGAACAATTGATTGCCCGGTCGCTCTTTCATAAACAGTCCCTGCAGGCGTGGGCCAGTCAGGCCTACGCGTAGAAATCAAAGTCGTTGTGCAATACTTCGACTGGCAATGCAATCTCTGTGGCGAGGGGTAAGCCCCTCGCCACAAAATCTCCCTGACCAGCAGGGCCTTCATCACTCAATAATCGAAGAACACCGTCTCGGCATCCGTCCCTTGCAGAATCACATTCCACTGATAAACACCCGAAGCATCAGCCTTGGCCAGCAACGTGCTGCGGCGTTCAGCCGGCACACATTCCAGCAGCGGATCCGCCACATTGGCCGGTTCGCCATCAAAGTAAATCCGCGTCAGCAAGTGCTTCACCAACCCGCGAGCAAACACCAGCACCACCAGATGCGGCGCCTGAGTCGTGCCTTTCAAGCCTTCCACCGTGCCCGGTTTGATCGTGGTGAATCGAAAGCGCCCTTCGGCATCCACCGGCACCCGGCCAAACCCTTCGAAGTTCGGGTCCAGGGGTTTGTCCTGATCGTCTTCGGGGTGGTCATACTTGCCGGCGGCGTTGGCTTGCCAGACTTCCAGCATCGCGTCGTTGACGACGTCGCCGTTGCCATCGATGACTTGCCCGGTGATCGCCACGCGCTCGCCCAGTGTTTGTTCGACCGTCAGGCCTTCGCGGTTCAGCCAGGTCAGGCCGATGTGGTAATACGGCCCGACGGTGTGGGATGTGGTCGCGTTCAGCGTCATCTTATTTCTCCATCGGCGTGGCTTCGCGGCCGCGCAAGACGATGTCCCAGCGATAACCGAGGGCATAGGAAGGGATGGTTTTTTCCAGGTCGAAACTGGCGATCAAACGCTCTTTGGCGCTGGTATCCGGTACGCAGTTGTAGATCGGGTCATACGCCAGCAACGGATCGCCCGGGAAATACATCTGCGTGACCAGGCGCGTCAGAATGCTCGGCCCGAACAGTGAGAAATGGATGTGCGCCGGGCGCCAGGCGTTGTGGTGGTTGCCCCACGGATAGGCGCCGGGCTTGATGGTCTGGAACTGGTACCCGCCATCGGCGTCGGTCACGGTGCGGCCGGTACCGGTGAAGTTCGGGTCCAGCGGCGCATCGTGCAGGTCGCGATCATGGTTGTAGCGACCGGCGGCATTGGCCTGCCAGATCTCCACCAGAATCCCTGGCACCGGCAAGCCATCTTCATCCAGCACGCGGCCGTGAATGATGATGCGCTCGCCCAGTGGCTCGCCCTTGTGCTGGGCGGTCAGGTCGTTGTCCTTCTCCTGCACACGCTCGGCGCCGATGGTCGGACCGGTAATTTCCGACAGTGAATGGGGCAAAAACACCAACGGCTTGGACGGCGAGCGACGGTTGGTGGATTGATAGGCCGGGTGCAGGTATTCCGGCTGGGTGCCCTCTTGCGGGCGGCGGTAACCAGGCTTGTCAGTCATTACGCTTTCCTCTGTTCTTATTAGCCGACGCTTTCTATTTATTGAAGCTAAGCGTCAGACCCGTTCGATCGCCAAGGCCAGACCCTGGCCGACGCCGACGCACATGGTCGCCAGACCTTTCTTGCCACCCGTTTTTTCCAGCTGATGCAGCGCGGTCAGCACCAGGCGGGCGCCGCTCATGCCCAACGGATGGCCCAAGGCAATGGCGCCACCGTTCGGGTTGACCTGGGCCGCGTCGTCCGCCAGCCCCAGTTCCCGCAACACCGCCAAACCCTGGCTGGCGAACGCTTCGTTGAGTTCGATCACATCGAAATCGCTGACGGCCAGGCCGAGACGTTCGGTCAGTTTGCGCACCGCAGGCACCGGACCAATGCCCATTACCCGGGGTGCGACACCGGCACTGGACATGCCCAGCACTTTGGCGCGAGCCGTCAGGCCGTGTTTTTTTATGGCTTCGGCCGAGGCCAGAATCAACGCCGCTGCACCGTCGTTCACCCCGGAAGCATTGCCGGCGGTGACGGTTTTGTCGGGACCGTTGACCGGTTTGAGTTTGGCCAGGGTTTCCAGCGTGGTGTCGGCGCGAGGATGCTCATCCTGGCTGACGACGGTTTCACCTTTCTTGTGGGCAATGCGCACTTCAACGATTTCTTCGGCGAAAAATCCTGCGGCTTGCGCGGCGGCTGTCCGCTGCTGACTGCGCAGTGCGAAAGCGTCCTGATCCTCGCGGGAAACTTCGTAATCGTCAGCCACGTTGTCGGCGGTTTGCGGCATCGCATCCACGCCGTATTGGGCTTTCATCAACGGGTTGATGAAGCGCCAGCCGATGGTGGTGTCTTCCAGCTTCATGTTGCGCGAGAACGCCGCGTCAGCCTTGCCCATCACAAACGGGGCGCGGGACATCGACTCAACGCCGCCGGCAATTGCCAATTCCATCTCGCCACTGGCGATCGCCCGAAATGCAGTGCCGATGGCATCCATACCCGAGGCGCAGAGGCGATTGAGGGTCACGCCCGGAATGGTTTCCGGCAGGCCCGCCAGCAACAATGCCATGCGCGCCACGTTGCGGTTGTCTTCGCCGGCCTGGTTGGCGCAACCGAGGAACACCTCGTCCACTGCGTTCCAGTCCACCGACGGGTTGCGCTCCATCAATGCCTTGATCGGCACGGCGGCAAGGTCGTCGGCGCGAACCGCCGACAGGCCACCGCCGAAACGGCCGATGGGGGTGCGAATTGCGTCGCAGATATAAACGTCACGCATCAGGCTTCTCCGGGTGTTTGGCCGTGGGCCGCGGCAGTGCGGGCTTCCAGATCCCTGAGCGCCTTCAGTTCGACCTCGGTCGGCTCAGCAGTGTTTTCAACATGCTCGGCGAAGCGAATCGCCCAACCGGTTGCGGCGACCACTTGTTCACGGGTCACCCCTGGGTGCAGCGCGGTGACCACGAATTCATGGGTGCCGGCTTCCGGTTCCATGATGCACAAGTCAGTGATGATGCCGACCGGACCGACGCCCGGCAGACCAAGACGCTTGCGCGAATCACCACCCTCGCCATGGCCGACCGAGGTAATGAAGTCGAGTTTGTCGACAAAAGAACGCGCCGATTGCTTGAGGATGATCAGCACGCTTTTGGCCGAACCGGCGATCTCCGGCGCACCGCCGGCACCCGGCAGGCGGACTTTCGGCTGATGGTAGTCGCCCACCACCGTGGTGTTAATGTTGCCGAAGCGGTCGACTTGCGCGGCGCCGAGGAAACCGACGTCGATGCGCCCGCCCTGCAACCAGTAGCGAAAAATCTCACCGGTCGGGACGACGGTGTCAGCGGTTTCCGCCAGTTCACCGTCACCGATCGACAGCGGCAGCACGCTCGGTTTGGCACCGATCGGACCCGATTCGTAGATCAGGACTACATCTGGCGAGGAAGTCAGACGCGCCAGGTTGGCGGCTTTCGACGGCAGGCCGATGCCGACGAAACACACCGAACCGTTTTTCAGACGGCGGGCAGCGGCGACGGTCATCATTTCATTGGTGGTGTAAGTCATTACTTGGCCTCCGAAGCAGCGGCCAGTTTGGCCTGGAACTCGCTGAAGTCAGCGCAGCCGTGGATGTACTTGTTGATCCACGCGGTGAAGGTTTCACGGTCGCGGGCAATCGGGTCCCAAGCCTGGTAGAAACGGTTATCACGCTCGTTGTAGCCGTGAGCGTAGGACGGATGCGCGCCGCCGGGAACGTGGCAGACCGCGCTCAACGCCCAAGTCGGCAGAACGCAGGAGTTCATCGGTGCATTGAGGTCGTCGACGATTTCCTCGACGGTAACGATGCAACGCTTGGCGGCCAGTGCCGCTTCTTTCTGCACGCCGAGAATGCCCCACAGCAACACGTTGCCTTTGCGGTCGGCTTTCTGTGCGTGAATCACGGTGATGTCCGGGCGCACCGAAGGCACGGCCGCCAATACTTCACCGGTGAATGGGCAGGTGACGGTTTTGATCAGCGGGTTGACCTTCGGCAGGTCGGAGCCGGCGTAGGCACGCAGCACCGCGAACGGTAGGCCGGAAGCGCCAGCGACGTAGGCATTGGCCAGGTCGGCGTGACTGTGCTCTTCGATTTCCAGCGCGTGCGGCCACTGCTTCTCGACGGCATCACGCAGGCGATGCAGCGAACCGACACCCGGGTTACCGCCCCAGGAGAAAATCAGCTTGCGAGCACAACCGGCGCCGATCAACTGGTCGTAGATCAGGTCAGGCGTCATCCGCACCAGGGTCAGGTCTTTCTTGCCCTGGCGAATGATTTCGTGACCCGCCGCCGTAGGGATCAGGTGAGTGAAGCCTTCGAGCGCGACCGTATCGCCGTCGTTTACGAATTGCTTCACCGCGTCGTGCAGCGAAAGGATTTCAGCCATGGGGCAGGCTCCCGTTTTGTTATGAACCGCAGTGTAAGAAAAAGGCGCGATGCGCAGCGCCGGAATGACTGAAGAGTAAGCCCCTGAAAAACGCCAAACAATCCGATAATCGACTGAGTGTTCGTTTATCGAACAGATTGTTGCCTGACTATCGTTCTCTGTCGCCTGCAAAAGATCGCAGCCTTCGGCAGCTCCTACGGGTGTTCGCTTTCCTCTGTAGGAGCTGCCGCAGGCTGCGATCTTTTCCGCTACACCGCTATCTCAAGCCGGATCAGGTCGCATCCGCATGACTGACCATGCCCTTGATCACCACCGCCGTGGCCGCCAGGGCTGCCGGAATCACCAGCGCCGTCAGCACCTGCTCGAAGTTCCAACCCAGGCCCAATAGCGTTGCGCCCATCCACGCACCGAGAATCGCGCCAAAGCGGCCAATCCCGAGCATCCACGACACCCCGGTCGCCCGCCCCTGCGTCGGATAAAACCGCGCCGCCAGGGAAGGCATCGCCGATTGCGCGCCGTTGACGCACATCCCGGCCACGAGCACCAACGTCGCCAATAGCGTGATGTTGCCCAGGCTCTGCCCTACCGCGTAGGCAAACACCCCGGCGAATAGATAGAAAATGCCGATAACCTTGTGCGGATTGAACCGGTCCATCGCCCAGCCCACGCCCACCGCGCTCAATACCCCGCCAAACTGGAACAACGCGCCAATGAATGCCGACTGCTCCATGCTCGCGCCACTGTCACGCATCAGCGTTGGCAACCAACTGGTCAGCAGATAAACGATCACCAGCCCCATGAAGTAGGTCAGCCACAGCAACAAGGTGCCGGTGCTGTAGGTGCCGGAGAAGATCACCGCGAATACGTTGCGGGCCTTCACGGTTTTCTGTTCGGGCACGCTGAAGCTGGAAGCCTGAGCGACGACGGTTGGATCGATGGGCGCCAGGGTCTTGCGCACTTTGTCAGTGCCGCGATTGCGGACGACGAGGTAGCGCGCCGATTCCGGCAGCCAGAACAGCAATACGACGGCGAGGATCAGCGGCAAAATCCCGCCGATCATCAGCAGACTGTGCCAACCAAAGGCCGGAATCAGTTTGGCGGAAATGAAACCGCCGCCCGCCATGCCGAGGTTGAAGCCGCAGAACATGCTGGTCACCAGCAGGGATTTCTTGCGCTCCGGGGTGTATTCGGACAGTAGCGTCGTGGCGTTCGGCATACCCGCGCCAAGGCCCAGGCCGGTGAGGAAACGCAGTACCAGCAACTGATCGACGTTGGTGCTGTAAGCCGAAGCCAGGCTGAACGCGCCGAACAACAGCACCGCGCCCACCAGTACGATTTTTCGCCCGAAGCGATCAGCCAATGGGCCAGAACCCAGTGCGCCGAAGACCATGCCGATCAACGCCGCGCTCATCACCGGGCCGAGACTGGCGCGGTCGATGCCCCAATCCTGAGACAGGGCGGGCGCGATGAAACCCATGGCCGCCGTGTCGAGGCCATCGAGGAAAACAATCAGGAAACACAGGATCACCACTCGCCATTGGTAGCGCGAAATGGGTTGAGCATTGATGAAGGACTGCACGTCGAGGCAGTTTCCTACAACAGACTGAGGCTGGTTCATTATTTTTATTCCACGCGAAGAACGCAGTCGGATAGGAGCCAGCCAAGGCTGGCGCTGCCGCGACATTAGTGATCTTGGGGAAAGAGCGTCAATTCGATAAACGCGAGTCTGTGCGTTTATCGAACAGCTTAGGCAAATGGCTTACGCAAAGAGTTGCGCGCTGAGGTCGCGACTCGCGCTCAGAAGGCCAGGCAGGAAACGTTGTTCCAGCTCGTTGCGGCTGACTCGGCCGGCGTGGGTACTGACATTGAGCGCCGCGACCACTTGGCCGGAAGCGTCGTACACCGGAACGGCAATCGAGCGCAGGCCCTGCTCCAGTTCCTGATCGACGATGCACCAGCCTTGCTGCCGCACCTCTTGCAGGCATTCGAGCAACGCCTCGGGGGTATGCAGGGTTCGGCTGGTCTTGGCTTGCAGCTCTGCATGGTCGAGGTACTCGCGCAGTGACGTGTCGTCCAGCGCCGCGAGAAGAATCCGGCCCATCGAGGTGCAATAGGCGGGCAGGCGACCACCCACCGACAGGTCAACGGAAATCAGTCTCTGGGTGGTGGCCGAACGAGCGATGTACAAGATGTCATCGCCTTCCAGAGTGGCCATGTTGCAGGCTTCATGAAGTTGCTCGCTCATGCGGTCCAGGTAGGGCTGAGCGGAAACCGCCAGCGGCGTCGAGGACACATAGGCATGACCAAGCGTCAGTACTTTAGGCAGCAGCGAATAGGTGCGGCCGTCGGTAGTGGCGTAGCCAAGTTTGATCAGCGTGTGCAGGCAACGTCGCACAGCGGCGCGGGGAATTTCCGTGCGGTGACTGATCTGGGCGATGGTGAGGTGACGTTTGCGCTCCTGGAACGCTTGCACCACGGCCAAGCCACGGGCCAGGGATGTCATGAAATCCGGGTCGCCGGTCAGTGCCTGGATCCGCTTGGCGGGCGAGGCAACGATCGGCGGCGCCACTGAAGCGAAGGAATTGCGCATTTGATCGTTCATATAAGGTCCTTTTCCCACACGGTTCAGCGGCTATTACAAGCGGCAGCCGGTCCCTCACACAACCCCGGCCAGCCAAGACCGTTCGATTATCGAACCGTCGACCGATAATCGCAATCGGACCAGCCGATTATTGAACGAGCTCGCACCTGTTTTTACACTGGCTCTGACGCAGACTAGAAGGGTCGATGTAATTGTCCTAACTTGTTCGACTTAATGGCGTCAGAAAGACATCACTGTAAAGTCGTGCCGCTGAACGACCTAGTTAGCCGTATAAAGTTGCGAGTAACAAAACAATCACACATCAAGACCCACTTTTAACTCTTTGGCGATAGTGTTCTTCGAATCGACCGCTATAATGCAATTAAGTGGTGACCGGGTTTTAATTGCCGATTCCGCCACCCGGTAGCGCGATGTTCCATCGCCGTTACCCGCAGCAAGCGCCTGACACTCATTTCATATGCTTAGCCAAGGCGTTCGCTGAAACAGGAAACTGATGCTACGACAGCTGTTTATCTCTGGTGCCGTGGCCGCCTGCAACATGGAAGTAATTGATCGCAATGCCGTAAAAAATGATGCCTTTGCGGGCCTTGTGCTTTCGGCGAGCGTGGTCAAATACATTTGATGCAGCGCGTTTCACCAGAATTTATCTCAACTCAATCAGGTAGCACTGTGACGAAAGACGAACTGCGCGCGGAACTTGAGCGCCAGGAACAACGTTACAAGGAAGTTTACGGCGGGGAAGTCACCACCTACGCCGCTCAGCCCGAACCGGAACGCAAACCCTGGCGTAAACGCGCCACCGTTCAGGATCAGGCTTTCACTCAAGAATTGCAGAAAATGGAAAAGGAACTCAAAGCCGAAGAACCATAAGCCCTCGGCCTTTCAAGGGTCTGCGTCTGCACCCGTTAAAAACGGGATGTATCGATGATGCCTTTCGCGCCCGCTACGAGCGGGCAGCGGCCACCTCAGCCACCGGATGAGGCAAATGGCGCATGTCTGGCCCTCTTTTCAGATATTTCACACAGGCGTTAAAACCTCTTGCTCCTACGAGAGGACGCCTTGTGGCTGCGGCCTTTTCAAAGAAATTCAATGACTTGCAAAACCCAGTAAAAACCTGGGGCTTGGGCTGCTGCCACAAATTAATTCGTTGAAGAATGTTACCGATGAGCACCTAGTGCATCGATTAGCAGTCTTTTCTGGCATAATCGCGCCCCCTTACGACCGGGTCAGAAAACCTTCATGATCGATTTATTCAGCGGACTAGATGCTTGGGTGCTTGTGAGCCTCTTGCTCGCCCTGGCCTTTGTCCTCGCCTTCGAGTTCATCAACGGCTTTCATGACACCGCTAACGCGGTGGCCACTGTTATCTACACCAAAGCCATGCCGCCCCATCTGGCGGTGTTTTTTTCCGGTGTGTTCAACTTTCTCGGCGTGCTGCTGGGCGGTGTCGGCGTGGCGTATGCCATCGTCCACCTGCTGCCGGTAGAGCTGCTGATCAATGTGAACACCGGTCACGGGCTGGCCATGGTGTTCTCGCTGCTCGCCGCCGCTATCACCTGGAACCTGGGCACCTGGTACTTCGGTATCCCGGCTTCCAGCTCCCATACGCTGATCGGGTCGATCCTCGGTGTCGGCCTTGCCAACGCCTTGATCAACGACATTCCGTTGGCTGATGGCGTGAACTGGCAGAAGGCAATTGATATCGGTGCGTCCCTGGTGTTCTCGCCAATGGCGGGCTTCCTGGTCGCCGCTCTGATATTGATCGGCCTTAAATGGTGGCGTCCACTGTCGAAGATGCACAAGACACCGGAACAGCGCCGCAAGATCGACGACAAGAAACACCCGCCGTTCTGGAACCGCCTGGTGCTGGTCATTTCAGCCATGGCCGTGAGCTTCGTGCACGGCTCCAACGATGGCCAGAAAGGTATCGGCCTGATCATGCTGGTGCTGATCGGTATCGTACCGGCGCAGTTCGTTCTCGACCTGGGCAGCACGACTTACCAGATCGAACGGACTCGCGACGCGACCCTGCACCTGAGCCAGTTCTACAAGCGCAATGCCGATACGCTGGGTGAATACCTGGCCCTGGGCAAAAGCGTGGAAGGTGATCTGCCGGAGAAATTCCGTTGCAACCCGCAACAGACCGAACCGACCATTACCGCCCTGCTCGGCACCCTTAAAGGTGTAGCCGACTACCACTCGCTGCCGTCGGAAAGCCGCATCGAAGTGCGTCGCTACCTGCTCTGCCTGGACGACACGGCGAAGAAAGTCGGCAAGCTGCCAGGCCTCGCGCCCCGTGAAAAGGCTGACCTGAACAAGCTGCGCAAAGACTTGACCACCACCACCGAATACGCCCCGTTCTGGGTGATCCTGGCGGTCGCCCTGGCCCTCGGCCTGGGTACCATGGTCGGCTGGAAACGCGTGGTACTGACCATCGGCGAGAAGATCGGCAAGCAGGGCATGACTTACTCCCAAGGCATGTCGGCTCAGATCACTACCGCAAGCCTGATCGGCATGGCCAACATCTTCAGCCTGCCGGTGTCCACCACCCACGTCCTGTCCTCGGGTGTGGCCGGCACCATGGTCGCCAACAAAAGCGGCCTGCAAGGCGGCACCGTCAGAACCATCCTGCTGGCCTGGGTCCTGACCCTGCCAGCCACAGTGAGCCTGTCGGCCGGCCTGTTCTGGCTGGCGTCGAAGGCACTGGGCAGCTGATACATCGCTGCTAAAAAAGGCGCGTCCCGTGAGGTTCGCGCCTTTTTATTGCCCGCATTTCGGTATAGATCGTTCCCACGCGTGGGAACGATCATGCAAAGATTTTCAGACACAAAAAAAAGGGCAACCGAAGTTGCCCAAAATGCCTTGCGTGCTCATTGCTTCCAGAAAGACCTACGGTTTGCGCTTATGCGAATCCTTCCAGATAAAAAATCCAAACCCTGCAAAAAACAGAACCATGAGGCCGACTGTCAGCACTCCGGCGATCACCACGTTGTCGAAAAACATGACTGGCCTCCTGCACTTGCCTTGTTGCGATGGGGCTAAGTTAACCAATCAGGCAGGAGAAAAAATTGACCGGGATCAATGTCGCCCGAGACTGGGCGTAAAGGAGGGGAAATAACTGACCTGCATCAACCGATGCAGGGTGTTTCAACGCTTTTTCGGTTTGTTCTTCGGCTTTTTCTTCGCTTTACCCAACGGCATGGCGTGCTCGAACGCCTGGCGCACTTCGTTCAGGCGCTTTTCATTAAGGTCATGAACCCGCTTGGCGCGTTCGGCGTTGAGGTCGATCAGCTTGTCGTCTTGGCTCATGGTGCTCAGTGCATCGCCTGGAATGAAATTCAGTTGCCGCATCTGCAGGCAAGGATGTGCCAATAATGCGGTCTGATGGCAGCGCTGACCAGCCGTGAGCTCAAATCTGGATATCGACCCACAAACCCTGCCGTGGCTGATCTTCCATCAATGGCGCCACCGGCACGGTATTGTCGGCATTGAGCTCGTCACCGGGAATCGCCAGGTGCTCTTCGGGATCTTCATCGGCTTCGCGGCGGCGCCTTTGCTGTTCCTGCTTGCGGCGCTGTTCCTCGCGCAGCTGAAACGCCGCCTCTTCCGGATCGCGCTGTTGCAGGTCGATGGTGCTTTCGTTGGAGCTTTCCTGCACCGGCACCACGGGGGGAATATCCGGCCGCTGGCGAATCGGATCCTGCTGTGAGGTGATTGGCACGGCACTCAAGGGGAGCATCGGTGGCAGCATAATTATTAGTCTCCTGTCAGCAGGCTGTCGGCTGCGGGGATGGCGACTTGAGCCATCGGTCGCAAACTGTGACCCGTTTGGCACTTGTAGGAGCTGCCGCAGGCTGCGATCTTTATCGGACAACATAGAACTCAAGCGTTCCCCAAGATCAAAAGATCGCAGCCTTCGGCAGTTCCTACGCCGTAAACCTTTTGGTCTGGAGGGCCGATTCCGTTAAGATAGCCCGCTTTTTCAAGGTGGGAGTCAGGCAGCATGGCGCAGCAGTATCAACCGGGGCAACGCTGGATCAGTGACAGCGAAGCCGAGCTGGGTTTAGGCACCGTTCTGGCACAGGACGGCCGCTTGTTGACCGTGCTCTACCCGGCCACTGGCGAGACTCGCCAGTACGCGCTACGGAATGCGCCCCTCACCCGCGTGCGGTTTTCGCCGGGTGACTCGATCACTCACTTCGAAGGCTGGAAACTGACCGTACAAGAAGTCGACGACGTCGACGGCCTGCTGGTTTACCACGGCCTCAACGGGCAGAACGAAGTGGTTACCCTGCCGGAAACCCAACTGTCGAACTTCATTCAGTTCCGTCTGGCCAGCGATCGTTTGTTCGCCGGGCAGATCGACCCTCTGGCCTGGTTCTCCCTGCGATACAACACCCTCGAACACACCAGCCGCCAGTTGCAGTCCGCGCTTTGGGGCCTCGGTGGCGTGCGTGCGCAACCGATCGCGCACCAGCTGCACATCGCCCGTGAAGTCGCCGACCGCATTGCACCGCGGGTTTTGCTGGCAGACGAAGTGGGCCTGGGCAAAACCATCGAAGCCGGTCTGGTGATCCATCGCCAACTGCTCTCGGGCCGCGCCAACCGCGTGCTGATCCTGGTTCCGGAGAACCTGCAGCACCAGTGGCTGGTGGAGATGCGCCGCCGCTTCAACCTGCAAGTCGCGCTGTTCGACGAAGAACGCTTCATCGAAAGCGATGCTGCCAACCCGTTTGAAGACACCCAGCTCGCGCTGGTTGCACTCGAGTGGCTGGTGGAAGACGAGAAGGCCCAGGACGCACTGTTCGCCGCCGGTTGGGACCTGATGGTCGTCGACGAAGCCCACCACCTGGTGTGGCACGAAGACAAGGCCAGCCCCGAATACTCGCTGGTCGAGCAACTGGCCGAAGTCATTCCCGGCGTCCTGCTGCTGACCGCGACCCCGGAACAACTGGGTCAGGACAGCCACTTTGCGCGTCTGCGCCTGCTCGACCCAAACCGTTTCCATGACCTGCACGCCTTCCGCGCCGAGAGCGAAAACTATCGCCCGGTGGCCGAAGCCGTTCAGGAGTTGCTGGACAAGGGGCGCCTGTCGCCTGAAGCGCACAAGACCATTCACGGTTTCCTCGGCAACGAAGGCGAAGCCTTGCTGGCTGCGGTCAACGATGGCGATATCGAAGCCAGCGCCCGTCTGGTCCGCGAACTGCTGGACCGCCACGGCACAGGCCGCGTGCTGTTTCGCAACACCCGCGCCGCCGTGCAAGGTTTCCCGGAGCGCAAACTGCACCCGTACCCGCTGCCGTGCCCGGACGAATACCTCGAACTGCCGTTGGGCGATCACGCCGAGCTGTACCCGGAAGTCAGCTTCCAGGCCCAGCCGGACGCCAACGAAGAAGAACGCTGGTGGACATTCGACCCGCGCGTCGAGTGGCTGATCGATCAGCTGAAGATGCTCAAGCGCACCAAAGTGCTGGTGATCTGCGCCCACGCCGAAACCGCCATGGACATGGAAGACGCCCTGCGCGTGCGCTCCGGCATCCCGGCCACGGTCTTCCACGAAGGCATGAACATCCTCGAGCGTGACCGCGCCGCTGCCTACTTCGCCGACGAAGAATTTGGCGCGCAAGTGTTGATCTGCTCGGAAATCGGCAGTGAAGGTCGTAACTTCCAGTTCTCGCACCACTTGGTGCTGTTTGATCTGCCGGCCCACCCGGACCTGCTGGAGCAGCGTATCGGTCGTCTGGACCGGATCGGCCAGAAGCACATCATCGAACTGCACGTGCCGTACCTGGAAACCAGCCCGCAAGAGCGCCTGTTCCAGTGGTACCACGAAGCGCTGAACGCGTTCCTCAACACCTGCCCGACCGGTAACGCCCTGCAGCATCAGTTCGGCCCGCGCCTGCTGCCGCTACTGGAAAATGCCGACGACGGCGAGTGGCAAGCGCTGATCGACGAAGCCCGCGCCGAGCGCGAACGTCTGGAAGCCGAGCTGCACACCGGCCGCGACCGCTTGCTGGAACTCAATTCCGGCGGTGCCGGCGAAGGTGATGCACTGGTCGAGGACATCCTTGAGCAAGACGACCAGTTCGCCCTGCCGATCTACATGGAAACCCTGTTCGACGCCTTCGGCATCGACAGCGAAGACCACTCGGAAAACGCGTTGATCCTCAAGCCGAGCGAAAAAATGCTCGACGCCAGCTTCCCGCTGGGCGACGACGAAGGCGTGACCATCACTTACGACCGCAACCAGGCGCTGTCTCGCGAAGACATGCAGTTCATTACCTGGGAACACCCGATGGTTCAGGGCGGCATGGACCTGGTCTTGTCCGGCTCCATGGGCAACACCGCCGTGGCGCTGATCAAGAACAAGGCGCTGAAACCTGGCACCGTGTTGCTCGAACTGCTCTACGTCAGCGAAGTGGTTGCCCCGCGCTCGCTGCAACTGGGCCGTTACCTGCCACCGGCCGCCCTGCGCTGCCTGCTCGATGCCAATGGCAACGACCTGTCGGCCCGCGTGTCGTTCGAAACCCTTAACGATCAGCTGGAAAGCGTGCCGCGTGCCAGCGCCAACAAGTTCATCCAGGCCCAGCGCGATCAGCTGACGCCACGGATCAACGCCGGCGAAGAGAAGATCTTCCCGCGTCACGCCGAGCGCGTGGCTGAGGCGCAGCGTCGTCTGGCCGCCGACACCGATGAAGAACTGGCGCGCCTGACCGCGTTGCAAGCGGTCAACCCGACCGTGCGTGACAGCGAACTGGTGGCCCTGCGCAAGCAACGCGAGCAAGGCCTGGCCATGCTCGACAAGGCTGCGCTGCGACTGGAAGCGATTCGGGTGTTGGTGGCGGGTTAACTCTCCTGCTCCACCGCTAAAACAAAAGGCCCGCAGTGATGCGGGCCTTTTTGCATTCTGTAGGTCTGTGGTTATACCGATGACGCCAAGATCGCAGCCTTCGGCAGCTCCTACGGGTGTACGCATTCCAAGGTAGGAGCTGCCGAAGGCTGCGATCTTTTGATCTTAAACCGCGGGCGCTACAGAAACCCCAGGCTCAACCACCGCCACCAACCCTTCCTTCATCCGCTTGGCATCGCGCACAAAACAACGCGAAGCCAGGAACAGAAACACCATGGTGAAAAACAGCGCCACCGGGATCAAATACATCGCGTCATGCAAGCCGACAGCCTTGAACGCCTCGGTCATCTGTCCAGCGCCGGCCGAGAGCATCGCCGTATGTGCAAAGTGGTCGGACAATGCGCCCACTACCACCGGCCCCAAACCACCACCCAGCAAATACAATCCGGCAAAGAACAGCGCCATGGCCGTAGCCCGCAAGCGCGGCTCGACTACGTCCTGAATGGCGGTATAAACGCAGGTGTAGAAGTTGTAGGCAAACAACCAGCCCACACTGAACACCGCCACAAATACCCCGATCTCGATCCGCCCGGAATGCAGCGCCCAAGCCGTGCACACCGTCGAGATGATCAAGCTGAACGCGGCAAACAGCAGTCGCCCATTGGCCACCCGCTGGTGAATCTTGTCCGCGACCCAACCGCCCAGTGTCAGGCCGAACAACCCGGTCACGCCGACGATCACCCCGGTCGCCACCGCCGCTTCCTGTAACGGCATCAGGAAATAGCGCTGCAGCATCGGCACCAGAAACGAGTTGCAGGCATACGTGGCGAAATTGAAGCACAGCCCCGCCATCACCAGCCACAGGAAAGTCGGCACCGCCAGCACCCGACGGATCGGCCGGTCTACGCGCTCCTGCGAGACTTGCACACTCTCTGCGGCGCCGCGTTTCGGTTCTTTGATGTAGAACATGAAGATCGCAAGGATCAGCCCCGGCACTGCCGCGATAAAGAACGGCGCGCGCCAGCTGTCGAAGGCCTTGACCATGGCACCGATGGTGAAGAACGCCAGCAGCAGCCCCAACGGCAGTCCCAGCATGAAGATACCCATCGCCCGTGCCCGGCGGTGGGCCGGGAACAGGTCGCCGATCAGCGAGTTGGCAGCCGGTGCGTAACTGGCTTCACCGATGCCGACGCCCATGCGCACGATCAGGAAAGCCCAGAAACTCCCCACCAGTCCGTTGACTGCTGTCAGCCCGCTCCATGCCGCCAGGCCCCAGCCCATCAATTTACTGCGCGAACCGGTATCGGCCATCCGTCCCAGAGGCAGGCCGGCAATGGCATAAACGAGGGTGAATGCGGTACCGATGATCCCCAGCTGAAAGTCACTGAGGTGCCATTCCATGCGGATCGGTTCGATGATGATGGCCGGAATGGTGCGGTCGAAGAAGTTGAACAGGTTGGCCAGGAACAGCAGGAACAGAATGCGCCAGGCATTCGCCGCTTGGGTCGAGTTCTGCATGGGTCCGTCTCTTTTATTGTTATTGGGGCTTCACTGCCTGCGCATCCGAGCCCGGAACCTGCAATCTAGTCAGGCGCGCCAGAGCTGTCTGTCATTATTTGTAAAGCTGATATCCGCCCATGGAGGATGTCGCAGCTGATACAACATTTATTTCCAAACGCTCTAACGCTAATTCAAAAATGGTTAGGGCCGATGTGCCACTATCGTTTGCACTCTAAACATGCCTTCTATACTCCAAAGCATTCGCCAGCGTTCATGGCGCCAGCCAGGATGACAATGGGGCATGCTATGGAGTGGCTTGGTTTGAATTTCATTACCGAGCTGACGGCGAACGGCCAGGTAATACTCAACTGCACACATGACCCTTTTCTGGTACTGCTGGCGTATTTGGTCGCCTGTGTCGGCAGCTTTGCCACATTGGACATGGCCGAACGGGTCGGTCACGTGGAAAAACCCGCCTCGCAGCGGCTCTGGCGCTGGGTCGGCGCCAGTTGCCTGGCGGGCGGTATCTGGGCCATGCACTTCATTGGCATGCTAGCGTTTCAGGCTCCGATCGACATTCAATATGAATTACCCATCACTCTCCTTTCTCTGTTGATCGCCCTGCTCGCCTCGTGGCTGACCATGCATACTCTCAGTCATCCCCACCTGAGTTTTTGGCAATATCTCCAGGCTTCGATCTGCATTGGCCTGGGCATCGCCACCATGCATTACGTGGGCATGACCGCCATGCGTTCGAGTGCGATGGCCTATTACCAACCCACGCTATTCGCCCTCTCCATTGTGATCGCCATCGGTGCCAGCCTTGCAGCCCTGCTGATATCAAGTCATCTGCGCGACGGCACCGGTCTGTTCCATCAACTGCTCAAATACAGCGCCAGTCTGGTGCTCGGGGCAGGCATCATCAGCATGCACTTCACCGGCATGGCCGCCTTCAATCTGGTGCTGCCCGCCGACAGCCTCCAGCCGCTGCCCGGCGTAAACAATCATCTGCAACTGGGTCTGACGGTGGCGATCATGACGCTGCTGATCATCGGCAGCAGCATCAGCGCGGCGATGGCGGACAAGAAGCTGCAAAACAAGGAACACGATCTGCAACGGGTCAACGCCCTGCTCAGTCAACTGGACCAGGCGAGAATGTCGTTACAACAGGTGGCGCACTACGACCCACTGACCAACCTGATCAACCGCCGTGGCTTCAACCAGATTTTTGCCGAGAAGCTCATGGAGAAAACCAACGAAGGCGGCATGCTGGCGGTGCTGTTCCTGGACATCGACCATTTCAAGCGGATCAACGACAGCCTCGGCCATGATGCCGGCGACGAATTGCTCAAAGTCCTGGCTGACCACATAAAGTGTTCGGTGCGCAGCCACGAAGATGTGGTTGCGCGCTTCGGAGGCGACGAGTTTTGCATCCTCATCGGCCTGCATGATCGTGATGAAGCGCGGCACATGGCCCAGCGCATCATGGCGAAAATGAAGGAGCCCATCGAGCTGTCCGGGCGGCGCATGGTCATGACCACCAGTATCGGCATCAGCTTGTTTCCGCAAGATGGCAAGACCTGTGAAGAGTTGCTGAAAAACGCTGACCTGGCGCTGTATCAGTCCAAGGACAGCGGGCGCAATGGCCTGAATTTCTTCAGCGAAGACCTGAAAACCCGCGCGACGCTGGAACTGCAACTGGAAGAAGAACTGCGCCACGCCCTGCGCGAAAACACCGGACTGATGCTCTATTACCAACCGATCTATGACCTGAAAACCGCTCAGGTCAGCAAGCTTGAAGCGCTGGTCCGCTGGCAACATCCGGTTCACGGACTGCTGGTACCGGACCGGTTCATTGCCATCGCCGAGGCCAACGGCCTGATCGCCGAACTGGACAACTGGGTCCTGCGCAAAGCCTGTGAGGATCTGGGCGAGTTGTCGCGTCAGGGTTGCGAAGAACTCCACATCGCCGTGAACTGCTCGCCCCTGAACCTGGCGCGCGAAGAATTGGCCGATGAAATCGAACACGCGCTGCGGGTTGCCGGAGTGACGCCGCAGCGACTGGAACTGGAAGTGACCGAAAATGCGCTGATGGGCAACATCGCCGATACGCTGGTGTTGCTGCGCCAGATTCGTGCCCTCGGCGTGTCGCTGTCGATTGATGACTTCGGCACCGGTTACTCATCACTGGCCTATCTCAAACGGCTGCCACTCAACACGCTGAAGATCGACCGCTCGTTCATCCAGGACATTCCCAAGGCCACCCAGGACATGGAAATCGTTCAAGCGATCATCGTCATGGCCCACACGCTGCATTTGCAGGTGGTGACCGAAGGCGTCGAAACCCTTGAGCAATACGAGTTTCTGGAGCGTAACGGCTGCGACTTCGTGCAGGGCTACCTGCTCAGTCGTCCGGTACCGCTGGCGGAATTGCGTCCCGTGCTGAGCGAAATCAACCAGCGCAAGCACCCGCACATTGTCAGCCCTTTGAGTCTGGCTCGCGGTACAACTGCACTAGCGTCGACGGATCTTTTTCCAGGAATCCCTGGCTCCCATGCAGTCGCATCAGTTGTGCGGCCAGTCCACTGATCGGGGTGGCCGAGCCTTGCTCACGGGAAAACTTCACCGCGGTGTCGAGGTCCTTGAGCAGCGTGCGCACATGCCATTTCACCGGTTCGAAACGGCTTTCGGCCATTTGCGGACCCAGGATCTGCAAGGGCTTTGAATCGGCAAACCCGCCTGCCAGCGCCTCGGCGATCAGACTGGCCTGCACCCCGGAACGCTCGGCCAACGCCACGACTTCAGCGATAACCAGCGCGTTGCAGGCGACGATCATCTGATTGCAGGCCTTGGTCACCTGCCCCGCTCCGACGGCGCCCATGTGAGTCACACGCTGGCCGAGGCTCAACAGCACAGGCCTGACGCGCTCAAGATCCTCCGCTTCTCCGCCCACCATGATCGCCAGGCTGCCAGCCTCGGCCCCGACCACTCCGCCGGACACTGGTGCATCCAGCCAGCTCATACCGGTTTGGCTGACCAGCGCCGTTGCCATTTCCCGCGTCGCGGTAGGTTCCAGGCTGGAAAAATCCACCAGCAGTTGACCGCTTTTCGCACCTTGCGCAATCCCTGCCGCACCAAACACCACCTCACGAACCACCGACGTGTTCGCCAGGCACAACATCACCACGTCGGCGTGCTGGCACAGCTCAGCCGGCGTGGCGACCTGTCGAGCACCGGCGTCGACCAGCGGCGCGCACTTGGCTGGATTACGGTTCCACACCGTCAGCGGATAACCCGCTGCCAGCAGACGCCGGCACATCGGCAAGCCCATCAGGCCGACCCCCGCAAACCCGAGTGAAGGTAACGCTGCCATCATTTGGCCTCCTTTTGATTAAAGATCGGTAAATATTGGCCGATTCATCATGACTTAGGAAAGGATTCCCCCGAGTGATGCTCAGGCCAAGGCCCTGACGCTTGGGCCAAATACGCGCTAAAAAAAGACGCGAGATCCCATCCGTGATGGTTCGACGACATCGTGTCGCCCAACCAACCAGCCCAGGTACATGGCGCACAATGACTTCTAAAAACAATCCGGCCACTGCGATTTCCGATCTGACGTTGAGCCCCGCGGCAAACAGCTCCGCACCGTCGAAGCCATTGACGCCATCGCGCCCGTTGGCAACTCAGCAATACCTGTACTTCACCGAAACCAATACCGATCGTATCCTCGATAATCTCGACGGTCTGCGCGACATGGTGTTCCCACGCCCACCGCATCTGGAAGGAGACAGTGAACAGCACAGCGATCAGGAATTCCCGTCGGTGTGCCTGATCGGCCTGGGCCGCTGCGGTTCGAACATCGCGCTGGACGTCGCGGAGCTGGTGTACAACGCCCGCAAGTTCTACCTCAACGAATTCAATAACGAAGATCGCCTGTCGCCGGACAAGCGCTTCGCCGAAAAGGGCTACAGCCCGGCACAGTGGATTCGCAACAACTTGCGCCTGGGGCCGAACAAGGCCACCAAACCGGTGTTCCTGGTAGAACCGCTGGTCATGCTCGGCGACCTGGACAAAGACATCGCCGGCCGCATCCGTTTCTCGCGCAAGGGCGAAAAAAGCGGTTTCCTGCGCGACTACAGCAAAATGAAGATCATGGACTTGTCGGAAGTCCACGCCGGTGGCGCCGGTAACGCGCCGATCCTCGGCCAATACCTGGCCAAGATCATCCTGAACAAGGACACCCAGCGTTTCTCCAGCCCTGACTGGAAGATGATTCACTCGTACCTGATCGACAGCTGCGGGATCAAGGCCAACCAGTCGCGCCTGTACTTCTCGATCTTCAGTGCCGGTGGTGGTACCGGTTCGGGCATGGCCTCGGAATTCGGCCTGGCCCAGCAGCATTCGTACATGAACAAGACATTCGATACCAAGCCGATGGACGAGCACGACGGTAAGAGCGGTCATTCCTTCGTCTTCGAGCCAATCTTCACCAGCGGCATTTGCGTGTTGCCGAACATTTCCGATCACCGCAGTGAAATGTCTGAGGCGCTGCACATCAACGCCGGTCGCCTGCTGTGTAAATACCTGTCGGAAGAGTGGGACTTCTCCTACAACTTCGCCAACGAAGACAGCAGCGAAGCCAGTGTCATGGGTCGTATCCGCCCATGGAACGCCATGATGCTGATCTCCAACGACATCATGCGTTACGCCGAAGAAAGCGATGACGGCAACATCCAGAACATCGACGTCAACGCGATGGAAAAGCACGCTAACCAGTACATCTCACAGCAGATCTTCAACATTCTGACGGCGCAGGCGGTGACCACCGACTACGACCAGAACTATTTCCGTCGGGCTGGCATCGACATTGGCGAAACCATTCGCCTCGACGCCAATGACCTGTTCATGAGCCTGGCCGGCCCCGTAGCGATTGCCTACGCCGAGTCCGTGGTGCCGGAAACCCCGCCGCCGAGCAGCGACAAGTTCAAGGTGTTCGAGAAAGAACCGCAGCGCCTGAACATCGACGACCTGTTCTTCCGCTCCATCGACTTGCCGCACTTCAACAAAGTGACCCAGGCGATCGAAGGCATCAGCCTGTTGCCGATCGAATCCAAGCGCTATCGCGCCTCGCTGGAGCAGTACAAGAACTCGGGGTATGACGCGGCCGCCTTGCACGACCTGCACTTCTTCAAGAACTGCTCGTCGGTGGTCTCGATTGTTTCGCTGCCAAAGGACTACAAGCTGTCATACATGGACCTGAACCGGTTGAAGACCCACCTCAACAGCCTGTTCCCGAACACCACGCTCAAGCGTTATGCGCTGGTCATCGGCGCCTCGGCCAACCTGTCGCTGACCACCCTGATCGCCAAGAGCCCGTGCCTGTCGGACGATTTCCTGACGCTGATCGTGGCCTTCATCAAGCGGTGCTTCGCGAAAAACCCGTACCGCTTTGACGAGACCCTGGATAACTCGATCCTGGACTTCATCATTCATGAAGATTTCGACGAGGACCGTATCGACGAGCTGCTAAATGAGTTCGAGAACCCGGCGAAGATCCTCGACACCAACTGGTACGCGATCAAACCGATGTACGAGAAGAAGTACCGCGAGCTGATCAACGACAAAGACAAGTTCGTCTCGATCAATGACATTCGTCTGTCCCGGGATTGCGTGAAGAAGGCGATCAAGTACTTGCGCGAGATTTATCGTCACCGGATTGGCAAGACCAAGGTTATTTCGCTGAACAACCATACTGGCAAGACCGCTTAATCAGCAGCGCCCCAATCGCGAGCAAGCTCGCTCCCACAGGGGCCCGCGTTCTTTCAGGAAGAATGCGATCACATTGTGGGAGCGAGCCTGCTCGCGATGGCGGCATCAGATTCACCACAAATCCCAACATCCCGAAACAATTAAGCAGCCATCAGGCTGCTCAATAAACTGTTCCCGTTACGTTTACGTCACCCTCGCCAAGACCCTTCTGTGGCCTTTCTCTACGGCAACATGCCATCACGCTACTCGGCTACACACTTTTGCCCGACAAAGGCGCGCACCAATCAAGTGCACGACTTCAGCTCGTCGCCCTTTCCTGGATCAAAATCCACGGCGAAACGACCACTGCCCACAGCTGCGGATCACGTTCAAAAAGATCCAGCGCCCGCGTTTCAGACAGCTTGGCGACCTTGTCGGCGGCCAGCCAGGCAGCCACTTTCTCGCCTTCGTCAGTCGCGACTGCCTCCGCTGCAGCAATCAAATCCAGATCGGGATCGACCCACAATAGGGCACCCCTGGCGAAGAACGGCTCAAGCTCCTTCCAGGTAATAGATGCGGTTTCACCAAGCAGCTTGGCATAGAGGGTGCTAGGTTCTTGAGTCATGGGTCCTGTCCGGAAAAGAAATCGACGTAATCATAACGTTGGTGGTCTGGCAGAAAAACCCGGATGCAATTGAGTTACCGATTGAAAACAGCAGGAAAGCCAAGGATTGCTGATATTTCAGCTATAACCCCCGCCGCCATTCTGTCTTTTTCTTTCAATAAAGCGACACCCTCAGGTTTTGCCCCCTGGCGCTAGCTTCCCAGGCTAACAATTGGCGCTCTACACTGTACCGGTACAGTTGCCGGGGGCATTTTCCGGAGGATATCGAAGATATCTGACCCGGTTCTGCTGCTACGGCGCCAGGACTATAAAAACTACAACAGTAAGAGTGGAGCACTATGACTAAGGCTACTAAGCAGATTTCCAAACTGTTTGCCGCTATGGTTCTGGCCGGGGTTGCCAGCCATTCGTTCGCAGCTGACACCATCAAGATCGGCATCGCCGGCCCTAAAACCGGCCCTGTAGCCCAATACGGCGACATGCAGTTCAGTGGCGCAAAAATGGCCATCGAACAGATCAACGCCAAAGGCGGCGTAGACGGCAAGAAACTCGAAGCCGTTGAATACGATGACGCCTGTGATCCAAAACAAGCGGTAGCGGTCGCGAACAAAGTCGTCAACGACGGCGTCAAGTTCGTGGTCGGTCACCTGTGCTCCAGCTCCACCCAACCGGCTTCGGACATTTACGAAGACGAAGGCGTGATCATGATCACCCCGGCTGCCACCAGCCCGGACATCACCACTCGTGGTTACAAAATGGTGTTCCGCACCATCGGTCTGGACAGCGCCCAAGGCCCTGCCGCCGGTAACTACATTGCCGACTTCGTAAAACCGAAAATCGTTGCCGTTCTGCACGACAAACAGCAATACGGTGAAGGCATCGCCAGCGCCGTGAAGAAAACCCTGGAAGGCAAAGGCGTCAAGGTTGCCGTGTTCGAAGGCATCAACGCCGGCGACAAAGACTTCTCGTCGATGATCGCCAAGCTCAAGCAAGCCAACGTCGACTTCGTCTACTACGGCGGCTACCACCCGGAACTGGGTCTGATCCTGCGTCAAGCCAGTGAAAAAGGCCTGAAAGCCAAGTTCATGGGTCCGGAAGGCGTGGGTAACGACTCCATTTCGCAGATCGCCAAAGACGCTTCCGAAGGTCTGCTGGTGACCCTGCCGAAATCCTTCGACCAGGATCCGGCCAACATCGCCCTGGCTGACGCGTTCAAAGCCAAGAAAGAAGATCCAAGTGGTCCGTTCGTGTTCCCGGCCTACTCCGCTGTGACCGTCATCGCCGACGGCATCAAGGCTGCCAAGTCCGAAGACACTGCCAAAGTGGCTGAAGCCATCCACAAAGGCACCTTCAAGACTCCAACTGGCGACCTGAGCTTCGACGACAAGGGCGACTTGAAAGACTTCAAATTTGTGGTTTACGAGTGGCACTTCGGCAAACCAAAAACTGAAGCCAAGCCTCAGTAAGGCGTTGCCTGACTGACTGCCAATAAAGCCCACGGCGTGCCGTGGGCTTTGTTTTACGAACGTATTGGGCCGCGCTGGCGTGATCCGCCAGTCTCCCCACCTGAAAATCTCAAAACCGTCATCAGCGGTTCGCTGGCAAACCTCGCGTTCGAAGTGGATGCAGATCCACGGGGCTCGAGCGGGAAAATGACTCCACCAGTGAAATGCGTATCAGGTTTTTAGGAGCGCTGTAATGCCTGACATCTATCACTTCTTCCAACAGCTGGTTAATGGTCTGACCATTGGCAGCACGTATGCCCTGATCGCCATCGGCTATACGATGGTTTACGGCATCATTGGAATGATCAACTTCGCCCATGGCGAGGTGTACATGATCGGCTCTTACGTGGCGTTCATCGCCATCGCCGGGCTGGCCATGATGGGACTCGACAGTGTTCCACTGTTGATGACCGCCGCTTTCATCGCGACCATTGTCGTGACCAGTGCCTACGGTTACAGCATCGAACGGATCGCCTACCGCCCTTTGCGCGGCAGCAACCGTCTGATCCCGCTGATTTCCGCCATCGGCATGTCGATTTTCCTGCAGAACACGGTTCTGCTGGCGCAAGACTCCAAGGACAAATCCATCCCCAACCTGATCCCCGGCAACTTCTCCATCGGGCCAGGTGGCGCACATGAAGTGCTGATTTCCTACATGCAAATCGTGGTGTTCGTGGTGACGCTGGTCGCCATGCTCGGCCTGACGCTGTTCATCTCCCGCTCTCGCCTGGGTCGCGCCTGCCGCGCCTGTGCCGAAGACATCAAGATGGCCAATCTGCTGGGTATCAACACCAACAACATCATCGCCCTGACCTTCGTCATCGGTGCCGCACTGGCGGCCATCGCGGCCGTGCTGCTGAGCATGCAATACGGCGTGATCAACCCCAACGCCGGCTTCCTTGTCGGCCTCAAGGCCTTCACCGCAGCGGTACTGGGCGGTATTGGCAGCATCCCCGGAGCCATGCTCGGCGGGATCGTGCTTGGGGTGGCGGAAGCCTTTGGTGCCGATATCTTCGGCGACCAGTACAAGGACGTCGTGGCGTTCGGTCTATTGGTCCTGGTGTTGTTGTTCCGGCCAACCGGCCTGTTGGGCCGTCCGGAGGTTGAGAAAGTATGACTAGGAATCTTAAACAGGCGTTGTTCAGCGCCTTGCTGGTGTGGGCCGTTGCCTACCCGGTACTCGGTCTGAAACTGACCATTGTCGGCATCAACCTCGAAGTCCATGGCACCAGTGACGCCACACTGATCACCATCGCCGTTTGCTCGGTGCTGATGTTCCTGCGGGTGCTGTTCGACCAGCAGATCAGCTCGGCCTGGCGCTCCTCGCCAAGCATGCCGCTGATTCCGGCCAAGGCCAGTAACTTCCTGACCCTGCCGACCACCCAACGCTGGATCATCATTGCGTTGATCGCCGGTGCGCTGGTCTGGCCGTTCTTCGGTTCTCGCGGGGCGGTGGATATTGCCACCCTGGTGCTGATCTACGTGATGCTCGGCCTGGGCTTGAACATCGTGGTCGGCCTGGCCGGTCTGTTGGACTTGGGTTACGTCGGCTTCTACGCCGTCGGTGCCTATAGTTATGCGTTGCTGTCGCATTACTACGGCCTGAGCTTCTGGATCTGCCTGCCGATCGCCGGTTTGATGGCGGCCACCTTCGGCTTCCTGCTCGGGTTCCCGGTACTGCGTCTGCGCGGTGACTACCTGGCGATCGTGACGTTGGGCTTCGGTGAAATCATCCGTCTGTTCCTGCGTAACCTGACCGGTCTCACGGGCGGTCCGAACGGTATCAGCAACATCGAGAAACCAACGTTCTTCGGCCTGACCTTCGAACGTAAAGCCGCCGAAGGCATGCAAACCTTCCACGAGTACTTCGGCCTGGCCTACAACTCGATCAACAAGGTGATCTTCCTTTACCTGGTCGCGTTGTTCCTGGCACTGGCGGCACTGTTTGTCATCAACCGCTTGCTGCGCATGCCTCTGGGCCGCGCGTGGGAAGCATTGCGTGAAGACGAAATCGCCTGCCGTGCACTGGGTCTCAACCCTACGGTCATCAAGCTTTCGGCCTTCACCCTCGGCGCCAGCTTCGCCGGTTTTGCCGGTAGCTTCTTTGCCGCCCGCCAGGGTCTGGTGACACCGGAGTCCTTCACCTTCATCGAGTCGGCGATCATTCTCGCCATCGTCGTGTTGGGTGGCATGGGCTCGCAGCTGGGCGTGATCCTGGCAGCCGTGGTAATGATCCTGCTGCCGGAAATGATGCGTGAGTTCAGTGAATACCGCATGTTGATGTTCGGCGCCTTGATGGTGCTGATGATGATCTGGCGCCCTCAGGGTCTGCTGCCCATGCAACGTCCTCACATGGAGCTGCGCAAATGAGCCGCGAGATCCTTAAAGTCGAAAATCTGAGCATGCGCTTCGGCGGCTTGCTAGCGGTCAACGGCGTAGCCCTGAGCGTGAAGGAAAAACAGGTCGTGGCACTGATCGGCCCCAACGGCGCCGGCAAGACCACCGTGTTCAACTGCCTGACCGGTTTCTACCAGCCGAGTGGCGGCAGCATCCTGCTGGACGGCGAGCCGATCCAGGGCCTGCCCGGCCACAAGATTGCCCTCAAAGGCGTGGTGCGCACCTTTCAGAACGTGCGGTTGTTCAAGGACATGACGGCGGTCGAGAACCTCTTGATCGCCCAGCACCGTCACCTGAACACCAACTTCCTGGCCGGTCTGTTCAAGACCCCGGCGTTCCGCAAGAGCGAGCGCGAGGCCATGGAGTTCGCCGAGTTCTGGCTGGACAAGGTCAACCTCAAGGCGTTCGCCAACCGGCCGGCCGGCACCCTGGCCTACGGTCAGCAACGTCGTCTGGAAATCGCTCGCTGCATGATGACCCGTCCGCGGATCCTCATGCTCGACGAACCGGCCGCCGGCCTGAACCCGAAGGAAACCGAAGACCTGAAGGCGCTGATCAGCATGTTGCGTGAAGAGCACAATGTCACCGTGCTGCTGATCGAACACGACATGAAACTGGTCATGAGCATTTCCGACCACATCGTCGTGATCAACCAGGGCACGCCTCTGGCCAACGGCACGCCGGAACAGATCCGCGACAATCCCGAAGTGATCAAAGCCTACCTGGGGGAAGCGTAAATGCTGCAATTCGAAAACGTTTCCACCTTCTACGGCAAGATCCAGGCCCTGCACAGCGTCAATGTGGAAATCCGTCAGGGCGAAATCGTCACCCTGATCGGTGCCAACGGCGCGGGCAAATCCACCTTGCTGATGACGCTTTGCGGTTCGCCGCAAGCCCACAGCGGCAGCATCAAGTACATGGGTGAAGAGCTCGTGGGGCAGACCTCGGCGCAGATCATGCGCAAGAGCATCGCCGTGGTTCCGGAAGGTCGTCGGGTGTTTGCCCGACTGACCGTGGAAGAAAACCTCGCCATGGGCGGGTTCTTCACCGACAAGGGCGATTATCAGGAACAGATGGACAAGGTTCTCGGACTTTTCCCACGCCTGAAAGAGCGCTTTGCCCAACGCGGCGGCACCATGTCCGGCGGCGAACAGCAAATGCTCGCCATCGGCCGTGCGCTGATGAGCAAGCCCAAGCTGTTGCTGCTCGACGAACCTTCGTTGGGCCTGGCACCGATCATCATCCAGCAGATCTTCGACATCATCGAACAGCTGCGCAAGGACGGTGTGACGGTGTTCCTGGTGGAGCAGAACGCCAACCAGGCGCTGAAAATCGCTGACCGTGCGTACGTTCTGGAGAACGGCCGGGTGGTGATGACAGGCACTGGGGAAGCGCTGCTGACCGACCCGAAAGTACGTGAAGCGTACCTGGGTGGTTGAGTCTTCGCGGTAAACAAAAAACGGCCTTCGGGCCGTTTTTTGTGCCTGTCACACATCTCATAACAATGAAGATCTCCCCGTAGGAGATTTTGGGTGTTTTGGAGAGCGTGTTTAATCAGTGTCTGTGTTACTTCCTGCAAGCTACAACGCCTTGCGTCGTTGCCTACAGCTACGCCAGAATCCGCCGGCTTGTGCGCCTGGGGACCGGCCTCTATCGTTTCCCCGCCACTGCCCATCAGTGGTCGGGTTTAGTCGCTCGGTTGTTTTGCACAGAAACGCATAAGCGCCAAAAAGTCAGGTATCCCTTTCCTGCACTTGATGGCGGCTGTGTGCAGGGCGCCTTCGGGCGCGCCGAGTTTCTGTGCTCATCGGTCGACTAACCTGCATACAGCTGCCACCCATTCGTTTAGTCGCGAACCGGGCGTAGCCCTTACAGCGAGCACAAACTTATGTTCAAGAACTCACCCAATCCCCCGCACAATCCCAGCCCGATGTTTGTCGTCGCGCCCGGTATCGATGTGCAAACCCTGCTGGGCCATGCCAGCGAATCACTAGCGTCGGCGAGTGTGATGGCCAGCAATTTCGCCGCTTTCCTGGAAGGTTCGCACCGCAACATGCTGCTCGGTATCCAGCAAAGCATCATGCTGGGCGAACTGGCGGTGAATCGGGCGCTGGATCAAATCGACCCCCAAGAATCCTGACCACGAAGATCACCCTGTGGGAGCGAGCCTGCTCGCGAATGCAATTTCACATTCAACAGAAATGTTGTCTGCCCTACCGCTTTCGCGAGCAGGCTCGCTCCCACAGGGATCTATGTGGTGTGCTGGAGCCGATCCAGTGCCTCGCCACTGCGCTTGAACCAGCCAATCAAATAGTCCGCCAACACCTGGGTGCGCTTCGGCAAACCGCCCTGATACGGGTGAACCAGGTACATCGGCATGCGGCGGGTCTGATAGTCACGCAGGAGCCAGCGCAAACGGCCGTCAGCCAATTCCGCTTGCAGCAGGTAGGACGGCAACCGCGCAATACCGGCGCCAGCCAGCGCGGCTTTTTTCAACAGGCTGTAATGGTTGCTGGCGAACGGTCCCGACACGCGAACCCGCAGCAACTCGTGTTGCTGGTGATAGAGCCACTCTTCGCGGCCGCTGTAATGACTGTTGAGCAGACAGCGATGTTCAGCGAGGGCCTGCGGTGTCAGCGGTTCGCCGTATTGCTCAAGGTAAGCCGGGCTGGCGCAGGTCATTTCGTGCCAGGCTAATAGCGGTCGGGCCACCAGGCGCTCGTCATTGCCCACCTCGGAGCGAACCGCGAGATCAAACCCGTCACGGGACAAATCACGGTAGCTGTTGCTCAGGTCCAGCTCGATCTGCACCTCGGGATATTTGCCGGAGAACTCCAGCAACAAGCCATCGAAGAAGGTTTCCCCCAGCGAAACCGGAACCGTCATACGCACCGGCCCGGCCATGTCGTCCTTCAGCCGCGCCAATGCCTGACGCGCCCTCTCGACTTGGACTACGAGCGCCTGGGCTTGCGGCAACAGCGCCGCACCTGCGGCCGTCAGGCTCAAACGGCGGGTGGTGCGTTGCAGCAGCACCACAGAAAACCGCGATTCCAGTTGGCTGATGCGCTTGGATAACTGCCCCTTGCTGCACCCCAATTGCTGCGCCGCCAGGGTAAAACTCCCCGCCTCGATCAACACCGCAAACGCTGCCAGATCATCCATTTCGCTCATGGATTGTTTCCATTTGAAAACCAAAGGTTGCCTATTAGCACGCTTATCGATGAAAAAAACCACTCTAGACTGAAGCCTCTTTCAACCCACTCAAGGAACAGCAGCATGAAAATTCTTTTGATAGGCGCAGGCGGCACCATCGGTTCGGCGGTCGACAAGGAGCTGTCCGAGCGTCACGAGATCATCCGCATCGGCCGCAACAGCGGTGATTTCCATGTGGATATCAGCGACAGCGCTTCGATTCGCAAGCTGTTCGAGAAAACCGGCAAGTTCGATGCACTGGTCTGCGCCGCTGGCAACGTGACATTCGCACCCCTCGGTGAAATGACCGAAGAAAGCTTCGCGCTGGGCCTGAAAGACAAGTTGATGGGCCAGGTCAATCTGCTGCTGATCGGCCGCGAGTTCGCCAATGACGGCGCCTCGTTCACCTTCACCACCGGCGTGCTCAGCCACGACCCGATTCGCAGCGGCGCCTCGGCAGCGCTGGTCAACGGCGCCCTTGACAGTTTCGTCCGCGCCGCCGCCATCGAACTGCCTCGTGGTCTACGCGTTAATTCGGTGAGCCCGAACGTACTGGTCGAAGCCATGGGCAGCTACGCGCCGTACTTCCGCGGCTACAAACCGGTTCCGGCAGCGGATGTGGCATTGGCCTACGCCAAAAGCGTCGAGGGCCTGCAAACAGGTCAGACCTTTCACGTGGGCTAAACCCTTGTGATGAACGGTCAGGCTGCGTAACGTGGCGGCACTTGTCTGGAGACTCAAAGATGCGTGTTGCCCGTTCCTTAGTCCTTGTTGCCCTGCTTCCGTTGTTTGCCGCCTGCCAACTGCTTGAGGGCCCGCGTGAAAGTGCCTCCCACGTGGGCCAGACCCGCATGCAAGGCCAGTTGACGGCGGCGGACGGCAAGTTGCAGTTCCAGCCATGCAATGAACAACGCAGTTACGTCGTCAACGACACCGGCGGCACCAGCGTCCTGCAAGAGGCCGCCACCCTCGCCGATGCTCAGGGCAAGCTGTTCGCCGACGTGCGCGGGCGAATCGTCGACAACCGCCTCGATCTGGCACAGCTGTACCGCGTCGAGCGCTCGGGCACCGCGTGCAACGATCCGAACTTCAAATTGCTTATCCTGCGCGCCGCCGGCCATGGGCCTGAGTGGAACGTGAAAGTCAGCGGCAAAGGCATGGTCATCGAGCGCGCCGGTCAGCCGCCATTGGCCGTGCCCTACGTTGAAGAGCAACTGGGCGATGGCCGCTTCAACCTCAGCACCGAAGCCAATAACCAGCAAATCGAATTGTGGGTTGCACCGCAACGTTGCGTCGACAGCACCACCGGCAGTGTCCAGCACATGAGCGCCGAACTGCGCGTAGACGGCCAAGTTCAGCGTGGCTGCGGGTATTTCGGCGGATCGCGTAACGACTGATCGTTTTAGCCTCACGGGAATCATTCTTTGAGGCTTATAATCGCGGGCTTCAAACGCCTTGGCGCAGTTGTGCGCCCCGCGAACCGGATCCTGTCATGTTACGAATCACCGAACTCAAGCTGCCGATCGACCATCCCGAAGAAGACCTGCGCCCTGCCATCGTGCAGCGCCTGGGCATCACCAGTGATGACCTGCTCGATTTCACCTTGTTCAAGCGCAGCTACGATGCGCGCAAAAAGTCCTCCGAACTGTGCTTCATCTACACCATCGACCTCAACGTTCGCGATGAGGCGACGGTGCTGCACACGTTCGTCGATGACCGTAACGTCAACGTGGCGCCGGATGTCAGCTACAAAGCGGTCGGCCAGGCGCCGGCTGATCTTGAGCAACGTCCTGTCGTCGTGGGCTTCGGTCCGTGCGGGATTTTCGCCGGGCTGCTGCTCGCGCAAATGGGCTTCAAGCCGATCATCCTCGAGCGCGGCACCGAAGTGCGCCAGCGCACCAAGGACACCTGGGGCCTGTGGCGTAAAAGCGTGCTTAACCCCGAATCCAACGTGCAGTTCGGTGAAGGTGGCGCGGGGACGTTCTCTGACGGCAAGCTTTACAGCCAGATCAAGGACCCGAAATTCATCGGTCGCAAAGTCCTGCACGAGTTCGTCAAAGCGGGTGCGCCGGAAGAAATTCTCTACGTCAGCAAACCGCACATCGGTACGTTCCGTCTGACCGGTGTTGTGGAAAACATGCGTGAGCAGATTCGTGCGCTGGGTGGCGAAGTGCGCTTCCAGCAGCGGGTGACCGATGTGTTGATCGAGGACGGCCAACTGGTCGGCGTCGAGCTCAATGGCGGCGAGCAGATCCATTCGAAACACGTGATTCTGGCCCTCGGCCACAGCGCCCGGGACACTTTCCGCATGCTGCATGGCCGTGGCGTGTTCATGGAAGCCAAGCCGTTTTCGGTGGGTTTTCGCATCGAACACCCGCAGTCGCTGATCGACCGCGCACGCTTGGGCAAGTACGCCGGCCACCCGAAACTCGGGGCCGCCGACTACAAACTGGTGCACCACGCCAGCAACGGACGTTCGGTCTACAGCTTCTGCATGTGCCCGGGCGGCACCGTGGTGGCCGCGACGTCCGAGCCGGGCCGCGTGGTCACCAACGGCATGAGCCAGTACTCGCGTAACGAGCGCAACGCCAACTCCGGGATCGTCGTCGGGATCACCCCGGAAGTCGATTATCCGGGCGGCCCGCTGGCGGGTATCGAGTTGCAGGAACGCCTGGAATCCCACGCCTTTGTGCTGGGCGGCAGCAACTACGAAGCGCCGGCGCAACTGGTCGGCGACTTCATTGCCGGCAAGCCGTCCACCGAGTTGGGCAGCGTAGAACCGTCTTACAAACCGGGGGTTGCCTTGGGTGATTTGGCGTTGGCCTTGCCGGCGTTTGCCATCGAAGCCATTCGCGAAGCCTTGCCTGCGTTCGAGAAGCAGATTCGCGGTTACTCGCTGCACGACGCCGTGTTGACCGGGATCGAGACACGTACGTCGTCGCCGCTGCGGATTACCCGTGACGAGTCGATGCAGAGCCTGAACGTGAAAGGCTTGTTCCCGGCGGGTGAAGGCGCGGGTTATGCGGGCGGGATTCTGTCGGCGGGTGTCGACGGGATTCGGATTGCAGAAGCCGTGGCCCGCGACATCCTCGGTCTCGAGGCTTAAGCCTTAACATCAAAAGATCGCAGCCTTCGGCAGCTCCTACAGGGTGTTCACCGTCCTATGTAGGGGCTGCCGAAGGCTGCGATCTTTTTGCTGTTGTCAGATATTGGCGCGTAGAACGGTGGCCGGCAGCGGCTCACCGCGCTCAATACTCCCCGCCACGGCATCCATCAAACCACTCAACTCATACCCCTGGGCCTTGAGCCAAGCCTCATCGTAATAAGTGGTGGCATAGCGCTCGCCGCCATCACACAGAATCGCCACGATTGACCCCGACTCCCCCGCCGCCGCCATCTGCTGGGCCGCCATCAAGGCGCCGATCAGGTTAGTCCCGCTCGACCCGCCAACCCGACGTCCCAAACGCTGCGCCAGGTAATGCATGGCCGCCAGAGACAACGCGTCCGGCACTTTGACCATCGCATCGATCACTTTGGGCAGGAACGACGCTTCTACCCGAGGCCGACCAATGCCTTCAATCCGCGAACCGCAATCCAGGCGCAGACTGGCGTCGCCGGTCTGGTAGTAATCGAAGAACACCGAGCGCTCGGCATCGGCGCAGAGCACGCGGGTGCAATGCTGGCGGTAACGCACGTAACGGCCCAGCGTCGCGGTGGTGCCGCCGGTGCCGGGGCTGGAGATCAGCCAGCTCGGCTCGGGGTGCAGCTCGAAACGCATTTGCTGGAAGATCGACTCGGCGATGTTGTTGTTCGCCCGCCAGTCGGTAGCGCGCTCGGCATAGGTGAACTGGTCGATGAAATGCCCATCGTGTTCGCGAGCCAACCGCTCGGATTCGGCGTAGATCTGCGTCGGATCATCGACCAAATGGCTCTTGCCGCCGTAGAAAGCGATCTGCGCGATCTTCTCTTTGGACGTGCTCGCCGGCATCACCGCAATAAACGGCAAGCCCAGCAAACTGGCGAAGTACGCCTCGGAAATCGCCGTCGAACCGCTGGACGCTTCAATCACCGGCGCACCGGGTTTGAGCCAGCCATTACACAGCGCATACAGAAACAGCGAACGCGCCAACCGGTGCTTCAGGCTGCCGGTGGGATGGCTGGACTCATCCTTGAAATACAACTCGATGCCCGGAAAACCCGGCAGCGGCAAGGGAATCAGGTGGGTGTCGGCGCTGCGCTGGAAGTCGGCTTCGATGATCCGGATGGCTTCGCGGGCCCACTGTCGATGGTCGCTCATGGTGTTTTTCTCGTTGAGTCGGCCTTGTTGCAAGGCTCAGCTAACAAGCTTAGGAAAAAACCTACATCACGCACAGGTACAGCTGAGGTTCAATACGCCCGACAACTGCTAGGCTCAGGTCCCTGCTGATCGTTCACGCTGTAACGGTATATAACAAAAAAGAATATAACTTTTGTTTTAACAACTAACGGTACGGGTTAGGGTGTGCCACCTTTTGAATTCATCGATGGAGAGCGACCTTGCCTCTGCGTAGCACTTTCACGCGTTTCTTCCAGTTGGAAGCTGCCAGCGGTCTGTTATTGATCGCCGCCGCTGCTCTGGCTTTGATCATCAACAATTCCCCGCTGTCGTGGCTTTACAGCAGCTTTCTGGACACGCCGGTCGTGGCGCAGGTCGGCGCGTTGCAGATCGCCAAACCGGCGCTGCTGTGGATCAACGACGGCCTGATGGCCCTGTTCTTCCTGCTGATCGGGCTGGAAGTGAAGCGCGAAGTCCTTGACGGTCAACTGTCGAAACCGTCGCAAATCGTCCTGCCCGGCGCAGCGGCGATTGGCGGCATGGTGGTTCCGGCGCTGGTCTACTGGTTTCTGAACCGCGAGGACCCGGCAGCCCTGAGCGGCTGGGCCATCCCGATGGCCACCGACATCGCCTTCGCCCTCGGCGTACTGGCCTTGCTGGGTAAGCGGGTACCGGTGTCGCTGAAGCTTTTCCTGATGACTTTGGCGATTATTGACGACCTCGGCGCAATCATCGTCATTGCGATCTTCTACTCGGGTACGCTCTCGACCCTTTCGCTGACTCTGGCCGCGACGTGCATCGTGGCACTGATCGCGATGAACCGCCTCGGGGTGGTCAAGCTCGGGCCGTACATGATCATCGGCCTGATCCTTTGGGTTTGCGTGCTCAAGAGCGGCGTCCACGCGACACTGGCCGGTGTGACCCTGGCCTTCTGCATTCCCCTGCGCACGAAAAACGCCGAACCTTCGCCGCTGCTGACCCTCGAACACGCCCTGCATCCATGGGTGGCCTACGGCATCCTGCCGCTGTTCGCCTTCGCCAACGCAGGCCTGTCCCTGAGCGGCGTAACGGTCGAAAGCTTCACCCACCACGTGCCGATGGGCATCGCGGTCGGCCTGCTGCTGGGCAAGACCCTCGGCGTCTTCGGCCTGACCTGGCTGGCGGTGAAAATCGGCATTGCCGCCCTGCCCCAAGGCGCCAACTGGGGCCAGGTATTGGGCGTGGCAATCCTCTGCGGCATCGGCTTCACCATGAGCCTGTTTGTCGGCTCCCTGGCCTTCGTGCCCGGCGCCAGTGAATACGCCGGGATGGATCGGATGGGGATTTTGACCGGCTCGATACTGGCGGCATTGATTGGTTATGCGGTGACGGCGGCGGCGAGTCGCAAGAGCACTGCGCTGCAATCCTGATAAACAGAGACAACTCTTAGAGTCATTCAAGACTCGTCCTACAGCCACGATCAGCCTCGTTCGTTAACGTCGCACAGCCCCTTTTTCGGGGGTTGTCGACGTACGAACGCAAGGAAGATCAGTGGCTGGCAATAAGGACATTCCCCGGGTTCAGAACCCACCGTCAGGCGACGGACATCAGGTCACTCACCGCTTCATGACGGAAGAACCGCGATTGGGAGATGGTTGATGTCGTGCAGTTCAGCTTGCGCGGTAGTCTTTGAAGATAGCTCGCTGAAATATGAGCTTGATGTAGATACTGCCTTTAACGACCAGATTGTGCAGCTCCTCGGCCATAAAAGCCTAAACGAAATGGCAAGCGGAGAATGGCTATTAACAGCTGAGCAAGCCCAGCAAATTGGTGCTTTGATCAATCAACCCATCCCCCGAGACCTTGAAATATTTATCGGAGTTGAGGCGTAGCTCCACGGGCACCGAGACCACTAAGGCGAGTTCGACGAGCCCTGGAAAATTCGATCAACTTTGCAAACGACTGATTCGTGGTCTGAGAAAGTATGCTCAACAAAAGGACCTACTGAATTACCAACACTATCGAACTCTCCCAGCAATTTTGAAGACTAGTCCTACAGCCACGATTGACCTCGTTCGTTAACGTCGCACAGCTCCTTTTTTGGACCTTCGACGGACGAACACGAGGAAACAACGCAGGCGCTGGAAGGATTCAAGGAAAGTAGAGAAATGAAACGTTTCATAGAGGTCTTCGACAAACAGATCGAGAAACTACTCCTGAGTGCGCAGATCCCCGACAACCGTCTCGACGAACTAAGAGAACTGATGAACTGATGAACTGATGAACTGGCTACAGCATGACGACGAATTCGACGGCTACGATCTGTCTCCAGAGCAAGTGAAGATACTGGAAGGATGGACCGGTAGAACCTGGCAGGATGTAAACCACCTCGTACAACTGGTATGCACGGAATAACCCACGTCTACCAAATTCACCAAGGGTCTGCGCGGGTGCCTATCAGGATTTGATACGCATCAGACGCCAGATAAAAGAAGCGTCCGGGCATCCCGTGTTGCCCAACTAAATCGGTTGCCATCGATGCGGCAGAAGCTCGTCGATTTCATTGGCCCGCTGCGTCGGCAATCGAACCAGCACATCTTTTAAATAAGTATACGGATCATGCCCGTTGAGCTTCGCCAACTAGATCAAACTCATGTTCGCTGCGGCCCTTTTGCCGCTACGCAGGGACCCCGCCAACAATCAGTTTGAGCGTCCGATTGCCCAGGGCCGGTTCTATGTCCTATGTCCTATGTCCTCCACCCATTTATTATCAATGCGCACTGCCCCGTCATCGAGATAGCGCGACATGAGCCACTACCCGATCAGCCTCTTCTGATTAGGGTCTTCCATTGATTGCGGACTGCACTCAACAGCGCTCCCATCAGGCATGTTATGGGTAACTTTTATGCGCCATGTATTTCAGAAATGCCCTAGTAACAGCCAAATTTCTGTCGGTACTCTACAGGCGTAAGACCGGTCAATTCCTTGAACATACGTCGCATATTTGAGTCGCTGCTAAATCCGAGTTCCACACTGATTGTGCTGACAGGTACTGAGGTAAGAGCAATGCGTTCACTGACTTGGTTCAGCTTGACACGCCGGGCATAAGATCCCACTGCAAGGCCAGTTTCCTCTCTTACCTTACGAGCGAGTGTACGTTCAGACATTCCGAGCTTTCCCGCCAATACCTTCACCGTGATCTGTTCAGCCGGCATCTGCTCAATCAGAGCATGCAGCTTTCGCAGGAGCTTGCCGGACTGCTCTATCAGGCTCATGGCCTGGAAGGCAGTGTGAGAGAGTGCGGGACGAGGGAGCACCATCAACTTGATTAAGTCGCGAAAGACTTCGGGACTGACATTCCGCTCTATCAGCGTCTGGGCAATAGGCAGATAGCCGTTTACGCCCGAAGCGGTGGAGGTTCGCTCATTGAAGACGCAGTTCTGCTCGCTCCGCCAGTGCACCTTCTTGTAGCGCTGTACCATCGCTTCAGCGAGCCACCAAGTCACCGTCGCCGGCTGGTCTCTCAACTGGCCGCTGGCAGCCAGCAGACAAACTCCCGTGCAGTAACTCCAAAGCTGACATCGCCTGGAATGGCTCGACAGGGACGCCACTAAGTTTGCATGGTTAGCCAGAGTCTTTTCCACCTGCTCTGCGGATTCCGCCCAGAAACCTGGCACGAGGATGGCGTCTAACTCGCTATTGGCGAGGGTGTACTTCGCTTGCAATGTTACGTCATTAGCACATTCCACTGGCCCTGCCTGCAGTGCCACATAGCAGGTTTCAAAAATCTCGCGCCCCGTGCGCCGGTTAGTGGCGTGCAGTAGATCGGCGAAGGAGAGCAGACCTGCGGGCATGCACTGGGGATACAAAAGGAGGCCAACTCGTAAGGTTTTAGACATGGCTTAAATTGAATCAATTATGACTAATTCTGCCATTATGGCCGCAGAATCAGGCGTGCACAATGAAGCCACTCCCTAAGAGGCTTCATGATGAAAATTCGGCAAATACGCAACGCTACGATAATTCTCGAATTCGGCCTCACCCGTATCCTCGTCGATCCTATGCTCGCGCCGAAAGGTGCGCTTCCACCTCTACGCTTGTTCGGCGCCAGATTGCGAAACCCGTTGGTTGACTTGCCTGAGTCAGCTGCCAACGCCCTTGAATCGGTGACGCATTGCCTGATCACGCATTGTCAGAAGGGGCACTTTGATCACCTGGATCGGGCAGCGACGCGCTGGCTGAGGGAAAAGCAGATTCCAGTGATCTGTACCCCCCGCGATGCTCCATATCTGGCCAAGCGTGGCTTAAACATCCGACCGCTTACGAACGACCACGAGCAGGGTATCCCCTTCCTTGGCGGCACGATTCACACGGTCAAATGTACCCATGGAGAAGGCTTTATTGGCAAATTGATGGAGCATGGTGTCGGTTACTTCATTGAGATGCCGGGGGAACCCAGTATCTACCTGAGTGGCGATACGATTCTTTCACCTGCTGTACGGGAGTTCGTTTTACGCCATCAGCCCCAAGTTAGCGTAGTGCCAGCCGGTGGTGCACAGTTCGATATCGGTGGCGAAATCATCATGGGAATTGAAGAGGTTGTTGAGTTCACAAGAATATCCAAAGGTACAGTTGTAGCGAACCATTTAGAGGCGGTGGGTCATTGCCCGGTATCCCGTACTGATCTTTCAGCGGCAGCAATTCGTGCAAATATCGAATCGAGACTGCGTATTCCCGCAGATGGCGAAACCTTAGAGCTGACTAGGTGTTAATACTGTTTCCCTACCGGAGAGCAGCGGGAGGTCAGTGTTGAACCTCCCGCCTTTCATGCAACCCCTTTATGACGTACCCATTCCTCGAGACAGATCGGCGGACGTATCGGATGCTGCTCGGTGCTCCCCTTCCGGTTTCACGGCCACGTCCGAGTGATCAGTCGTTTTTGTCACCGTATCGCGTACCGCTTCAAAGCCTTCCCGTGCCTGTTGTTTTACCTTGTCGGCCAGGCCTGCGCTGGTTTTGCCCATATAGCGTTGCTCAGTCGCTGACGAAGGGAATGCCGCCCCCAACATGGCCCCTAACGCGATACCCGCAGCGGCAACCATCAGGGGCTGCTCCTTCAGCAACTGGCTGAATTGATTGCTCATCACGTGTGTACCGCGCACTAAACGGTCGCTGGCGTCATGAACGGCATGGCTGATGTTTTCGGTGGCAACCCCCAAGTTGTCACCAAGGTTCGCCGCTTTGCCTTTAACGGTTTGGAAGCCCTCCTTAAGCGTGTCCGCAGTCTGGTGCAAATGGTCACGGGCGCTGTCGATACCATCAGCAAGGCCATCGGCCCATTCCCCTACTTTGTCCTGATCCGGGCCCACGCGATAACCTGGGTGAGCGGATGGTGGACGGTTCTGGCTCATCATCAACCACAGCAAACCAACCGACGTCAGCACCGCAGGAACGGGATTATTACGAACGCTGGTTCCCAAGTTGGTCAGGAACGTCGTGCCGTTGCTCTGCATGAAGGACAACGCCTGATCGAACACCTGACCCGGCGTGAATTTGCTTTCCAGGGCATCAACGATGTTGCCTATGCTTGCCCGCTGCGCGTCTATTTCACGTTCGATGGCCTCGGGGCTTTTCTGCGACTCGGTTTCGAATTCACTGTTCATGAGACTTTCCTCCGCAGCGCTTCCTGGTCTTTATTCAAGGCATCCAGCGTGCGATCAGGCTTAAAGTGGGACGGCTCGAACTGTTTTTTCCCAGACTGCAGCATGGCGAACCCTACGATCATCACCACCGCACCGACAATCAGCGCTGCCAACCACGGTGCCATCACCGTGCTGAGGCCATACACGGCGGACATCAACAAAATGATGAACCCCGCCAGCAGCACAATCGCACCACCCGCGACACCGGCAATGCCTGCCTTGAGTGTCGTGAGACTGGCTTGAAACTCAGCTTTGGCCAAAGCGAGCTCCTTGGTGAACAGCGCGGGTACTTCGCGGGACAGCTGCCGTAACAACCCGACGACCGAAGCGTCAGAATCAGGCGCGAGCACCGGTCTTACCTCCGGCAAATCTTGATCTTCTCTGTTCATCACAGCGCTCCTTTGAAGGATGTAGAACCGGGTGTCGAGTTTGTCGCGACGTCCGAAGGATGGTCTTGCTCATTTGGCGAAGCCGGGGTGATGCCAGTGGCCAGACCGGGGCTTTGATCGGTGCGAGATGGAACGGAGGTTTCATAGGGTCGTTGAGCGCCAAAACCACCTGATGGAGGCATTGAGTTACCTGCTGCCGGGTCGCTAGAGTCGGTGAAGGTCGCCGCAGGGGTGCTACCGGCCTTCAGAAAGCGCGATAGGCCAAAACCCAGTGCAATGCTGCCAGCAATGAACAGTGTCGGGTTGTTACGAGCCAGGTCGGCGCCGTCATGGAGCAATTGTTCGGCACTTTTTCCACGCAGGTTCCCGGCTAGGCCGCTCATGGATTCCGCCATCTCAGCGAGGTAGTCGGACATGCCGAGCGCGTCTTTGCTTTCAAGTTCGGAAACGACGGATTTCGCTCCCTTTGCCAACGCCTCAATCTGGTCTGCTGCCTTATCTCGGTATTCACCGAACTGCGCGTCAGCCTGCTGTCTGGCGCCGCCAAGCGCCTCAGTTACGTTTTCTTTCAAGTGTTCGAAGTTCTGCTCTGACCCTGATGAGTCGGTTTTATCTGCCTGACTCCCAGTGGTGCTGTCTGTAGTATTCATGTCGTCCCTCGCCTTCTGAATGAAAAAGCGTTATCAGGGTTCGCCACGAAGTACCCGTAGCCCCCCTCATTCCAGATGACGGAGCAGCGTTATGGAGAGTTCCAACGGAATGATGAGTGATGCTCTCAGTCCGTCGCTTGGATGGCGGTGGACTCACTTACCTGCACCAGCTACGAGGAAAGAAGAGGTAACGGCTTAGGCGTTTCGCGGGCAATGCATGGTGAACCGTGGCTCGAGCGCGAAAGGGTCTAAGGATTAGGGACGTAAAGGTCTACTATCGGGGGCGAGCCCCTAGCCAATGAATTAGGTTAACCCTATCAAACGCGTACTTCCACGACGCTTCCTCAAGATCCTTCAGACAAAAGTCATTTGGCTGGCTCCCGTCGAGACGACCAAGCATGCTGTCGACTTTAGAAATACGCCATTTAGTAGAGCAAAGTTTTCTACCAACTCGTTGTGAATGCACTGTCGATCCGGGAACGGTATTGACGGTAAGATTTTTCCACGCCCACATGCAAACACGATTATGGAACTGGTCAGCGACCCATTCAGAGCCGATTTGGTGTGCTACATGGGACTTTGTCGAGATTAACTATATTGAATCAGACAAAACTGAAAGCTACATACATAAAAAACCCCGACCAGTCACCTGATCGGGGTTTTGCTTTACTACCCGTTCCCGCTTAATGCGAAACGCGGCTAGTACCATCCACAGTAGCAATCCGCACCCGCTCGCCAACACGGAACACTTCATTCTCCTGAACCTGTTGCACGTAGGCGCGCATGCTGCCGTCGTCTTCGCGAACGGTGATTTCCACGCCTTGGGCGCGGGTCAGGCCTTCTTCTGTGGCCGAGCCGATCAGGCCGCCAGCAACGGCGCCGATAACTGCAGCAACGATGCTGCCACGACCGCCACCGATAGCGCTGCCGCCAACACCACCCACCGCCGCACCGGCTAGGCCGCCGATTGGGGTTTTGGTGCCTTCGATTTTCACCGGACGCAGGGATTCGATGGTGCCCATGCGAACGGTCTGCACGCGACGCGCTTCGTCACGGGAGTAGGAGTCACCGGTCAGGCTGGACTGGCAACCAGTGAGCAACATCGCCATCGTGGAAAAAGAAGCAACCAGCAGAACAGACTTACGCATAGCATCAACTCCAAAGGACAGGTATTCATTAAACTCCGCAGCTTGACGCCTGTCACGTCATCGCCCGGATAAAATTGGTTTGATTCAGGCCCGGTACAGGCGCCTCCACGAACTCACCACACAGTAACGGCAAATTCCGGAATCTGCGCCGCCGCCTCCAAGGATTGTCATGGATTACTTCATCATTGTCGTCACTACTGTTGCCGGATTGTATTTCCACTGGTGGCTATACGTGCGGATCAAACGCTGGATGGACCGCGATCTGGCGTTGGCACTGGCGGGTAAAGACGAGCAGAAAAAGGCTTTCATGCTCCAGCAACTGGCGAACGCTCAAGCGCAGAGGATCAAGCGTCGAGACCTGCCGCAGTGGCTGGAAGCCGCTGCGGCAGGCTATCTTGATCGGTAGACTGTTTAGGGTGCCAGACGTTCAAGAATCCAGTTAGCGCCCTGCAAACGGTAGTTGAGGCGATCGTGCAGGCGGCTCGGACGACCCTGCCAGAACTCGATGCGCTCCGGTAACAAACGGTAACCACCCCAGTGCTCAGGGCAATGAGGTTGCGTGTCGCTGAAACGTTGCTCGGTGTTCTTGAGCAGCGCTTCCAGCTCGGCACGATCGGCGATCACCCGGCTCTGGGGCGAAGCCCAGGCACCGAGGCGACTGCCCAGCGGCCGGACCTGGAAATAGGCGTCGGACTCCTCGGGCGTAACCTTCACCACCCGCCCTTCGATGCGCACCTGGCGCTCAAGGGCCGGCCAGAAAAAGGTCATCGCCGCGAACGGATTCGCGGCCAGATGCTGGCCCTTGGCGCTGTCGTAGTTGGTGAAGAAGGTGAAACCCTGCTCGTCCAGCCCCTTGAGCAGCAGAATGCGGCAATGCGGCCGACCGTCCTGATCGACGGTGGCCAGGGTCATGGCGTTGGCTTCCACCGGCACCTGCTCGGTTTTCACCGCATCGGCGAACCACTGATGGAACAGCGCGAATGGCTCGGCCGGGGCTTGTGCCTCGGTCAGGCCATCACGGGTGTAGTCGCGACGCATATCAGCCAGGCCCTGGGTCATGGCGCATTCCTTTTGGTTAACGAATCACTTTTTTACAGTATCGGCGGCGGCAGCGTCTTTTTTCGTGTCGGCAGCGGCTTTGACCGGAGCAGTCTTCTTCGCCGGAGTCGCAGTTTTAGCCGGCGCTTTCTTTGCAGCGGCTTTCTTGGCCGGGGCCTTTTTCGCGGCAGGCACAGCGGCTTTCTTCGCAGCAGGCGCAGGGGCGACCGGTTTGACCACTGGCTTGACGTCCTGAGCAACGACCACCTTCACTGGCGCCGGGGCTGGCATGTTGTACTTGCTCAGCAACGCGACCATGGTGTTTTGCGGGGTCACCAGCAGTTCGACGCGACGGTTCAAGGCGCGGCCTTCATTGCTGTCGTTGGCAGCACGCGGAGCTTCACCACCCATACCGCGCAGCATCAGGCGATCACGCTGCAGACCGCTGAGGCGGAAAATCGCTGCCACGGCCTGGGCACGCTCCTGGCTCAGTTTCACGTTGGCCGGTGCGGCGCCCGACGTATCACTGTGGCCGAGCACCAGCACGGCAGTCTTTGGATCAACTTCAAGGATTTTCGCGACGCGAGTGAACGGGCCGAGGGTCACCGGCAGCAGCATTGCCGGACGGTCAGGGTTGAACGAGCCTTCTACCGGCGCGGTCACCACCAATACGTTTTCACGGCGCTCGAGTTGCAGGTTGCTGCCCTTGATCGCTTCGCGCAGGCGCGGTTCGTAGTCGTCGAGCCAGGCCTGGGTGACTTTCGGATCAGGCATCGGCACGGCTTTGGCGGTGCTTTGCTCTTTACCACCGAACGGCCACCACCATTTGCCACCTGCATCGGCCTCAGCCTTGGCCACAGCGGCAGGTTTGGCTTCAGGTTTTACCTCTGGTTTTACTTCTGGCTTGGCCGGGGTCTTGTCGGCGGCATCATCGGAGCCGAACGGCCAGTACCAGGGGCTGGAGCTTTCAGTCTTGGCTACCGGAGCCGTCGCGGCAGGCTTCAGGGGTGCTGGGGCCGAAGCCGGAGCCGGGTTTTTAGCGGCGACTTTGTCGGAGGAACCGAACGGCCACCAGCTGCTGCCATCCGAGTCATTTTGTGGAGTTTGTGCGCAACCGGTAATAGCGAAGCACAGGGCCAAAGCGAGAGTTTTATTGGAAGACATTGGATATCCACAAAATGAAGTAATGAAAAATCAGGCCGGATTGACCCGGAAAAACAGACGCTTGGAAACCATAAAGGCCTTGGGGTTCCGGCCCTGGAACCCCTGAGCGCGATTTACAGACAAGTGGCCAGTACCCGCACAAGCTTTTGCGCGCGCGGATCCATCAAGACGTACGGCCCTAAGGTATTTGTCACAAAGCCGAAGGCCACATCGTGTTCCGGGTCAGCAAAACCGATGGAACCGCCGGCTCCCGGATGGCCAAACGCACGAGGGCCGAGGCCGTACGTGGCGTTGGGAACGTCCGGTTGATCGAGCATGCAACCCAGGCCAAAACGGGTCCGGGTCAGTAAAGTCTTGTCCTCGCCGAGGCTGTGCTCGCGCGTCATTTCGTCGAGCATTTCGCTTTCCAGCAAGCTGCCATCGAGCAGACCGGCATAGAACCCGGCCAGGCTGCGGGCATTGCCGTGGCCATTGGCGGCCGGCTGCTGCATGCGTCGCCACTCGGGTTTGTTGGTGCTCGTCATGATCGACGGCGGGTTAGTGAACGCCCTCGTGGTCATGGCCGCCGGCTCGCGCATCGTCACTTGCAGCAAACGCTGGGCGGCGGCGTCGCCGACATTGCCCTTGCCACGGGCGATGTGCGCCACGCGATGAAACTCCTGGTCCGCCAGGCCGACGTGGAAATCCAGCCCCAAAGGCTTCGCGACCCGCGCCACGATGGACTCACCCGGACCGCGACCGTCGGCACGACGCAGCAACTCGCCGACCAGCCAGCCGTAGGTGATCGCGGCATAACCGTGGCCTTGACCGGGCGTCCACCAAGGCGTTTCAGCCGCCAGGGCGTCAACCATGGTTTGCCAGTCGTAAAGGGCTTCCGGGGCCAACAGCTCACGCAGCGCCGGCAGACCGGCCTGATGGCAGAGCAATTGACGCAGGGTCACGGACTCTTTGCCGGCGGTGGCGAACTCGGGCCAGTAACGGGCAACCGGTGCATCCAGTTGCAGCTTGCCTTCGGCCACCAGTTGCAGGGCGGTCACCGCGGTGAAGGTCTTGGTGCAGGAGAACAGATTGGCGATGGTGTCGCTGTGCCAGGCTTCGGTGCCGTCCTTGTCAGCGCTGCCGGCCCAAAGGTCGACCACGGTTTCACCGCCGATCTGGATGCACAACGCTGCGCCACGTTCCTGAGGATCGTCGAACAGCGCCGCGAAAGCCTCACGCACCGCTTCAAACTTCAGCTCGTAAAAACCCTGAATCTGCACCTGCAACTCCTCTGGATAAACGCTCTACAAAGTGGCCGCATTGTTCCAGCCATTGACAGTTTTGGGAACAGGGCCGGGCCGGGCGGTCGCCATCCCGCCCGGGTGAAACACTCAAAAAATCTTACGTGCCTGTCAGCACTCAGTGGCCATTGCCGGAATGCCCACCCGCATGGCCAGCGCCCTGCCCTGCGCCTTTGCCAGCCTCGCCTTTTCTGCCGCCCTCAGCTTCATGACCGGCGTTATCCGCCTCAGCCTTGGCCTTCTCGGCTTCTTTACCGAGCTGATCGACGGTCTGCAAATTACTCTTGCGAACGCTGTCGACGAACCCCTGGAACGGCAGATCGGTGATACCCACCAGACCAAAATGACCGTTCTCGCCATCCAGCAGACGACCGGTCACCGGTTGGTCAAGGTATTGGAACCAGTGCACGCCGACGATCGACGGTTCGCTCATCGCCTGTTTGAGGAAATTGGCGTAAGCGGACCCACGGTCTTCTTCCTTCGCCAATTGCGTCACGCCGCCCCAGAACGGGCCGCGATCCGCGGAGCCGAAGTTGAACTCGGTGATCAGCACCGGTTTGTCCAGACTGCGCAGCGTGGCGAAGTCGTAACCGTCCTGCGGTTGCAGGGTGTACATGTTGAAGCTCAGCACGTCGCAATACTGGGCGCAGGACTCAACCGCTTCCGGGGTGCTGATGGCAAACCGGCCACCCAGCAACAGCTGATTCGGCGCGTGCCATTTGAGCGAGTCGGAGAGGGTCTTGAAGTACGTGTCGGCGAAAACCTTCTGGAAGTATTTGAAGTCGGCTTCGATTTCCGGGTGTTCGGCGCTTGGCAGCGGCGGCACGAAGCCCGGGTCTTCCATCAATTCCCAGGCCGGCAAATCAATACCCCAGGCTTTGGAAAGGCCCGCCTGATTGCGGTACTTGTCCCGCAATTGCTTGAGGAATGCGCGCTTGGCCGGCACGTCGGTGGTCATTTTCAAGGTGCCGTAGGCCAAGGCGTAACGGGCTTTCGGGTCGTCGCCGGGACCGGCCCAGGCCAATTCGTTGTCGGCAAAGTAGCCGATCAGCCATGGATCGTCGCGATGGTCGCGCGCGGCGATGGCCACGGCACGTTCGGTGGCCATGGCGAATCGTGGGTCGAACGGATCGGGCATGCCGCCCCACCAGTCGTTGCCGGTGCTGATGCTGGCGTAATCGCCGACGATCGACAGCGGCAAGGTGTACGGCACGCGATCAGCGTTGGCCAGCGCTGAGGCACTCCAGTTGCCGATAGTGTTGAAGCCCCAGGCTTGCAGGCGATCAAGGGTGTGGCTGGCCCAGCGCTGTTCATCAACCACCGCTTTGCAGGGTTCGGCAGGTGTTTGCTCAGCTGCTTTCGCGGCGGTCGCTTCAACGGCGCCGGTCTTGGCGGCTTCGGCGACACCGGATTCGGCCGTCGAAGGAACGACTGGTTGCTCAGCAGCCTTCTCCACCGTTGCCGTTGCCGCAACCGCGTCAGCCTTGGCCGCTTCGGCGACACCGGCCTTGGTGTCGCTGGTCACCACACACGGCGGACCATACAGACGCTGCAAGTTGGCGCCATAGAAGTCGTACCAGCGACCGGCATTGTAGCCTCGACCCTGATCGGCGCCGTTGCCACCACGGCTATCGCCTTCGCCATAATGGCTGGCCAGCGGTTCGTCGGGTTTGGGCAGCGATTCAAACATCCACTCGCGGCCGGCGACGTAGGTCTGGTCGACGTCCGGGGTGACGGTGTTGACCCCGAGCGAATAGAACGGATGCCCTTCCGGCGTCACCAGGTACCAGCGACCGTCGCGTTTTTCGGTGCGGAAAAAGCCGCTGGCCCTGAATGCCGGGCCTTTGTTCCAGCCACCGAACTTGTCCAGTGACGACTTCTCGCGCTCGGCCAGCCAGGTTTTCAGTTGCTGATGTTCCTTGGCAGCGGCGCTTTTCATCTGCTCGTCGCTGCTGACTTTCTCTGGCCATTTGGCCCGGGTCGACTGGCCGTAAGCGTCTACAAGACCGCCAAAAGCCGCTTGGGTAACCGCATCGCCGTCCTGCACGCCAAAGCGCTCAAGCAGAATGCTTTGCGCGACTTTCGGCTGATCCATCGACAAGGTCACCGACACCACATGGCTGCGCTCCAGCTCACCGGCGCTGCTGGCCAACAATACGCGCTGACCCTCAAACGTCATCGGCATTGGTGGGCCGGCTTTCAGGCCCAGGCTCAATGGCGTAAAGGGCTGCAGCGGCACCAATAAGGTTTGCGCAGGGCCGGCCGGCAAGTCGACGCGGCTGACCAGCGTCTTGCCATCATTGCTCTGGATTTTCACGTACAGGGTCACAGCCCAGTTCATTGCGCTCTGAATCCGCAAACTCATGAAGCCCGACTGGGACCAGTCCCAGGCGCCCGTCTGCGGGGTCAGACGCAAGGTCGGTTGTGCCACCGGGTTGAACGTCACCCGACGCAGCACTTCGCCTTCGGCCGTTTGCTCGGCGTTGGATTGCGGCAGGCTGGCGTCCTGAGTCGCCACCTGGACCACATCGGCGGGGCGCACAAAGTTGAACAGCGTCTGTTGGCCGGCAGGGGCTGCCAGCAAAGGGGCTGCGAACATCAGAGCGAAAACGGCAGGTAACGAACGGCGCAGCGAACGGCGAATCATAGGAACGAGGTTCTCCCTAACGACCTTCAATGGGGCCAGTGGAAAAGCGATGGTTGAGAGATAGACAACGCGGTGGGCAAATTTGCCCACCGGTGTATCAGGAAATTTCACGCCGGAAGGGTGGCAACGCATTGAGGATTGCCTTGCCGTAACGCTGGGTGACCAGGCGTCGATCGAGCAAGGTGATGGTCCCGCGGTCTTCTTCGGTGCGCAGCAAGCGACCGCAGGCCTGAACCAGCTTCAGCGAAGCGTCCGGCACGGAGATTTCCATGAACGGATTGCCACCTCGAGCCTCGATCCACTCGGCCAGGGCCGCTTCGACCGGATCATCCGGCACCGAGAATGGAATCTTCGCGATCACCACGTGTTCGCAGTACGCACCGGGCAAGTCGACCCCTTCGGCAAAACTCGCCAGGCCGAACAGCACGCTGGAATCGCCGCCATCGACCCGCGCCTTGTGCTTGTTCAGGGTTTCCTGTTTCGACAGGTTGCCTTGAATGAACACTTGCTTGCGCCAGTCGCGGTCGAGGCCGTCGAACACGTCCTGCATCTGTTTGCGCGAGGAGAACAGCACCAGGGTGCCGCGCGAACCTTCCACCAATGCCGGCAAGTCGCGGATGATCGCTGCGGTGTGGGCCGGCGCATCACGCGGATCGGCCTTCAGGTCCGGCACCCGCAGCACGCCAGCGTCAGCATGATGAAACGGGCTTGGGACCACCGCGGTCACGGCTTTTTTCGGCAGACCGGCGCGCATGCGAAAGCGATCGAAGGTGCCGAGCGCGGTCAGGGTCGCGGAGGTCACCAGAGCGCCGTAAGCCACGTTCCACAAATTGCGACGGAGCATTTCCGCCGCGAGGATCGGGCTGGCGTTGACCTCGATGTCGAACAGCGAGCCGCTTTCGGCCAGGGTCAGCCAGCGGGCCATCGGCGGGTTGTCTTCCGGGTCTTCGACGGTGAACGCAGTCCACAACTCCCAATTGCCCGAAGAACGGGACAACAGGCTACCGAACAGCGGATACCACTCTTCGGCCTGGTTGCTGGCGATGCCGATGTTGACCTCGCCGTCCATGCCTTCCTTGAGCAGTTCGGTCAGTCGGGTAAAGACATCGGTCAGACGGGCAAAGCCCTTCTTCAGCTCGATGCCCATTTCGCGCATGTGCTCGGGAATCACCCCGCCGACGAAGCGATGACGCGGCCGCTCGCGACCTTCGACGTCTTCGCCCGGTTTGAAATCGGCGACCTGCTCGCAGGCGCTGAACATGAATTGCTGCTGGGTTTTGATCTCCCGCGCGAGTTCCGGCACCTGCTCGATCAACTTGCCCAGGTCGCCTGGCAGCGGATGTTGGGCCAGCAACTTGGTGAGGTTCTTGGCGGTGGTTTCCAGCCAGTCGGCGGTGGACCGCAGACGCGTGTAATGGGCGAAATGGCCGATGGCCTTGTCCGGCAGGTGGTGGCCTTCGTCGAACACGTAGATGGTGTCGCGCGGGTCCGGCAGCACGGCGCCGCCGCCCAGTGCCAGGTCGGCCAGGACCATGTCGTGGTTGGTGACGATCACGTCGACCTTGCCCATGCCTTCGCGGGCCTTGTAGAAGGCGCACTGGCCGAAGTTAGGGCAATGGCGATTGGTGCATTGGCTGTGATCGGTGGTCAGGCGTGCCCAGTCGGCATCTTCCAGAGCGGTGGACCAACTGTCGCGGTCGCCGTCCCACTTATTGCCGGCGAGTTTCTCGATCATGCTGGTGAACAGCTTCTGACTGGCCTCGTCGACCTCGATCTTGAAGCCTTCTTCTTCAAACAACTGCGCCGTGGCAGTTTGCGCGTGACCTTCCTGGAGCAACATGTCGAGCTTGGACAGGCACATGTAGCGCCCGCGCCCCTTGGCCAGGGCAAAGCTGAAATTCAGCCCGCTGTTGCGCATCAGGTCGGGCAAATCCTTGTAGACGATCTGCTCTTGCAGGGCCACGGTGGCCGTGGCAATCACCAAGCGTTTGCCGGCGGCCTTGGCCGTGGGGATGGCGGCCAGGCTGTAGGCCACGGTTTTGCCGGTACCGGTGCCGGCTTCCACCGCGACAATCGCGGGGTCGCCACTGCGCCGGCCTTCGTCGTCGGTGTCGATGTCACCGAGGACCTTGGCAATTTCGGCGATCATCAGGCGTTGGCCGTAGCGCGGCTTGAGGCTCTTGGCTTCGAGAAAACGCGAGTAGGCGCCCTGGATCGTGGTTTTGAGTTCGGTGCTGATCATGGATTGTCGGGCGCGAAAAACGCTGGATAAATTTTCAGTGGTTCGGATGGGCCGCTATCATACCCCGCTAATTAATCCCGCGCAGAACGGAGTACCTCAATGACACCTTTTGGCCTTGTTTATACCCTGCATGTCCTGTCCGCCCTGGTGTGGGTGGGCGGCATGTTTTTCGCGTGGATGGTCTTGCGCCCCGCGGCGATGAAGGCGTTGGAGGGCCCTGCCCGGCTAAAGCTGTGGGTTGAAGTGTTTCAAGGTTTTTTCCGCTGGGTCTGGGTCGCGGTGGTGCTGTTGCCAATCAGCGGTGTGGGCATGATTCATTTGCAGTACAGCGGTTTTGAAGCGGCGCCGCGGTATGTGCAGGTGATGATGGGGTTGTACGTGGTGATGACGGCGCTGTTTATCCGGATTCAGGCGTTGTTGTTGCCAGAGTTGCGCACGGCGGTGGCGGCGCAAGATTGGCCGACCGGGGCTGCGACGCTTGGGAAAATTCGCAAGTTGGTGGGGATCAATCTGATTGTCGGGTTGGTGCTGGTGGCGATTGCTGCGGCTCGGCCGATGTTCTAAAAGCATCGCGAGCAAGCTCGCTCCCACAATGGATCAGTGCAATCCCTGTGGGAGCGAGCTTGCTCGCGATAGCGATCGATCTGGCGACCAAAACCTCGGAAATTGCTTACAACCGCTGAACGGTTACCGAACCCGCCGCACCCGCGGACCCCGGCTGACCGTCAGCGCCAGGGCGGCCGCTCTTGCCGCCATCGGCCTTGTAAACGAAACAGCCCTTGGCCTTGCCACCCGCGCCCGGTTTACCGCCAGGCCCGGCCACACCACCGTCACCACCAGCCACCTGAACCTTGATCAGTTCCGACGGGAAATCACGCGGCACTTCCAACCGAACCAGTGCACCCGGCGCGCCCGGCTGACCGTCGTTTCCATCACTGCCATCGGCACCACGACCGGCCTGGCCCCAGGTACAACCCGGGGCCTGACCGTTGGCCCCATCGAGACCGACGAAACCCGGTGCGCCCACGCCGCCGCGAGCGTCCACCAACAATTGCGGTGCACTCAGTGCCTTGATCTGCAAGTTCAGGTTACGCCCGGAGCGGGCTGCCTTGAGGTAAGTTCCCGGCGCGCCGCGAGCCGTGATCTGGCTGCCTTCCGACAACTGCGCACGACTGACCTTCAGCTCAAGCGGCTGTTCGCCGGGTACGATGGCGATCCGCGCTTCACGACCCAGACGCAATTCACCGACGGATACCTCGGTCACATTCGAGGGAATCAACAACGTGCCGTAGTCGGCCACTTCCAGGCGTTCCAGCTGCAAGGTGCTGGCGGTGTTGGGCAAACGCATCAGTGAGTTGGTTTCGACGCTCACCACCTGGGCGCAGGCCAACGGGCTGATGAGTGCAGCGAGCAGACAGAGTTTACGCATGGGAAGCCTTAGACGCGGTCGGAGCCGGGATGGTTTGCAGGTGGAAAACGCCGAAAAAGAGGATCTTCAGGCGATCAAGCCAAGGATGAGCGCGACCTCTGAGGCTGCGGAAACAGAACACCGCCTCAAGAAGATGAAGGCATGCCAGCAGGCTGCCGGCCAGATCGACCAGCAGGTGCAGAGGATTGACAAACGGCATGAGCTGATTGACCAGCACCACCAGCCAGAACAGCAGGGTCAACAACTTCCCCAACCCCCAAAACACGTTCATACGCTCCCCCGTTGAGAATTATTCTTTGCGCGCACAGTACCGGCTTCCACGCGGGATAAGCCAGAGGGCAACGGAAAATTCTTCATGAAGGCCGCCGAATGGCCGCCGGACTGACTTCAATTGTGGTCCGACGGCTCTATCACGGGGCTCAGCGATTGATGTGCAACTCCACCCGACGGTTTTTCGCCCGTCCTTCTTCCGTTTCGTTATCGGCCACCGGCTGACTTTGGCCCTTGCCCTCGCTGGTGAGCTTGTTCGGCGCCAGGCCCTGGCTCAACAGGTAGGCCGCCACGCTACTGGCGCGACGTTCCGAGAGTGCCTGGTTATAGGTGTCCGAGCCGATGCTGTCGGTATGACCGATAACCTTGATGCTCACCACATCGGCGCTTTGCAGTTTGGGCATCAGCGAATCCAGCTTGCTCTGCGCGGCAGGGGTCAGTTCGGATTGGTTGAAGGCAAACAGTACGTCGCCCGCGTCGCTCAGGGTGATGACCTCCGATTGAGCAAGTTCAGGTTTCACGCTGGCCGGGTACTGCGGCAATGGGCAACCATGATGTTCCACGGGGGTATTGGCTGGCGTATCAGGGCAGCGATCGCGTCGATCGAAGACACCATCGTCGTCTTCGTCGCCATCCTGGGCGTAACAGATCAAACCACCGGTCAAGATACCAAGCGCCGCCCCACCGGCCGCCCAACCGCTACTTTGGAGAGCGCCCAGACCGCCACCGACCAGGCCGCCGATAACGCTGCAGATTGGCCAGGTTCGTTGATTGAGGGGGGCGGTGCCATCGCTGTGAGTAGCGCAACCGGTCAACAGGCTGCCCAGCAGCACAACCGGCAAGACGGTCCGTGTGAGAACACTCATGGTGAAAGCTCCTGTGTTACCGGCCAATGCCGGTCACACAGGAGTAAAGACCCGCATCCGCGACTGCACAAGCCGCGGAGTATGAGGTGTTTAGCGGTTGATTTTGATTTCCGTGCGACGGTTCATCGAGCGGCCGTCAGCGGTGGAGTTATCGGCAACCGGCTGGCTTTCACCGGCACCGGTGACAGAGACGAAGCTGCTGCGTGGTACACCTTGGGAAATCAGGTATTCAACTACCGAGTGCGCACGACGATCCGACAGTTTCTGGTTATAGGTATCGCTGCCCACGCTGTCGGTGTGACCGGTTACAGTCAGTTGGGCGTTAGGCGCTTCCCCTTTCAAGCGAGTGGCGATTTTATCGAGTACCACTTTGTCGGCAGGGGTCAGTGTGGCCTTGTCGAACTGGAAGTGAACATCGCGAATGACGATGACTTCTTCTCTAACCACGGCCGCTTCTTCGACCACTGGCGCAGGCACCGGTGGAGGGCAACCGTCGGCATCGACGCGCACGCCTCTAGGTGTACCCGGGCACTTGTCGCGGCTATCCGGCACGCCATCGCCGTCTTCGTCGCCATCACCGTGAACCCAGCAATAGGCCGCAGCCGTGCCGCCGACGAGCAGCGCGCCATACCCCGCCCATGCCGAGCTCTCGGTCGCACCGAGACCTGCACCCACGACACCACCGACCGCCGCACAGGTCGGCCAGTCGGTTTTCTGCAAACCTGCGCAACCAGTCAACACACTGGTTAGCAGAACCAAGGGTAATGCTGTGCGAACTATGCTCATCGAGTTTTCTCCTGAGGGGATCGGCTTAGAACCGATTCAGGTAGTAAAGACCCGAGTTTTAATCTCCGCCAGCAATAGGCCATTGCAGTTTTAACCCCGTGTTCACGGCACATCGGCGCTTTTGGGACAAACCACCTCTAGGCCCGGCCCTTTGAGCAGGCTAGTCTTGGCAGCTCTGATTGAGGATCTTCGATGATTGCAGGTATTTCTTCGCGCACGCCCCAGCAGGCGTTGGCCGCTTTGCTGGATCGTTATGCCCCCGGGCGCCTGTTGCTGATTGGCGCCAGCGAGTTCCCCGCGCTTGAGGCCTTCAAGCTGGCGCACCCGGACACTTGTGTGGCCCATGCGGCACCCGGGGTGTTGCCGGCCGAGTTGGCGGCGCGCCGGTTTGACCTGGCGCTGGTGGTCGATTGCCTCGAACACTTGCCCAAACGCGATGGCCTGAACCTGCTTGGCGGGATCCGTAACCTCAACGCCAGTCGCATCGCGGTGCTGGCGGACTTGCCGGCCAGCGGTTGGCAGGAGACCGATTTTTTCTCCCTGGCCCTGCAAGCCAGCGAACGCTTCCAGCGCGACGATCAAGTGCTGACCCTGTTCACCTATGATCTGCTTGACTACAAACAAGTCCCCGACTGGCTCAACTCACGGTTCTGGGCCAATCCGGAAAACTTCGGGAAATATTGGTGGTAACGCAATGAGTACATCCATTTGCCCCTGCGGTAGCGGCACCCCGCTTGATGCCTGCTGCGGTCATTACCATGCCGGTCATCCGGCGCCGTGTGCCGAAGCCTTGATGCGTTCGCGCTACAGCGCCTACGTACTGGGGCTGATCGATTATCTGGTGGCGACCACCCTGCCCGCACAACAGGCAGGCCTCGATCGACAGTCCATCAGCGACTGGAGCGCCCAAAGCACCTGGCTGGGCCTTGAAGTGGAAAGCTCCGAGGTCTTGGGCGGCCAGCCGGAACACGCCTTCGTGACGTTCACTGCGCGCTGGCACGACGGCGGCGGTGAACACAGCCACCGCGAGCGCTCGTCGTTCGTGCAGAACGCCGGCCACTGGTACTTCATTGACCCCACCGTACAACTCAAGGCCGGGCGCAATGATGCGTGCCCTTGCGCCAGCGGGCAGAAGTTCAAGAAGTGTTGTGCGGGTTATTTCAGCAGTTGAAGTGACGTCAAAAGATCGTCCGAACGCGGCCCGAGCCTTCGGCAGCTCCTACGGGTTTACGCCGATCCAGTGTAGGAGCTGCCGAAGGCTCGGGCCGCGTTCGGACGATCTTTTAGGGCTAGACTGGTGCTCAAGGGAGAAACCCGACCATGACCACCCGACGGCTCGTACTACATCTGCTCACCCTGCTCCTGTTTCTGGGGCTTGGCGGCTGTGCGTCCTGGTTCGGCGATGATCTGCCGGATCCGCAGGTGCATCTGGTCAAGGTCGAAGTCGTCCAGGCCAAACTGATGCAGCAGCGATTCCTGCTGCACTTTCGCGTCGACAACCCCAACGACAGTGACCTGACGGTGCGGGGCATCGAGTACCGCATTCATTTGGGCGACATGCTGCTGACTGAAGGTGAGCACGAACACTGGTTCACCGTCGGTCCCAAGCGCAGTGCCTACTTTAAAGTGCCGATCCGCACCAACCTGTGGCCCAAGGTGCGGGATCTGGTGAAACTGCTGAAAAAACCCGACCAGCCGATTCCCTATCGTCTGGAAGGTGAACTGGAAACCGGTTTATTCATCGCGCACTACGTGCACCTGGCGCGCAATGGCGTGATAATCCCCGCCGATTTAATTCCGGAGCAAAACCGATGACCCAGCAACCCCATGTCCATGGCCCTGACTGCAACCACGATCATGACCATCACGACCACCATGATCACGACCATGGCCATGTCCACGGCCCGAACTGCGGCCACGCCCACCAGGAACCGGTGCGCAACGCCCTGAAAGACGTCGGCCGCAACGACCCTTGCCCCTGCGGCAACGGCAAGAAATTCAAGAAGTGCCACGGCGCTTGATGCTTCAGGCGAAGAACTTCTTCGCCTGTTGAATCGCCTTCGCGAGCAGGCTCGCTCCCACATTAGATCGCATTCTCAAGGTAGATGCGGTCAAGTGTGGGAGCGAGCCCGCTCGCGAAGAGGCCCTCAAAGTCACCCTCACTTCAGGATCTGCGCAGTGCTCACGACCGTCGCATATTCCCCCTGCAAATTACCCAGCGACATCGCATGCACTTCCTCGGCTGAATGGGCTTTACCAAAGTAGTCAGCCTTGTCGAACGTAAAGCACGCATCCTCCGCCACCCACGCATCAAACCCCAGATTACCGGCCGTTCGCGCCGTGGATTCCACTGAGTTGTTGGTCGCTACGCCGACAATGACCAACTGATCGATCCCCGCCTCTCGCAAACTTTTCTCAAGCCCCGTCGCACAAAACGCATCCGGCACCTGCTTTTGAATAAGCTGCTCACCGGTCTGTGGCTGAAACCGCTCCTGAAACTCCACCCCCGATTGCTGCGGCCAGAACACCGAGTCAGGTGAACGGGACAAGTGCTGCACGTGAATGATGGGTCGTCCGGTTCGACGCCAATTCCCTAGCAAATCGAGGATTCGCTGCTCGGCCTGAAGATTATTTCGGCGACCGAGTTTGGGATGCAGGATGCCTTTTTGTTGATCGATGATGATCAGCGCCGCGTTTGTCTTGAGCTCCATGCCGGTTTTTCTCATGCGGGGTCATTGAATTTCCCGCACTTCAGCATCACCTGTTCCTACAGGCAAGCTATCGAACGCAAACAGGACGACCTGATGCCGGCGTTTGCTGTCCGCAAGTAACGACGTCTCTAGATTTGGAGTACTCCATGATCGACCTGTATTACTGGACCACCCCCAACGGCCACAAAATCTCGATATTCCTGGAAGAAGCCGGCCTGCCCTACAACGTGCACCCGATCAACATCAGCCAGAACGACCAGTTCAAACCCGAATTTCTGAAAATCTCCCCGAACAACAAAATTCCGGCCATCGTTGATCCCGAACCGGCCGATGGCGGTGAGCCATTGGCACTGTTCGAGTCCGGGGCAATTCTGTTGTACCTGGCAGAGAAAACCGGCAAGTTCCTGCCCAAAGACCTGCGCGGTCGCCAACAAGCGCTGCAATGGTTGTTCTGGCAGATGGGCGGCCTGGGGCCGATGGCCGGGCAGAATCATCACTTCAGCCAGTTCGCGCCGGAGAAGATCCCTTACGCAATCAAGCGCTACATCGACGAGACCGCCCGCCTCTACGGGGTACTCGACAAGCAGCTGGCCGATCAAGACTTCGTCGCCGGCAGCGAATACAGCATTGCCGACATGGCGATCTACCCGTGGATCGTTTCCCACAAATGGCAGAGCCAGAACCTGGAAGACTTCCCCAGCGTGCTGCGCTGGTTCAACCACATCCAGAACCGTCCGGCGACGGTGAAGGCGTATGCCCTGGTGGCCAAGATCAATCCGCCTAAATCCTGATGGAAGATCAAAAGATCGCAGCCTCGTTTCACTCGACAGCTCCTACAGGGAATGCAAAACCGTGTAGGAGCTGTCGAGTGAAACGAGGCTGCGATCTTTTTGCGTTCCACAGCCAAATCCTGAAATAACCTGATACCCCGCTTGCGCGGGCACCTCCTGCTCACTAACGTAGCGCCTTTAATGACGCTACCCCCGCAGGAGCTTTGCCATGGCCTCGCCAGCCCTTACACATTTTCTTCCCCGGTTCGGCGTTGCCGCAGCAGTGGCCGGTGTTTTGAGCCTGACCGGTTGTCAGACCTGGAACACCCAGGACACCCTCCCGCCGACCACCGGCGTACAGCCGCTCAAGGGCCTGGCGCAGAACGTTTCGGTACGTCGCAATGCCATGGGCATGCCGTTGATCGAAAGCAACACCTTTCACGACGCGCTGTTCACCCTGGGTTACGTCCACGCCACCGACCGCATCACGCAAATGGTCACCCTGCGCCTGTTGGCTCAGGGCCGCTTGTCGGAGATGTCCGGTTCGGACCTGCTGGACGCTGACCGCTACATGCGCGCCGTCAATCTGAAGAAAAGCGCCGGCGAGCTGTACAAGGCGTCTTCGCCGCGCCTCAAACGCTTCTTCGAAGTCTATGCCCGCGGCGTCAACGCCTACCTGTTCCGCTATCGCGACAAACTGCCAGCGGATTTCGCGGCCACCGGCTACAAGCCTGAATACTGGAAGCCGGAAGACTCGGCGCTGATTTTCTGCCTGCTGAACTTCAGCCAGTCGGCCAACCTGCCGGAAGAAATTTCCTCACTGATGCTGGCCCAGACCGTCAGCACCGACAAACTCCCGTGGCTGACACCATCCGCTCCTGATGAAAAACTGCCGCTGGCCGAAGCTGAAAAACTTCAGGGCATCAAGCTCAACGGGCAAATCCCGGGCCTGGCCGAGATCAGCAAAGCCACGAGCCAACTGTCCGACCTGAATCTGCTGGGCGCCACTTCGTCGAACAACTGGGCGATCGGCCCGCAACGCAGCCGCAGCGGCAAAAGCCTGCTGGCCAGCGACAGCCATGGACCACTGGGCGTGCCGTCGTTGTTCAGTTACGTACAGATTCGCGCGCCGAAGTACCAGGCTTCTGGTGTGACGATTGCCGGTTTGCCGATGGTGCTCGGCGGTTTCAACGGCAAAGTGGCGTGGAGCATGGCCACCGTCATGGGCGACAACCAGGACCTGTTCCTGGAAAAAATCAAACGCCAGGGCAACGGACTTTCCTACGAAGTTGGTGGCAAATGGCAGCCGGCGATCGTGCGCAACGAAACCTACTTCGTCAAAGGCCAGCGGCCGATTCGCGAAGTGGTGTACGAAACCCGCCATGGCCCGTTGCTCAACAGTGCCCAAGGCACGACGCTGGCTAACGGTTTTGGCCTGGCCTTGCAGACGCCAAACTTCACCGATGACAAGACCCTGGATGCGTTTTTCGACCTGTCCCGCGCCCAGACCGTCGAGAAAGCCTCGGACGCCAGCCGTGAAATCCGCGCCATCGCGCTGAACCTGGTATTTGCCGACGCCAGCAACATCGGCTGGCAAGTCACCGGTCGCTTCCCGAACCGTCGCGAAGGCGAAGGCCTGTTGCCGTCGCCGGGCTGGGAAGGTCGTTACGATTGGGATGGTTACGCCGACCCGATGCTCCATCCCTATGACCAGGATCCGGCCCAAGGCTGGCTCGGCACCGCCAACCAGCGAGTCATTCCGCATGGCTACGGCATGCAGTTGTCCAACTCCTGGTCGGCGCCGGAGCGTGGCGAACGCCTGGCCGAACTGGCAGGTGTGGGCAAACACGACACGCGCAGCCTGATCGCCATGCAATACGACCAGACCACCACTTTCGCTGCCAAGCTGAAGAAGATGTTTGAAGCGCCGGGCATGTCCCAGCCGCTCAAGCAGGCCATTGAAGCGTTGCCTGTGGCGGATCGTGGCAAGGCTCGCGAGGCGTATACCCGCCTGATGGCCTTCGACGGAAAACTCAGCCCGACCTCCGCTGATGCAGCGATTTACGAGTTGTTCCTGCAGCAAAGCACCCAGCAAATCTTCCTCGACGAACTGGGCCCGGAAAGCAGCCCGGCGTGGAAAGCCTTTATCGCCAACGGCAAGTTGTCCTACGCGGCCCAGGCCGATCACCTGCTGGGGCGTGAGGACAGTCCGTTCTGGGATGACGCTCGCACGCCGCAGAAAGAAGATAAACCGGCGATCCTCGCCCGCAGCCTGGCAGCCGCGATCAGCGCGGGCGACAGCCAGTTGGGCGGCGATCACAAAGCCTGGCAGTGGGGCAAACTGCACCGCTACGAGTGGAAAAACGCCAGTGGCCAGACAGTACGCGGTCCGCTCGCGGCCGGTGGCGACCACACCACGCTGAATACCGCAGCGTTCGCCTGGGGTCAGGACTTCAACACCACCCTGGCACCGGCCATGCGCTTTATCGTCGACTTCGGCCAGGCCGAACCGCTGATGGGGCAGAACGGTACGGGGCAATCCGGTAATCCGGCGAGTCCGAACTACCTCGACAGCATTGATCCGTGGCTGAAGGGGCAATACATGAGTTTGCCGATGCAGCCGCAGAACTTTGACAAGGTGTATGGGAAGACGCGTTTGACGCTGACACCTGGCAAGTAAGTCAAAAAGACAAGATCAAAAGATCGCAGCCTGCGGCAGCTCCTACAGTGGATTCGCGTTCATCTGTAGGAGCTGCCGAAGGCTGCGATCTTTGTTTTTGATCTCTGAAAAGATCAATAGAACTTCTAGCCTCGCGCAAACCTCATAGCTAACAACTCCCTCCATTTTGGTAACAACGTGGATCTTGTTATCGCGCGTCCTGAAGGTTTGTACTGCCCGGCCGGGGATTTCTACATCGACCCGTGGCGGCCGGTCGAGCGTTCAGTCATTACCCACGCTCACGGCGACCATGCCCGCACCGGCAATCAGCATTATCTGGCGGCCGCTCCCGGCGAAGGGATTTTGCGTGCGCGATTGGGCCAGGATATCAACCTGCAAACCCTGCCTTACGGGCAACCCCTGACCCACCATGGCGTTACTTTGAGTTTTCACCCCGCCGGCCACGTCCTCGGCTCGGCACAGGTGCGTCTGGAATATGGCGGCGAAGTCTGGGTTGCGTCGGGCGACTACAAGATCGAACCCGACGGCACCTGCGCGGCGTTCGAACCCGTGCGCTGCGATACCTTCATCACTGAATCGACCTTCGGCCTGCCGATTTATCGCTGGCAACCCCAGGCGCACGTCTTTGCCGAGATCAATCAGTGGTGGCAAGCCAACGCCGCCGTCGACAAAACCAGCGTGTTGTTCTGCTATGCGTTCGGCAAGGCGCAGCGAATTCTCCACGGCATCGATGCCAGCCTCGGCCCCATTCTGGTGCATGGCGCCGTGGAACCGCTCAATCAGGTTTATCGCGAAGGTGGTATTTATTTACCGCCAACGATCTATGCCGGCGAAGTAAAAAAGAGCGACCCCATGATGCGCAAGGCGTTGGTCCTCGCCCCGCCTTCGGCTGGCGGCAGCACCTGGATGCGTCGCTTCGGCGACTACAGCGATGGCTTCGCCAGCGGCTGGATGCGTTTGCGTGGCACGCGGCGGCGACGTGGCGTGGATCGCGGCTTCGTACTGTCTGACCACGCCGACTGGCCCGGCCTGCTCTGGGCCATCGAACAGACCGGTGCTGAGCGAGTGATGGTGACCCACGGTTCGGTCGGAGTACTGGTGCGCCATCTGCGCGAACAGGGCCTCGATACCATGAGTTTCAGCACCGAGTACGGCGACGATGAGGAAGAAAATGCAGCCGTCAACCCCGAGAGCGCCGAGGTGCTGCCATGAAGGCGTTCGCCGAGTTGTACGCCGAACTCGATGCCACGACGTCGAGCAACGCCAAACTGGCGGCGATGCAACACTACTTCGCCGAGGCCGCGCCGGAAGATGCCGCATGGGCTGTTTACTTTTTGTCCGGCGGGCGGCCTCGGCAACTGGTGCCGGTGCGCATCCTGCGAGAGCTGGCGGTGGAGATCTCCGGCCTCTCGCCGTGGCTGTTCGAAGAGAGTTATCAGGCGGTCGGCGATCTGGCGGAAACCATTTCGCTGGTACTGCCCGAAACGCTTCACAGCTCCAACGATGGATTGGCGGTCTGGATTGAACACAAACTGCTGCCGCTGCGCGGTGAAACCCCGCAAGTCCTCGCCGAGCGACTGCCTGCCCTGTGGTCGCAACTGGACCGCCAGAGCCTGATGCTCTGCATCAAACTGATCACCGGCAGCTTCCGCGTCGGGGTCTCCAAGTTGCTGGTCACCCGCGCCTTGGCGGCCATGGCCGGGCTCGACAGCAAACGCGTCGCCCAGCGACTGGTGGGTTACACCGACCTGTCCAACCGTCCAAGCGCGTCCAGTTACTTGAAGCTGATTGCCACTGAATCGTCTGACGAACATGCCCAACGGGGCGGTCAGCCCTACCCGTTTTTCCTCGCTCACGCGCTATCACAACCCGTTGAACAATTCGAAGCCCTGCTCGGCCCGGCCAGCCACTGGCAAGTGGAATGGAAGTGGGATGGCATCCGCGCCCAAGTGGTCAAACGCGAGGGGCGACTGTGGGTCTGGTCGCGAGGTGAAGAGCTGGTCACCGAGCGCTTCCCCGAACTCGACAGTCTGGTTCACTGCTTGCCCGAGGGTACGGTGATCGACGGTGAAATCGTCGCCTGGAAAACCGAACACTCCACCACCGAGGACGCCTTCAACCCTCATTCCCCGGCTTCACCCGCGGTAAAGCCTTTCGCGCTGCTGCAACAGCGGATCGGCCGTAAAACCCTAGACAAAAAAATCCTCGAAGAAGTGCCGGTGGTGGTCCTCGCCTACGACCTGCTGGAATGGCAGGGTGAAGACTGGCGCAACCAGCCTCAGTCCAGGCGTCGCACTCAACTGGAGCACGTCGTCGCCAGGAGCAACAACCCGGTGTTACTCCTTTCACCCCTGCTCACCGGCGAAGACTGGCTCGACCTCGCCCGACAACGACAGGCCTCCCGCAAGCTCGGTGTCGAAGGCATGATGCTCAAGGCCCGGGATGCGTTGTATGGCGTCGGGCGGACCAAGGACATGGGCGTCTGGTGGAAATGGAAAGTCGACCCGTTCAGCGTCGACGCGGTGCTGATTTATGCGCAACGCGGCCATGGTCGCCGCGCCAGTCTCTACAGCGATTACACCTTCGCCGTGTGGGACGGGCCGCCTGACGCAAGCGAACGGGTACTGGTGCCGTTCGCCAAGGCCTATTCAGGGCTGACAGACGAAGAAATGCGCCAGGTCGACAGCATCGTGCGCAAGACCACCGTAGAGAAATTCGGGCCGGTGAGCAGCGTGGCGCCGAGCCTGGTGTTTGAACTGGGATTTGAAGGCATCGCCCTGTCCAAGCGACACAAGAGCGGGATTGCGGTGCGGTTTCCGAGGATGCTGCGCTGGCGCCAGGATAAGTCGGTTGAGGACGCGGACAATCTGGGAACGTTGCAGGACCTGTTGAGCTAAACCAAATCCCTGTGGGAGCAAGCTCGCTCCCACAGGGTTTTGTGGTGATCCGATCTATATTGGTGCATCAAATTTTCAACGCCCGTTTTCGTGCACATATCCCTCCTTGCCATTTCTTGAATCACCTTTTAAAACACTTGTTCGGGACTATGGTTCGGAAATTGCTACTTTCATAAGGTCTTACGCTTTCCAGTAACAATAATTCTGCGCCACAAGCGCTCATATTTGTTTTTAGGGATTGAATAATGAAAAAAGCATTGCTGACCCTTTCTGCACTGGCGTTGTGCATGGCAGCCGGTTCCGCGCTGGCCAAGGAATACAAGGAATTGCGTTTTGGCGTTGATCCTTCCTACGCTCCGTTTGAGTCAAAAGCGGCTGACGGTAGCCTGGTAGGCTTCGACATCGATCTGGGTAACGCGATCTGCGCCGAGCTGAAGGTCAAGTGCAAATGGGTCGAAAGCGATTTCGACGGCATGATTCCGGGCCTGAAGGCCAATAAATTCGACGGTGTGATCTCTTCGATGACCGTCACCCCGGCCCGTGAAAAAGTCATCGACTTCTCCAACGAGCTGTTCTCCGGTCCAACTGCCTACGTATTCAAGAAAGGTTCCGGCCTGACCGAAGACGTCGCTTCGCTGAAGGGCAAGACCGTCGGCTACGAGCAAGGCACCATTCAGGAAGCCTATGCCAAAGCCGTTCTGGACAAGGCTGGCGTGAAAACCCAGGCCTATCAGAACCAGGATCAGGTGTATTCCGACCTGACTTCCGGTCGCCTCGATGCGGCGATCCAGGACATGCTGCAAGCCGAACTGGGCTTTTTGAAGTCGCCAAAAGGCGAGGGCTACGAAGTCAGCAAGCCAGTGGACAGCGAATTGCTTCCAGCCAAGACAGCTATCGGTATCTCTAAAGGTAACAAAGACCTTAAAGAGCTTTTGAATAAAGGTATCAAAGCGTTACACGACGATGGCACCTACGCCACCATTCAGAAGAAACACTTTGGCGATCTGAATCTGTACAGCGGCAAATAATGCCCGGCGCCCATCTTGCGATGGGCGCTTTTTTCACCCGATCAGGTTGCTGATTTATGTTCGAAAACCTACTACAAAACCTGGGGCTCTCAGCCTTCAGCCTCCAGGGCTTCGGTCCGTTGCTGATGGAAGGCACCTGGATGACCATCAAATTGTCGGTGTTGTCGCTGTTGGTGGCCGTTTTGCTCGGCTTGCTCGGTGCCAGCGCCAAGCTGTCAAAAGTCAAACTGGTGCGCGTACCGGCCCAGCTCTACACCACACTGATTCGCGGTGTGCCGGACCTGGTGCTGATGCTGTTGATCTTCTACAGCCTGCAAACCTGGCTGACGTCGTTTACCGATTTCATGGAATGGGAATACATCGAGATCAACCCGTTCAGCGCCGGGGTCATCACCCTGGGCTTCATTTATGGCGCGTATTTCACCGAAACCTTCCGTGGCGCGATTCTCGCGGTGCCACGGGGCCAGGTCGAAGCGGCAACCGCGTATGGCCTCAAGCGCGGCCAGCGTTTCTGGATCGTGGTGTTCCCGCAGATGATGCGTTTTGCCCTGCCGGGTATCGGTAACAACTGGATGGTGATGCTCAAGGCCACCGCACTGGTCTCGATCATCGGCCTCGCCGACCTGGTCAAGGCGGCGCAAGATGCCGGTAAAAGCACTTATCAGCTGTTCTACTTCCTGGTGCTTGCAGCGCTGATTTACCTGCTGATCACCAGCGCCTCCAACTTCGTCCTGCGCTGGCTCGAACGCCGCTACGCCGCCGGTTCCCGGGAGGCCGTACGATGATCGAACTCTTGCAGGAATACTGGAAACCTTTCCTTTATACCGACGGCTACAACATCACCGGCCTGGCCATGACCCTGTGGCTGCTCAGCGCGTCGATCTTCATCGGTTTCGTGGTGTCGGTCCCGCTGTCCATCGCCCGGGTTTCGCCGCACTTCTACATCCGCTGGCCGGTTCAGTTCTTCACCTACCTGTTCCGCGGTACGCCTCTCTATATTCAGCTGCTGATCTGCTACACCGGGATTTACAGTCTGGCCGCCGTGCGCGCCCAACCTGTGCTGGATGCGTTCTTTCGCGATGCGATGAACTGCACGATCCTGGCCTTCGCCCTGAACACCTGCGCCTACACCACGGAGATTTTTGCCGGGGCGATTCGCAGCATGGCGCATGGTGAAGTCGAAGCGGCCAAGGCTTATGGTCTGACAGGCTGGAAGCTTTATGCCTACGTGATCATGCCTTCGGCCCTGCGTCGTTCGTTGCCTTATTACAGCAACGAAGTGATTTTGATGCTGCACTCGACCACCGTGGCATTCACCGCGACCATCCCGGACATCTTGAAAGTCGCGCGGGACGCCAACTCGGCAACCTTTCTGACGTTCCAGTCGTTCGGTATCGCCGCGCTGATCTACCTGACCGTTACCTTTGCGCTGGTCGGCCTGTTCCGCCTCGCCGAACGCCGATGGCTGGCCTTCCTCGGGCCGACCCACTAGGACCCGCTTTAGGAATAAAGAGACATGCGCCACCAGATTCATGACCTGCTGGCCCCGCTGCCGGGGACCGCTCGACAGATTCACAGCTTTCACTTCGGCCCATCATCAGCCAAAGGCAAGATTTACATCCAGTCATCCCTGCATGCCGACGAAATGCCCGGCATGCTGGTTGCCTGGCACCTCAAGCAACGTCTGGCGGAGCTCGAAGCCGCCGGCCGTCTGCACAGCGAAATCGTGCTGGTGCCGGTGGCCAACCCGGTCGGCCTCGAACAAGTGCTGATGGATGTGCCGCTGGGCCGTTACGACCTCGAAAGCGGGCAGAACTTCAATCGCTGGTTCGTCGATCTGAGCGAAGCCGTTGGCAACGAGATCGAAGGCCGGCTCGGCGACGATCCGCAGCACAACCTCGAACTGATTCGCAGCAGCCTGCGCAATGCCCTCGCCCAACAGACTGCCAGCACGCAACTGCAATCCCAGCGCCTGGCTCTGCAACGGCTGGCCTGCGATGCCGACATGGTGCTGGACCTGCATTGCGATTTCGAAGCGGTCGCCCACCTTTACACCACGCCCGAGGCGTGGCCGCAGGTCGAGCCACTGGCGCGCTACATCGGTGCCGAAGCCAGCCTGCTGGCCACCGACTCCGGCGGGCACTCGTTCGATGAATGCTTCACCCTGCTCTGGTGGCAGTTGAAGGAACGCTTCGGCGAACACTTTGATATTCCGCTGGGCAGTTTTTCGGTCACCGTCGAATTGCGCGGTCAGGGTGACGTCAATCACCCGTTGGCCAGCCTCGATTGCCAGGCGCTGATCAATTACCTGATTCACTTCGGCGCCATTGCTGGCGAACCCGCGTCGCTGCCCGAGCTGCCTTACCCGGCCACGCCGCTAGCCGGTGTGGAACCGGTGGCAACACCGGTCGGCGGGCTGCTGGTGTTCACCGCGCTGCCAGGGGAATACCTCGAAGCCGGACAACTGATCGCTGAAATCATCGACCCGATCTTTGACCGCGTCACCCCCGTTCATTGCACCGTCGCCGGGTTGATGTACGCCCGTTCGCTACGGCGCATGGCCACTGCCGGCATGGTGATCGCCCACATTGCGGGCACCGAAGCCTATCGCAGCGGCTACCTACTTTCGCCTTGAGGATGCATGCCCCATGTACAAACTGACCATTGAAGGCCTGCATAAAAGCTATGGCGATCATCATGTGCTCAAAGGCGTTTCACTCAAGGCCAACACCGGCGACGTCATCAGCCTGATCGGCGCCAGCGGCTCGGGCAAAAGTACCTTCCTGCGCTGCATCAACTTTCTCGAACAGCCCAACGACGGCGCCATGAGCCTGGACGGCCAGAACATCCGCATGATCAAGGATCGCCACGGCATGCACGTGGCCGATGCCGACGAACTGCAACGGATCCGCACTCGCCTGGCCATGGTGTTCCAGCACTTCAACCTGTGGAGCCACATGACGGTGCTGGAAAACATCACCATGGCCCCGCGTCGGGTGCTGGGGTGCAGCAAGCAGGAAGCCGAAGACCGTGCCCGACGCTATCTCGACAAGGTGGGCCTGGCCTCGCGTGTGGCGGATCAATACCCGGCGTTTCTTTCCGGCGGTCAACAGCAACGCGTGGCGATTGCCCGGGCACTCGCCATGGAGCCGGAAGTGATGTTGTTCGACGAACCCACCTCGGCCCTCGATCCCGAACTGGTGGGTGAGGTGCTCAGGGTGATCCAGGGTCTGGCCGAAGAAGGCCGAACCATGATCATGGTGACCCACGAAATGAGCTTCGCCCGCAAAGTATCGAGCCAGGTGTTGTTTCTGCACCAGGGATTGGTCGAGGAAGAAGGCGCGCCGGAAGACGTGCTGGGCAACCCGAAAAGTGAGCGATTGAAGCAGTTCCTGAGCGGCAACCTCAAGTAACCCACCACCCGTAGGAGCAAAGCTTGCTCGCGATGAATGCGACGCGGTCCATTAACGACCGAGTTATCGTTCATCGCGAGCAAGCTTTGCTCCTGCACGCGTTTTGGGTATCAGGCTACAGGCGCGGGAGGCGGCTCATCCGGCAAGGTAGGTTCACCGGGCTCGGTGGGTTGTTCGTTGGGGGTATCGGGATCAGGCTGACCAGGGATGCCCCCTGCCATGCTGATAGGTGGATGTGCCAACAAGGACCAGGCCAAAACGCCAACCTGATTGGGCTCAAGCCTTGCCAGTTCGGCACTTACTCGCGGATCGATCTTCATAGGGCACTCCTGAGCGATGGCCCGTCCGCGTTGCGCGAACCGGGCAGTACACCCAATAGAGTGTCCACCCGCTCAAGAATTCCCACGACTTGCCTGACGAACGGATCAGGTGCGTGGCAGGGTAACGCCGCGCTGGCCCTGATACTTGCCGCCACGGTCCTTGTAGGACACTTCGCACTCTTCGTCGGATTCAAGGAACAGCATCTGTGCCACGCCTTCGTTCGCGTAGATTTTCGCCGGCAGATTGGTGGTGTTGGAGAACTCCAGGGTCACATGACCCTCCCACTCAGGCTCAAGCGGCGTGACGTTGACGATGATACCGCAGCGCGCATAGGTGCTTTTACCCAGGCAAATGGTCAAGACATTACGCGGAATGCGGAAATATTCGACGGTGCTGGCCAGGGCGAAGGAGTTCGGTGGAATGATGCACACGTCGCTGTGGATGTCGACGAAGCTGCCGGCATCGAAGTTTTTCGGGTCGACGATAGCCGAATTGATGTTGGTGAACACCTTGAAATGATTTGTGCAACGCACATCGTAGCCGTAGCTTGACACCCCGTAGGAGATCACCCGGCTATCGTCGCTGCCGCGCACCTGGCGCTCTACGAAGGGCTCGATCATGCCGTGCTCTTGCGCCATGCGGCGAATCCACTTGTCCGATTTGATGCTCATGGCGGGTGTCCTGAATAGCGAGGTGGAAAAATCTGTCCGGCATCTTACCGGGCGCGCGCTTCGGGTTCAAAGTCCGGGGCACAAATCTTGCCGATCCCCCGTAATTTCCGGGCCTTGCGGGAAAACCGGCGGACCGTCAGTCATGAAAACAGAGAAACCTTCGTCGCAAGCATTGGCACGTTCCGGAAAAAGGGTTAAGGTGGCGCCACTGTGCTGCTTGTGTCACTGAGAATCTCTACACGATATGTTGAATTTCGATCCAACCATCTACAAGAATTTTTCCTGCTCTTTGCACTCAGTCTCGGCCAGGGTTATTACTGCGTATGAGTTATCTTTGTTAATGTTTTTAAACTTTGTATATTGTATTAAGTTTTATT
>NZ_JBIWAM010000012.1:57139-65531 GCF_044760065.1 Pseudomonas sp. NPDC098740 | reverse complement strand
TCCACAACCCGGTGACGACCTGTTCGTTCACTTCAAAGCTATCCAATCCGACGGCTTCAAAAGCCTGAAAGAAGGCCAACAGGTTTCTTTCATCGCTACCCGCGGTCAGAAAGGCATGCAAGCTGAAGAAGTTCAAGTTATCTAACTTGTACTTGCTTTAGTAAAAAGCCCCGCCCTCAAAAGCGGGGCTTTTTTGTGCCTGTCTGTTTTGCAGGCAAAAAAAATCGCAGCCCATGGCTGCGATTTTTTTGCGTCTTACCAGGCCACACCAAACCCTGCGGTGTAGCGTGTCTTGTCTAAATCAGCATCGTCAGTGCCGCTAATAATGTCTCTCTCGGCCTTCAGATTAAGCGATGCCCATTCAGTCACTTTGTAGCGCAAGCCCATTTCGGCATCGAGCGCGTACTCCGCAACGTCCGACAACGGCTTACCCACTTCGCCGTTCGTGAAGAACTCCACCTTCTTACCGATCAGGTAGCGGTTGTAGTCCCACTTCATCGCCACGGAATAGAAGTTTTCTTTGCCGCCGTCTGCGAACTCATAGTCCGTGCGGTTGACCAGCGAGCCCAGCGAGAATGCGCCCAGCTCGTTGTCCCAGAACTGGTAACCGGGGCCGGTACCGACGGTGCGCTGGCGGGACAGCTCTTCGACCTTGTCGCGCTTGTAGACCGCGCGCCCTTGCCAGAACCATTTTTCGGTCAGGAAACGGTCGAGAGAGTATTCGCCCCGCCAGTTGTCGGTAGTGACCACGTCATCCTGAAATTCGCGGTTGTACTCGCCTTCTGCGGTGTGTCGCCATCTGCCATGACGCGCAGAGGTCTTGAAGTCGATATCGTAATCGTCGGTGTCTTTCTCGGCCCGCTGATAATCCAGCGCCGCATCGACATTACCCTTCCACACCAAATCCTCGACGACAGGCTTGGGCTTGAGGATCTGCTGAATACTGGCCAGTTCGACGGTCTTGGGACCATCGCCATTGGCCAGGGTGACCTTGCCGTCCTCTGCCGCATGCAGTGCCTTGGCCTTTTCGCCGGTGTAGGCATCCTGCTTGACCAGCAACTGCTGATCGCTTTCCAGGGTTTTGACCTGCTTCCAGTCGATCGGGACGGCACCGGCATATTCGGTCTGGATCAACAGCTTGCCGCCATCGAAAACGGTGATCTTGCCGCTCAGCTTGTCACCGTTCTTCAACCAGACGGTATCGGCGAGCAAGGGCGTGGAGGCACTGACGACAGCGAGGCACAGCAGGGTTCTGGACAACATAAGCAAATACAGGCTCAAGTTTGCGAAAAAAAGTCGGCATTATCCATACGAATAAGACCCTAGCAAGGACTGACCCGACTATTTCTATTGAGTTCATTTCTCAATGGGTGATCCAGGATTTACTCTACAGACGGTAAGGCGACTTTTTCAGGAACTGCCGACGTGACCGACTCAACCACTGAAACCGATAGTCCGGCGCAAATCCGACGCACGGCGCTGTACCTGACTCTGGCGCAAGTCCCAGAGGGCAAAGTCGTGAGTTACGGTCAACTCGCCGAGTTGGCGGGGCTGGGTCGCGCCGCCCGCTTCGTCGGACGGACACTGAGCCAACTGCCGGGCGACAGCAAATTACCCTGGCACCGCGTGCTCGGTGCGGGTGGGCGTATCAGCCTCCCCGCAGGCAGCCCTTCGGGGGATGAACAACGCGCGCGTTTGCGCATGGAGGGCATCAGTATCCTGAACAATCGTGTTGATATTCAGCGCCATGGCTGGCGCCCGGTAGAGCACAGCGGTTAGAGTGCGCGCTTTGTTTCCGTATTTCTTGAGGCAGACTCCAGCCCATGCCCCGTAAAACCTGGCGCGCCGCGCTCGCCGCCTATGCCAGCCCCTCGACGCTTGTACTGTTGCTGCTTGGTTTCGCCGCCGGCCTGCCCTACATGCTGGTGTTTTCGACACTTTCGGTCTGGCTGCGCGAAGCTGGCGTGGCTCGCGAAACCATTGGCTATGCAAGCCTGATCGGCCTGGCCTACGCCTTTAAATGGGTCTGGTCACCGCTGCTCGACCAATGGCGCCTGCCATTTCTCGGCAAGCTCGGTCGCCGACGTTCCTGGCTGGTGCTTTCCCAGGCGCTGGTCATCCTCGGCCTGATCGGGATGGGTTTCTGCGACCCGCAAAAGCATTTGTCCTGGTTGATCGCCATTGCGGTGGTCGTTGCTTTCGCCTCGGCGACACAAGACATCGCAGTCGACGCCTATCGCCTGGAAATCGCCGACGACACCCGCCAGGCCGCCCTCGCCGCCAGTTACATGTCCGGTTATCGGATCGCCGCGCTGCTGGCCACCGCCGGTGCCCTGTTCTTTGCTGAAGGCTTCGGCTCCACCGGTTTCAACTATAAGCATTCGGCATGGGCCGGCACCTACATCCTGTTCGGTGCCTTGATGGTTCCGGCGCTGCTGACCTCCTTTTTCATGCGCGAACCGCCGGTGCCGCTGCGCACGCAGCTTCAGGCCGGGCGCTACAGCTTTGTGCATCAACTGGCATCGGTGTTTGTGCTGATCGTGCTGTTGGTTTCCGTGCCGGCCATGTTCACTCAGTTGTACAACACCGATTTCGCCAGCGTGCTGTTCGAAGGCGTGAGCGTGCTCGACCTGCTGCTCGAAGACCGCGCGTTCCTGCGGGCAATCCTCTACACCACGCTCACCGCAATGTGCCTGTCGGCCATTGGCCGCCGTGGACTGGCGCCGGTGCTGACGCCGATCAACGACTTCATTCTGCGCTACCGCTGGCAAGCGTTCCTGCTGCTTGGGCTGATCGCCACCTATCGGATGTCCGATACGGTCATGGGCGTGATGGCTAACGTGTTCTACATCGACCAAGGCTTCACCAAGGATCAGATTGCAAGCGTCAGCAAGATCTTTGGCCTGATCATGACCCTGGTCGGCGCCGGCATGGGCGGCCTGCTGATCGTGCGCTTCGGCATCTTGCCGATTCTGCTCATCGGCGGCATTGCATCAGCCGGCACCAACCTGCTGTTCCTGATGCTCGCCGACATGGGCGCCAACCTGAACATGCTGATTGGCACCATCTCCCTGGACAACTTCAGCTCGGGCCTGGCGACCTCGGCGTTCGTCGCCTACCTGTCGAGCCTGACCAACTTGAAGTTCTCCGCGACCCAGTACGCCCTGCTCAGCTCGATAATGCTCTTGCTGCCACGCCTGATCGGCGGCTACTCGGGGGTCATGGTGGAGAAATTCGGTTACCACAACTTCTTCCTGATCACTGCCCTGCTGGGCGTACCGACGCTGCTGTTGATCGCGTTGCACTGGTTCCAGGAGAGTCGCCGCGAAGGCCCGACGCCAACGCCGACACCAGAACCGGTTCCGACCCAGGTCGCGGAAGAATCGTAGGATCTTCAGCAGGAAGCAGAGCAGAGGGCGCGGGGATTCCCGCCTCCCGCCACACCCCGCCGACCGCACGCCTGTACGCCAGCAGATCTCGCCCGTACAATGCTCCGTCATTTCTCGTCATCAGCAACCGACAACGGCCAACCATGCGCACCAGTCAATTTTTGCTCGCCACACAGAAAGAAACGCCTTCCGACGCGGTCGTGATCAGCCATCAGCTGATGCTGCGCGCCGGCATGATCCGCAAACTCGCCTCGGGCCTGTACACCTGGCTGCCGATGGGCTTGCGAGTGATGCGCAAGGTCGAAGCCGTCGTTCGTGAAGAAATGAACGCCGCGGGCTCTCTCGAAGTGTTGATGCCGAGCACCCAACCGGCTGAGCTGTGGCAGGAATCCGGTCGCTGGGAAGAATACGGCCCTGAATTGTTGCGCTTCAAGGATCGCCACGGTCGCGATTTCTGCGCCGGCCCGACTCATGAAGAAGTCATCACTGACCTGATGCGCAACGAGTTGAGCAGCTACAAACAGCTGCCAATCAACCTGTACCAGATCCAGACCAAATTCCGTGACGAAATCCGTCCACGCTTCGGCTTGATGCGCGGTCGCGAATTCATCATGAAGGACGCCTACTCCTTCCACGCTGACCAGCCATCACTGCAGGTCACCTACGACCGTATGCACCAGGCGTATTGCAACGTGTTCACCCGTCTGGGCCTGAAATTCCGCCCGGTTGAAGCCGACAACGGCTCGATCGGTGGAGCTGGCTCCCACGAGTTCCACGTGCTGGCCGAATCCGGCGAAGACGATATCGTCTTCAGCAACGGTTCCGACTACGCGGCAAACATCGAGAAAGCCGAAGCCGTGCCACGCGAGACCTCCCGCGCCGCTCCTGCCGAAGAGCTGCGCCTGGTCGACACGCCGAACGCCAAGACCATTGCGCAACTGGTCGAAGGCTTCAACCTGCCGATTGAAAAGACCATCAAGACCCTGGTGGTTCACGCTGAAGAGAAAGGCAAGCTGATTGCCCTGATCATTCGTGGCGACCACGAGCTGAACGAAATCAAGGCCGGCAACCAGCCTGGCGTTGCCAGCCCGCTGGTCATGGCCTCCGAAGCCGAACTGCGCGACGCCATTGGCGCCGGCGCCGGCTCCCTGGGCCCGCTGAACCTGCCACTGCCAATCATCATCGACCGTTCCGTCGAATTGATGAGCGACTTCGGCATCGGCGCCAACATCGATGACAAACACTATTTCGGCGTGAACTGGGAGCGTGATCTGCCAGTTCCGACCGTTGCCGATCTGCGTAACGTGGTCGCCGGCGACCCGAGCCCGGATGGCAAAGGCACCCTGGAAATCAAGCGCGGCATCGAAGTCGGGCACATCTTCCAGCTGGGCAACAAGTACAGCAAAGCGATGAAGTGCGAAGTGCTGGGCGAGAATGGCAAGCCAGTCACCCTGGAAATGGGTTGCTACGGCATCGGCGTTTCCCGCGTGGTGGCTGCGGCCATCGAGCAGAACAACGACGCCAACGGGATCATCTGGAGTGACACGCTGGCCCCGTTCCAGATCGCTCTGGTACCGTTGCGCTACGAAACCGAACAGGTTCGCGAAGCCACCGACAAGCTGTATGCAGAACTGACTGCCGCCGGCTTCGAAGTACTGCTGGACGACCGCGACAAGAAAACCAGCCCGGGCATCAAGTTTGCGGACATGGAGCTGATCGGCATTCCTCACCGGATCGTGGTCAGTGACCGCGGCCTCGCCGAAGGCAATCTGGAATACAAGAGCCGCACCGAGCCCGAAGCGCAAGCGCTGCCGGTCGCTGACGTGCTGTCCTTCCTTCAGTCCCGTATCCGCCGCTGACACCAGATAGAGAAGTCATGTTCAAGCGAAACACCTTAGGCCTCGGTGGTGCCGCCCTGTGCGGCACCCTGCTGGTCAGCGGCTGTGCCAACCACATGTCGCAACGCAGCGAGCACGAGGAACGTGTCGAGCGTAAATTGCTCGATCACAGCCTGCAGATCGATGTCGGCGAGCCGAAGGTGCTTGATCTGCCGCAACGTCGGGTGAAGATCCACGAGCAGAAAACGTTCGAAGTCACCGAATTCGAAGTCACACGCCACTACGACCGCTACACGCCTTACCAACCCTGGCGGGAGGCTTACGAGGTCCCGCTGGGTGCGGTGGCCGTGGTGGCCGGTGTCGGTGCGAACGTGGTCAACGTGTTCGCCCTTGGCAACCTGCCGGACAGCATGACGAAAGACTGGCTGAGCTACGGTTTCGCCGGGCTCAACCCGTTCATGAACGTGCAGTCTCATGGTCGCGCGCAACAGAACCTGGCGGGAATCGACGAGGTCCAGCTCGACAAGCGCACCGAATACTCAAGCCTGCCATGGAGCGAGCGTCCGGTTGAGGTCAAGGCCGGCAAGGAAACGTTCGAGATGAGCACCGACAAAAACGGTGTATTGCGCGTGAACCTGCTGGACAGCCCGTTCGCCGAACACGACATCAATCATTTGAGCCGGCTGCTGATCAGTGTCCAGGATGCTCAGGACGACGTGCACTCCAATTCGTCCCTGGCGGTCAGTAGCTCCTTGCGTGGCAAGCTGCTCGAAGCTCACGGGCTGATTTACGACGACCTCGAAGACGACGAAGTGAGCCAGTGGGTACACCGGGTCAAACGTTTGTCGGAACTGGGGCTGGAAGAAGAAGCCACCGAGCTGGAACAAAGCCTGATCGAACTGACGCGTAACGATCCCGAGTTGCAGACCGAATTCCTCAAGTCATTGACCAAGGATGCCGGGCGACTGGTCGCGGATCCGGGACCGAATTAACCTGCCTTAAAAGATCGCAGCCTTCGGCAGCTCCTACACTGGAATGCGTTCCTCTGTAGGAGCTGCCGAAGGCTCGGGCCGCGTTCGGACGATCTTTTGCTTTATTGACGTTCAAACAACTCCATCTGCTCAAACCCGCCCCGCAAATCCTCCAGCCGCACTCCAATCCCCAGCAACCGCACCGGTTTCCCGCCGCGATTGAACGCCTGGGTCAGCAACAACTGATAGCTCCCCAAATCCCGCCCTGCCCCGGCCTGCTCCAGAGTGGTCTGGGTGAAGTCATGGAATTTCACTTTGACGAACGGTTTGCCCGGTCGATAGCTGCTGTCGATTCGCGCCATGCGGCCGGCCAGGGTTTCCAGTAACTCGGGTAATTTATCGAGGCAGCTCACCAGATCCGGCAGGTCCACGTCGTAGGTGTTTTCGACACTGATCGACTGCCGACGACTGTCGTTGTGCACCAACCGGTCATCGATCCCACGGGCCAGGCTCCAGAGTCGCTCGCCGAAGCTGCCGAATTCTCGCACAAGCGCCAACTTGTCCCATTCGCGCAGATGCGAACAATCGACGATGCCAAGCCTGCCTAATTTGTCTGCGGTCACTTTGCCAACGCCGTGCAACTTGCTCACCGGCAAACCACTGACAAAATCCTCGACCTGATCCGGCGTAATGACGAACAAGCCGTTGGGCTTCTTCCAGTCGCTGGCGATCTTGGCCAGAAACTTGTTCGGCGCAACGCCCGCCGAAACGGTGATGTGAAGTTGATTAGAGACGCGACGGCGAATGTCCTGGGCAATCCGCGTGGCGCTGCCACCGAAATGCGCACTGTCCGATACGTCGAGGTAGGCCTCATCCAGGGAAAGCGGCTCGATCAAGTCGGTGTAATCGCGAAAGATCGTGTGAATTTCCTTAGAGGCTTCTCTATAGGCCTCCATGCGTGGCTTGACGATGGTCAGGTCCGGGCACAGCTTCAAGGCATGTCCGGAAGACATGGCCGAGCGCACCCCATAAGCCCGCGCCTCATAATTGCAGGTGGCGATCACTCCACGCCGATCCGCAGAACCGCCCACTGCCAGAGGTTTACCGGCCAGGCGCGGGTCGTCACGCATCTCGATGGCGGCGTAGAAGCAGTCACAATCGACGTGGATGATTTTTCGCTGCGTCATATAAAAGCAGTGTTCATGGTGAAGAAATGGAGTACTGGCGAGTCAGATCGGCAGTATCTCACTGACACCTGTATATAGCACCAGTACTCTGAATGTTCTTTTCCACCCGTAGGAAAAGTGCCAGATGAATTTATTTTCTTAATCGAAAAGCTTCACCCGATAGAGCTGAAAGCCTTGCCACACCGACCTTACAGCCCATCACCCAGCCCTGTTTTCAAGCTAAGCGATTGAACGGGAAGAGGTTTTCTCTGGATTGAAGGTTGACAGCCTGCCGATCCTCTGTAGAATGCCGACACACAGACGCGGGATGGAGCAGTCTGGTAGCTCGTCGGGCTCATAACCCGAAGGTCGTCGGTTCAAATCCGGCTCCCGCAACCAAACATCGAAAAAGGCTACTCGAAAGAGTGGCCTTTTTTGTGCGCGTCTCTTTTGTAATCGCGAGACAGAAAAGAGCGGGTAACGGCTGACGGTGCAGGATTGAGAAATCGTTCTGATTCCGAAACTTAAGTCTCCCCCACGACCGTTCGCCGCTCATTTACGCTTATTTGACCCTATTCAGGATTAACGGTAGACACTCCGGCGTTCGTCTGTAGAATGCCGCCACACAGACGCGGGATGGAGCAGTCTGGTAGCTCGTCGGGCTCATAACCCGAAGGTCGTCGGTTCAAATCCGGCTCCCGCAACCAAACATCGAAAAAGGCTACTCGAAAGAGTGGCCTTTTTTGTGCGCGTCTCTTTTGTAAATATGAGCATAGATACGAGCGGGTAACGGCTGACGGCGCAGAAACGAGAAATCGTTCCGATTCCGAAACTTAAGTCTCCCCCACGACCGTTCGCCGCTCATCTACGCTTATATGACCCTATTCAGGATTAACGGTTGACACTCCGGCGGTCGCCTGTACAATGCCGCCACACAGACGCGGGATGGAGCAGTCTGGTAGCTCGTCGGGCTCATAACCCGAAGGTCGTCGGTTCAAATCCGGCTCCCGCAACCAAACATCAAAAAA